>NZ_JBHXSG010000008.1:54839-59719 GCF_042714835.1 Streptomyces sp. NPDC058678 | reverse complement strand
GGTTCACGCGTGAGCCGATCATCCAGGCCTGACTGTCCCCGCCAGGTAGGGGGGGGGGGGCCCCCCCCCCGCCCCCCCCCACGTCCCACGTCAACTCAGCGTGACCTGCCGGTTGGTCAGTCCGCCGCGCGCGCGGCGCTCGTCCGCGGTCAGCGGTGCGTCCGTGGCCAGCGCGTCGGCAAGGCGCTCGGCGAACTCGGCGGCCGGCTTCTCGATGTCCTCCGCGGTGACCGCGCTCGGCAGGTCCCAGACGGGCACGGTGAGCCCGTGAGCGCGGAAGGACCCCACGAGACGGGTGCCCTCCCCAAGGCTCGACCGGCCCGCCGCGTGCAGCCGCGCGAGGGCGTCCAGAAGCTGCTCCTCCGGGTACGGCATCACCCAGCGCAGGTGGTTCTTGTCCGGCGTCTCGCACCAGTAGGCGGCATCCACACCGGTCAGCCGCACGGTCGGGATGGCCGCGGCGTTGGCCCGCTCCAGGGAGGCGGTCACCTCCGGCGTGGCGTTCTCCGCGTCCGGGACCCAGAATTCGAAGCCCGGGTGCACAACTGGCTCGAACGCGCCTTCGGGGTCGAGGAGTTCCTGCAGTCGCGGACCGTCCGCCGGGGCGCGGCGGGACTGGACCGGCGTGCCCGGGTCCGCGGTGAGCGCACGCTGGAGGGTGTCGGCGAGGTCGCGGCTGATGTCGCCCGACGCCGTGTCGTTCTGCAGGCCGAGCAGGACCGAGCCGTCGTCGCGGCGCAGCGCCGGCCAGGCCATGGGCAGGACCGTGGCCAGCGTGACCGACGGGACGCCCTCGGGGAGGCCGCCCTTCAGTGTCAGCCCGACCGTGGCGGCCGGCACCAGTTCACGCAGTGCCACCCAGTCGCACTCGCCGGACAGCCCCTCGAACGGGCGCTGCACCAGCTCGGTCACGGCATGCTGGGCGGCCCGCCCGTGGCAGGCCTTGTATCGGCGGCCGCTGCCACAGGGGCAGGGCTCACGGGCACCGACGACCGGGACCTCACCGTCGCTGATCTGCGGCCGCTTGGCCTTCGTCTGGGGTCGCTTCTTGGCCATCGTGGGTGTCTCCCGGTTACGGCTCGTCTCGTACTGGCGCGAGCCTAGCCGTTTGCGTCATCAACGACCGGTGCCTGTGGACAACGCGGCCCACGTGCCGCCCCGTGGAGAACGTGCCGGACCCCGCGGGACCGGCGGTTTTCAGTCCAGGTCGTCGAAGGCGTCCGCGAAGTTCAGCTCGGCCATCTCGGGTATCGCCGAGACCGACGGTGCTCCGGAGGACTCGGCGGTCCCTCCTGCTCGAGCGAAGTCGAGAGCGGGAGAGCGGGGGGCGAAGTCGTCCCGGCGGTGTCCGGCGTCCGGATCGTGCACGTCACTGTGGACGACGACCCACACGGTGATCTCGCCACGGGTGTCGTCCCGTACGCCCCAGTCGTCGGCCAGCGCGGTGATGATGTTGAGCCCGCGGCCGCCGTGCGCGGTGACCGAGGGCGTGGCCGGAGCCGGGCGGGTGGGCCCGCCACCGTCCGTCACCTCGACCGTGAGTCTGCCGCCCGCGTCCACCCGCCATGCGGCCCGGACGTCGCCGTCGCCGGCCAGGGCCAGCGGCCGGCCGTGCTTGCACGCGTTGCTCAAGAGTTCGGAAAGAATCAGCACGGCGTCGTCGATGACCGTTTCCGACACACCGCCCCTGCGCAACTGGATGCGCATACGGTGTCTTGCCTTGCCCACGCCCGCAGGGCCATGGGGTACGGCCATGCTCGACGACGTGGGCACTTCCTGTGCCACCACCAACGCCACCCCCGAGACCTCCTTTGCCCCACGCCACGGTGTGGATGCCCCATTGGCCTGTACCGGAAACCGGCCGACGCACGTCCGGCGACGCATTCGCAACGCTCGAACACGGAACGAACGCGCCGGAGCACTCCCTGTAGCCGCCTGGCTGGATTTCGACGGTGTGGCCGGGATCGGAGGATGGGGCCGGTGGGGCTGTCGGGTCAAGAGTCGTGCGTCACACGTGGGTCGGGAGTCGTGTGTCACACGTGGGTCGGGAGTCGTGCGTCACACGCGCGTGCGTCAGCGGCCGAGCCGGCCCAGCACCGCGCGCGGGCGGTTGGTGATGATGGCGTCGACGCCCAGGCCGACACAGAGATCGACGTCCTCGGGTTCGTTCACCGTCCACACGTGCACCTGGTGGCCGGCTCGTTTCAGACGCTCGATGTATGCCGGGTGATTGCGCACGATCCGCATCGAGGGACCCGCGATCCGCACGCCCACCGGCAGCCTGCCGTCCCGCAGCCGGGGCGAGACGAACTGCATCAGATAGACCGTCGGCAGCGTCGGTGAGGCGGCCCGCACCCGGTGCAGTGAGCGCGCCGAGAAGCTCATGACCCGCACCGGCGACTCGGCCGCGGACGCCGGGGCGTCCAGCCCGAACCGCTTCAGCAGTTCCAGGAGCCGCTCCTCGACCTGCCCCGCCCACCGCGTGGGGTGCTTGGTCTCGATCGCCAGCTCCACCCGGCGCCCCGCGTCCGCGACGAGCTCCAGGAGCCGCTCCAGGGTGAGCACGGAGGTGTCCTCGCGGTCCTCGGGGCGGAACTCCCAGTCGGGCTCCTCGTCGCGCGTGCGCCAGAAGTCCCGGGTCTTGCGCGAGCCGAAGTCCAGGGTGGCGAGATCGGCGAGCTCCAGAGCGGAGACCGCTCCGCGTCCGTTGGACGTACGGTTGACGCGACGGTCGTGGACGCAGACGAGATGGCCGTCCGCGGTCAGCCGTACATCGCATTCGAGGGCGTCGGCGCCGTCCTCGATCGCCTTCCTGTACGCGGCCAGCGTGTGCTCGGGGGCCTCCTCGGAGGCTCCGCGGTGGGCGACGACCTGAATCCGGTGCTGTCGTACATGGGTCACCGCGTCATGGTGCCACCGCAGGGGGGTACGCGTGCGAACGGAGGCCCTGGGATTGCGCCCTGTATGTCCTGCATGGCCTATATAAAGAATGGCCGCAGACCCACAGGCACCGCTTATGGTGCTCTGACGGCCTGTGGGAAAAGCTGACGGCATACAAAAACACCTGCACGAACACATGCACAGCTGCATCGCGCCGGACCGTCGACCAACGCGAAGCGTGTAGCGCGTGACCCCAGTGCGACCGACAACAACAGCCGTGGACCGAGGAGAGAAGCTGTGAGCACCGAGAACGAGGGCACCGCGGTACCCCCCGCCCCGTCCGCACCCCCCGTGCCGGTGGATGCTCCCGCTGCTCCGGCGCACCAGGAGCCCGCCGCTCCCGACGCAGGCGCCCGGACGACTCCGCTTCCGCCGACGTCGCAGGGCGCCTCCGGTGCCCAGGAGCAGCTGGTGCACGCGGGCCAGGCCCCCGCCTACGCCGCGGCCGGACACGGCGGCACTCCGCAGGAAGGCTCCGCACCGCAGGGTGCCTGGCCGCCCCCGCCGCCCCCCGCCACCCCGTCGTACGCCGATGCCGGTTCCGGCGGCTCCCCGTACTCGGACGGTGGCGCAGGCGGCGGCTCCGGCGGCGCGGGAGCCGCCTGGGGCGCCGCCTACCAGCAGCCCGCGCCGAAGCCCCGCAGCGGGCGCGGCGGCCTCGTCGCCGCCGTCCTGGTGGCCGCGCTGGTCGCGGGCGGCCTGGGCGGCGGTCTCGGCTACACCCTGGCCAAGAACGACGACAGCAGCTCCTCCACCACCGTCTCCGCCTCCGACAGCGGCGGCTCCGTCAAGCGCGACCCCGGCACGGTCGCCGGCGTCGCCGCCAAGGCGCTGCCCAGCACCGTGACCATCCAGGCCGAGTCCACCAGCGGCGAGGGCGGCACCGGCACCGGTTTCGTCTTCGACACCGAGGGCCACATCGTCACCAACAACCACGTGGTGGCCGACGCGGTCGACGGCGGCAAGCTCACGGCGACCTTCCCGAGCGGCAAGAAGTACGACGCGGAGGTCGTGGGCCACGCGCAGGGCTACGACGTGGCGGTCATCAAGCTCAAGAACGCCCCCTCCGACCTCAAGCCGCTCACCCTCGGCGACTCGGAAAAGGTCGCGGTCGGGGACTCGACGATCGCGATCGGCGCCCCCTTCGGCCTCTCCAACACGGTCACGACGGGCATCATCAGCGCGAAGAACCGCCCGGTCGCCTCCAGCGACGGCACCGGCAGCAACGCGTCCTACATGAGCGCCCTGCAGACCGACGCGTCGATCAACCCCGGCAACTCCGGAGGCCCGCTCCTCGACGCACAGGGCAACGTCATCGGCATCAACTCCGCGATCCAGTCCAGCAGCGGCGGCGGCCTCGGCGGCACCAGCCAGTCCGGCTCGATCGGCCTCGGCTTCGCCATCCCGATCAACCAGGCCAAGTACGTCGCCCAGCAGCTGATCAAGACCGGTAAGCCCGTCTACGCCAAGATCGGCGCGTCCGTCTCCCTGGAGGACGGCACCGGCGGCGCCCAGATCACCGAACAGGGCGCCAGCGGCTCCGACCCGGTCGAGGCGGGCGGCCCCGCCGCCAAGGCCGGCCTCAAGCCCGGCGACGTCATCACCAAGCTCGACGACCGGGTGATCGACTCCGGCCCCACCCTCATCGGCGAGATCTGGACCCACCAGCCCGGTGACAAGGTCACCGTCACCTACGAACGCGGCGGCAAGACCCACACGGTCGAACTCACCCTCGGCTCCCGCACCGGCGACAGCTGACCCACACCGCCCCACGCCGAAGGCCACGCGGAGGTGTGTCGCGGCCTCTACGGCGAGTGGGGCCGGAGTCGCCGAGACGCGTCAGCGAGAGAGGCGGGGTGGCGGGAGGACTGGGTGACGGGGGAGCGCCCACTGTGGTTTGGTCAGTAAGTAAACAAACTAAGAAACAAAAAGATAATAGT
>NZ_JBHXSG010000008.1:19889-54829 GCF_042714835.1 Streptomyces sp. NPDC058678 | reverse complement strand
CCCCGGGGTGGGTGGCGCCCGGCCCCGCGGGGGGGGGGGCCGGGCGCCCCCCCCCGCCTCCTGGGTGGGGGGGGTGGGGCCGTCTTCTCGCCCCCCCCCCCCCCGCCTCTGTTCGTTGCGAGCTGAAGGATCAGAGGATCGCACCGTCAGTGATCTTGGTGGCTATGCCGTTCTCGATCACGACCTCGGCCTCCACGCCCTTCTTGGCGGCCTTCTCCAGGTCGGCCTCCTCGCACGGGGCGTCCACCTTCGAGCCGGCGGTGCCGCAGATCTGGCCCCCGCCCAGGATCACGGTGTCCTCGGCGAGGAAGAAGGCCTGCTGTTCTCCGCCGGAGCCCTGGGCCGAGGGACCGTCGACCAGGTACTTGCCGGGCGCCACGTACCGCACGATGCCGTACCAGGTGCCGTTGACGCCCTTGCCCTTGTTGAGGCCGTCCACGACGGTCTCGCCGGTGTCGGACGTGCTCCCGGCGTCGGGCGTGCTGCCGCCGGACGTGCTCCCGGGCTCGGACGTGCTGCCGCCGCCGGAGGAGGACGCGGAGGCGCGGCGCTCGGTGATCTCCGTCGCGGCGCCGTCCTTCATCACCACATCGGCGTCGACGGAGCGTCCGCCCTTGGTGGCGGTCTCCAGGTCGGTCTCCTCGCACGGGGCGTCCACCTTCGACCCGGCCTCGCCGCAGATGGTGCCCGCGCCAAGGATCTTGGTGTCGTCCGCGATCCAGAACTGCTGGTCGGACTTGCCGGACACGCTGACGATGTACTTGCCCGACGCGAGGTACTTCACCGACCCGCCCGCGAAGGTGCCGCTGACGCCCTTGCCGCCGGACTTGTCCGCCGCCGCGGTCGCGTCGGCCTTGCCGGAGGAGCTGCCGGCGGCGTCGTCGCCCTGGTTGCACGCCGTCATCAGCAGGGTGCCGCCCAGGAGCGCGGCGGAGACGAGGAAGGCCTTGCGACGGTTGCGGGTCATGGGTCGATTCCCCTGTGTAGTCGATTGGTTGGTGCTGAGGTGTGGTCGGTTCCTCAGCGCCTGTTTGACGACTATGAGGGGGCCGGAACCCGAACGGATGCCTCGGTCCTTGATCCAGGACGACCCCGTCACAGTCCCGTGACATGAACAACTCGGGGTAACAGAACGGAGGTTGCTGCTCCTCGCGTCGCGTCGGGGGCATTGACGGCTGCCGATCACCTCAGCGGGTTCCGGCGGAGGGCCGGCCGGGCGGGGAGCGCCGTGGCGGCAGTGCCAGTACGGCCGTGGGTGCGAGCACGCCGGTGTGGGTGAGCGGCAAGAGGTGCGGGTGAGCGTGCCGGTGATCCGGCGGCGAAGGCGGTCGGCGTGAGCAGGGCCATACCCGTGCCGAGAGCCGTCGCGACCGCGGGGGCGGCGAGTGTCTCCATGCGCAGGACGCGCGTGACCTGGGACCACACTGCGAGGCGGACCGCCTTCCACGCCTCTGCGCACTCCTTGGAGAGCAGATGGCGGCCCTGGGCCACGGGAAACAGCCGGCCGTCCTCGGCGGTGCCAAACCCGTTGACGTGCTCGCGGACCAGGCGCACGAGCACCGGCGGGATCGACACCGGCCGGGTGGCCTTACGGCCCGCTTCTCGACCCCGTGTGGACCATGCTCCCCGCTGCAAGCTCGTGGCCGGTACGCTGTACCCGCTCCACCCCAGGTGGGCAGGGGCGCAGGTGGGTTGCCCGAGCGGCCTAAGGGAACGGTCTTGAAAACCGTCGTGGCAGCGATGTCACCGTGGGTTCAAATCCCACACCCACCGCAGCAGGTCAGAAGGTTGCAGGTCAGAAGGGGTGCCCTCTCCGGAGCGGCACCCCTTCTCTGTGCACCCTGTCTCACCCTGATTCGGCGGTATCCCACTCCTGACCAGCGCGTGCGGCCAACCTGCGGCCAGGATTCAGGGCCCTTCGTCCTCGCCCTCGTGCTCTGCCAACCCCTGCTCGATCAGGGCGTTCATCTTCGCTTCCTCCCCGTCCAGAACCTTGGCGTAGTAGCGCTGAAGTACGGCGACGCTCTGCCCCGCGCGCCGGGCGGTCTCGGCGAGGCTCACCCCGGAGCGGAGCCAGAACGACACGCAGGCGTGCCGCAGGTCGTACGGGATCGCGGCCAGCGGAGAGGCGACCTGCGCGGGCGTGAGCACCTTCCGGCGTGCCTCCTTCCACGCGGCCCCGTACTCCTGCGAGCGGATCGGCCCGCCCCGTACGGCGCTGAAGAGCCGACCCTCAGGCGTGGTCCCGAACGCGTCGAGGTGGGCACGCAGAATGGCGACCAGTACCGGAGGGATGGGGACGGGCCGGACAGCACGGCGGGCTCGGTGCTTCAGTTGCCGTTCCTCGTACGGCTTGCCGTCGTCCGTCCACGCGGACCCCACTTGCGGCCGGGCGCCAGAGAGCATCAGCCGCCCCCACCCTTCTGCGGGGAGGTCGCACTGGTCGGCGCTCAGCATGGACACCTCTTCCGGGCGCATCGCCGCGTAGTAGATGCACGCGAAGAACGCGACCAGGTGAGCACCGCGCGGCCCTTGCGCACGGACCGCGTCCAGCAACGCCCTTGCCTGCGCGGGCGTGGCGACGCTGCGCACGTCCAGTTCCTCCACCGCTTTCGGTGTCTCCCAGTGCACGCGGAGCAGGGGATTTCCGGGCAGCAACTCGTGTTCGACGGCGAGACGCAGGCAGTTGCTCAGCACTGCGCGACGGCGCCGGAACGTGTTGGCAGCCGCCGACTTCCCGTCCTGCCGCTTGGCCAGGTGCTCCAACACCGTGCGCACGCGCTTGGCGCTGTCCAGGTCGACCACGGCCGGCGCGTTGCGTTCCACCCATGCCAGGGCCTTGGCCTCCGCCTCTGGCGGGTCCTGGTCGTGACGTCCAGCGTTGAAGCCCCACTGGTAGAGGGCACGGCGCAAGAGCTCGTCTTCCGGGCGCCCCCGGCCCGCCGGACACAGAGCCATCGTTGCGATGGTGAGGCTTTCCGCGATGCTCGCCCGGTGCTTCGCCGCCGCTGTCGGCCACTTCCGGGCAGCGTGCGCGCGGGCGTGGGCGTACCAACTCGTACGGTTCCGCTCGCGCACCTCCGAGACGGGAAGCCCCGTCTCGGTGTCGAACGGCTCTCCCTTGCGGGTCGCCGTCAGCAGCTCCGCCCGGCGGGCGTCCGCGAGCGTCTTGGTCGCGAACTTCTCTTGGTACTCCGTCCCGTCGACCTGCCAGCGCAGTTGGAACGGGGCGGCCTTGCTGGGGCGCTTGCGCACGCTCCAGAGGCGCACGTCGTAGCTATGCATTGATCTCCCTCACAGAAGAGGGGCCCCTCCGCTCGGCGGGGCCCCTCCGGGGCGGTCTGGTTCAGGCGCTCATCTCGTGCTTCGCCCACCACGCGTCGAGGTCGCTGCGGCGGCAGCGGATCTGCCCGTTCGGCAGCTTGATGAGCTTCGGGGCCTTGCCGCGGGCGCGCATGCGATAGAAGGCGGCGCGGCTCATCTCGATCTCTTCGAGGACTTCGCGGAGCTTGAGCTTCTCGGTGCCAGCCAAGACAAAGACTCCTTCTCAGAGTTCAACGGAGGGGGTACCTCTGAGGGCCGCTACTTCCGCTACCGCCGCTACCTCGCAGGTCAGGGGCCTGTTGGAGGTAGCGGGAAGGGGTAGCGGTAGCGGATAGGTAGCGGCGGGGTAGCGGCAAGTTTCGGTGCTTGCCGCTACCGCATCACTGCTGGTCAGGCCACGTTTTCGGTGCCGGGTAGCGGAGGTAGCGGACTTTCCGGGGGTGGGGGGCAGTAGCGGGCCCACGCGTCCCAGAGATCGGCGGAGTAGTAGCCCTTGAGGACGCTTCCGGCGGTCTTGATGTTGCGGGAGGCGATGGGCTCGTTGTCGGCGGTCATGTACTCGGCGAGCATCTTCGAGAGGCGCCGGTTGTCGAGGGGCTTGCCGTGGAGGTCGGCCCATGGGGCGTCGTCGAGGGCGTTGAGCCGGTCGAGGATGGCGACGGTGGGCAGGCGGTCGATGCCGACCATGACGTGGTCGCGCAGGTCGGTCAGCAGCCGGACGCCGATGCTGCCTTTGTCGTTGGCGCGGGAGGCTTTGACCAGGGTCAGGCAGGCTTCCCGGGCCCGCTCGGGCCAGTGGCCGCCGGCCGCGTCGGCGACGGCGAGCAGCGGTTCCCACACGTCCGCCGGCCGGTCGGCGACTCCGTCCGGCATGTCGGGCCACGCGCCCATGACGAACTCGCGTGCGTGCTCTGCCCATTCGGCGAGCCGGTCACGGAGCTTGTGTCCCTCGGCTTCGTGGATGCGGGCCCGGAAGGGCTCCACCTTCTCGTTCCTGGCACGGCGGCGCATGCGGATGATGACGGAGCGGGTCAGGATCGTGTCGGGCAGCGAGCCGAGACCGGCGACGGCCACCGCGCAGTACGAGGGGAACGCCTGCACGGTCTGGTTGCCGCCGTCGCCGATGCACCGGTAGGTGACCCCGGTGCGGCGGTGTCCGGCGTTGAGGAATCCGCGCAACTCCTCGTTGTCCCCCGCCTTCGGGCCGAAGACGGTGTCGATCTCGTCGAACAGGATCGTGGGCTTGCCGTTGGCCCCGGAGACGGACCGGAACAGGGCGGCGGCGGACGCGTTGACGGCCGTCATCGGCTGCGGCACAAGGGTTTCCACGATCTCCAGCGCCCGTGTCTTGCCCGACCCCGGCTCGGGACTCAGGAAGGCGATACGGGGGGTGGAGTCGAAGCAGTCGAGCAGGTGAGCGTGCGCGTCCCACAGGGCGACTGCGACGAACGCGGCGTCGGTGGGGAAGACGTTGAAGCGGCGGTGGAAGGCTTCCACCTCGTCCAGCAGCGCGGCGCCGTCGATGGCGGTGGTCATGCGGCGGGCCTCCCTTCGGTGGGGGCGGCGGGCGTTCCGGTGCAGGTGGATCGGTGGTAGTCGTACTCGGCGACCAGCGCGGCCACGTTGTGCTGGCCGGCGGCGGTGCCGGTTTCTCCGCAGGGGCAGGCGTAGGCGGCGGTGGGGGTGTCGCCGTAGCGCTTGGACCAGCGGGCGCCGTCGTAGTGGTGGCGGTAGACCGGCGGGGCGGAGATACGGATACCGGGCCGGTCCGGCGTCGGGTCGGTGACCGCGTGCCGGTTCGAGCGAAGAGCTGTCACGACGCCCTCACGGGCGGCACCCTTCGGGGCGCCAACGGACGTCCGGGGTGCGGCCGGTCCGGCGGCGGA
This sequence comes from Streptomyces sp. NPDC058678, assembly GCF_042714835.1. Lineage (NCBI taxonomy): Bacteria > Bacillati > Actinomycetota > Actinomycetes > Kitasatosporales > Streptomycetaceae > Streptomyces > Streptomyces sp. NPDC058678. The sequence goes on along the minus strand of NZ_JBHXSG010000008.1, from coordinate 49,619 downwards.
CGGCCCGGACGCGGTTGGGGTGATGCTCTTCAGGGAGGGGCGGGGAGGGGTGCTCATGCCGTCCTCCGCCGCTGGTTGTGAGCGATGGACCAGTTCAGGGCGCTGCGGAGGGTGGAGCGGCACTCGGCGACGGTGAGGCCGGCCGCCTCGCCTGCCTCCTGAAGAGCCTGCTCGACCATGTGCCGGGGGAGGTCGCCCCACGCGACGAACCGCCCCAGGGCGCGCGCGGCCCGGAACAACGCGGCCTCGCGCCCGCCGTGGACGGCGCCCGCCACGTTCTGCGCCTCACGGGCGAGTGCTACGTCCGCGTATCGGCGGGATTGCCCCATCGTGGCCACTGGCGGCGCCTCAGGCGGCTCGGGGGCAGGACGGAGGATGCTCAGCAGCCATCCGGGCACAGCGGCCACCGCAGGGCCGCACAGAGCTTCGTAGGGTCCGGCCGGGGTGGTGCTTCCGGCGGCGACGACGTAGCCGCCCCATGCGCGGGTGTCGACTGAAGCGGCCACCGTGCGTGCGGTGTTGGTCAGTCGGACCCCGGGCGGTGCGGTGAAGTACAGGTGCTCACCGCCGCTCGCGGTCCGGGTGCGGTAGGTGGCGGGGATGGCGTGCCCGGCGCGCTCGCAGAGCGCTCCAAAGGTCGTCACGCCGGAAGGCGTGTCTGAACTGCTGTTGTCCTTGGGCACGTCCAGGTCGACCACCAGTAGCCCGGAAGGGCCGGTGGCGATACCGACGTTGAACGGCGCCCGCGCCCACGTCGCGCGGATACGGTCCGGGTCGGTCGTGGCCCGCTGCTCCCACTTTCGGTGCCCGTCGGCGCAGGGCCCGGTGCCGGGGCAGCGCTGCTCTCCGTGGAGGGCGGGGCGCTTGGTGCCGGGACGGAGCGGGAAGACATGCCAGCCGCGTTCGGCGGCGTCCAGGGCCGCACGGATCAGGTGCTCGCTCATGCCGCCGCCTCCCAGCCGGTTGCGGCCAGCAGGGCGAGTGCGGCGCACCCGATGTGCTGGGCGTAGGCCGGGGGGATGCACTCGCGGATGCCGTCGCGGTTCATCCACGGCACCCCCAGCACCCTGCGGGCGAGGGGGACACCGGAAAAGTTGCCGACGAACTGGCCGTAGTGGCCGGGCGGGACGGGGCGGCCCATCTTGGCCTGCGGCACCAGGTGCGCCGGGTGGCCGGGCTGGGTGAGGCGGAAGCCGCCGCCGGGCTCGAAGTACCGGTGCCGGTAGTTGTCCAGGCCGAACATCTGCCCGCAGAGCATCACCGGTTCACGCAGCTTGGGTGCCGCACCCCGGACGTTCTCCATGACCCACGGGCGGCCGGTGGTCTCCAGTGCGCTGCGAGTGGGGGCGATGAGGTCGGGATGGGTGTTGTTCTGGATGCGCTGGCATTCGGTGTCGTGCTGGCAGGGCGGGGAGGCGTGGATGAAGTCGAACGCGGCGCCGTGTTCGAGAACGAACGCGATGGCGTCGGCCTGGACGAACCGGAAGGGGTAGCGGGGCTGCGGGTCTTTGTCGACGCCGGTCACGTCGAAACCGGCGTCGGCGTAGCCCTTGGCGGCACCGCCCTGGCAGCAGAACAGATCCAGCAGCGTCGGCCGGTGGCCGCGCACTCGCTGGAAGGTGGCGGGTTGCGTCATGCTGGGAGACCTCCACAGGTCAAGTGGTTGGCAGGTGGACAAGGGCGGCCCCGCGACTTTGGCGAGACGAGGGGGCCGCCCTTGGCGTAGCTAGCCGTGGAAGTGGTTGCGCTTGATCACGGCTTTGCGGATGTTGACGGTCGTTCCCTCCCGGTGGCCGCTCGCGCTGAGCACCTGCACGGCGATCCATCCGCCGAAGATGACGGCGGCCAGGGTGATGAGCTGGGTGATGAACGCGGTGAGCGCGGCGATGAACGAGGTGAGCAGCAGCAGTCCGCCGCACACCGCGAGGAACCCGACGCCTCCGAGGGCGACGTTGACCGCCGTGCGGGAGACGGCCGGCTTGGCGGCCACCGGCTCCGGGCGGGCGTGGTCGATGGCGTAGCCGGTGACGAGGCGGCCGTCCGGGAGGACGATGCTCGCGACCGCCGGCACCGCGCCCGGCTGGACGGGTACGACCGGCGCCGGGTACGCGACGGCGGGCGGGAGCGGGGGCGGCTGGTGGACTTCCACGGCCCGAACTGCGGGCGGACGGTGGGTGTGTTCGGGGTACATGCGGAATCCCTTCCTGTGCTCGGTTGGGGAGGCAGAGGCACCCCCTTCGGGATGCCGTGCGGAGGGGTGTTTCGGGGGTCTGAGCTGGGAGACTCCCCGCCTCCCCGAAACGGTGTTTTCGCTGATCAGCGCGGGGGAGGCGGTCCGGGGAGGGGGTTGGGGATTTCTCCCCGCCTCCCCGGACCGGACGGCCGTGCCTCCCCGCTACTCGGCGGCGGAAGCGGAACCCTCGGCGTCGCGGTTGGTGAGCGCCCGCAGGACGTGATCGCGGTGGATGACCATGACCCCGTGCGACTTCTTCGGCTCCTCGCCGTGCTCCTCCAACAGGCTCTTGAGCCGGTCGTTGGTCCACTGGTCGCCGTAGACGTCCGGGGCCAGCGCGTGCAGCCGCTTCAGAACCTCGTTCGTCCGCAGCCGGGGCGCGTCGCCGATGACGGAAGCAACGTCGGCGAGCGCGTCGCGCTCCTCTCCCTGGTCGACCACGCGCAGGGTGGCGACGCCGTCGCGCAGGGCCTTGGCCCGGTCGGCGACCTCGGCGGCCGGCTCGTCGTCGATGAAGTGGGTCCGCACCGTGATGGACGCCTGCCCGGCGGGGATCGTGATGCCGTCCGATGCGACCACGAGCGTGCCCTTGTCCAAGCCCTGGCGCAGCAGGTGCGGGGCGGCGCCGCCGTCAACTGCCTTGTCCCCCAGCGCCATCCGGGCCTGGGACTCGGTGCCCAGCACGAGGGACGCGCGGGTGTGGGCGCCCTCCCGCACGAGCTTGGGAAGGTTCTGGTCGGTGGGGTCCTGCGTGCCCTGCCACATCAGCACGTCGACGGCACGGCCCTGGTTGTGAATCTTGCGGACGCCCATGAAGTACCGGGACGTTGCCTTGGCTCCGCCGTAGGGCCGCTTGTCGTCGCCGACGACCGGGCACATGAACGCCAACTGTGCTTCGTCCACCAGCACGATCAGCGGCTCGAACACGATGCTCGGGTCACGGCGGCGCTCCTCGATCCGCCGGTTCATCTCCTCGACCGCGTCCTCGACCATCTCGGTCGCCTGGATGACGTGGTCATCGGACGGGCCCTCGATCAGCACCTGCGCGATGCCCTCGAACATGGCCCAGTCGCCGATGCCCTTCAGGTCGGCGATCCAGAACTGCACGGACCGGTCCAGCGCCAGCCACAGAGCGAGGGCGCGCAGGGCGGCGGTCTTGCCCTGGTTGGACAGACCCGTGACCAGCAGGTGCCGCTGATACAGGCTGATCGTGGCGGCATCACCGCGCAGGTCCTGCCCCCAAGGGGCCTTGCCGGTCTTGTAGTTCGCGGTCATCGTCTCGTCGGTGACCAGCGGCGACGGGCCGATCGGCTCGTCCAGCGCCCCCGAGTCGGCGATCCACAGCCGCACCGTGCGGGCCGCCTCGGGGATCGTGATGAACACCTCGTGCTCGTGCCGGGTCAGGTTCTCGGCGAGCTTCCGGCGCCGCTTCTGCACCTCGTTCGTGGCCACCCCGGACGGAAGCGTCACGTCGACTTCCACGCCGCATCCGGCGATCCGGATCGGTCCGAGCATGGACGCGCCGGCGTCGCCCATTTCCTTGATGGCGTTCTTGAGCGGAGCGATGCCGAGGTCGCGCAGGGCCTTGACCACGATGGACGGGGTGATCGGCTCCCCCTCGCCCGACCGGACGTTGGCGGGCAGCGCCCACGCGGGTGCGGCGTGCTGCTTGCTGCCGACCGACCACAGGGCCAGCAGGGCGAGGAACGGGCCGATGGTGAGCGCCGGGCCCCACACGACTTGCACGATGCGGATGAGCAGGGCGATGAAGTCGATGGTGGCCGCGAGCGGGGTGATGACGTCGCCGACGTGGCCGTTGTTGATGGCCATGATGACTCCGAGGGCGATCAGGACGCCGATGCTCATGCCGGCGCCGACCGCGACACCCTTGGCGGCCTCTACCGGGGAGTGGAGCAGGTCCATGCGGCGGTGGTGGCGGGCGGCGCGGAAGCGCTGCAACCGCTCCTCCCACTCTTCGGCCGCTTCCAGGTTCCCCGCGGCTTCCGCCGCCCGGATCATCCGCTCGTAGCGGGACCCGGTACGGCCGTCCCAGGTCCGGCGGGCCACGATCCGCCCGCCGTTGAAGGTGTAGAGGCTGTGCCGGGCCACCGCGCGGACAGTGGTCTTGGTCGTCTCGTGGGTCACCGCGCTCTTGACCGCGCGGCCGGAGCGGACCCACAGCGGTACGGGCGGCGCCGGCGGGGCGTCGGGCACGACGGTGAGCACCGTGGGTGCCGTGTCGTCGGCCGGGGGGTCGGTGGGCTTGTGGAGGTGAACGACGTTCTCAGACATGCTGGAACTGCTCCTGACTGCCCCTTCGGGGGCGGGAGTGAAGGAGTGCCGGGGTGACCGGGTCCGTGGAAAGAGCGGCCACCCCGGCGTGAGGGGGGTTGGCTGGTCAGAACCAGCCGGACGACTTCTTCTTGGCCTTGGCGCGGGCGGCCTCGGTGATCAGGCGCTGACGCTCGCCGTGCAGGGCGGTCAGCTCCGCGTTCAGCCGCATCTCGGCGGCGGAGCCGGTGGAGTCCATCTGCTCCTCGGCACGGCCCGCGCTGCGGCCTCGGGCGACGCGGTAGGAACCGCCAGCCAGGGCGCGGGCCATGGCGCGGCGCTCCGAGCCGTTCAGCGGCCACCACTCACCCCGACGCACCGCGTCCAGCTTCTTGGCCGTCTGCTGAATCGCCCGGTCCAGTCGGCGCAGGTCGGAGTTGCTCATGCGGCCTCCACTCGCTTCCACGCGGCCCGGAGGCGGACCTCTGATGCGGAGTGGCCGGCCGCCCGGAAGCGCACCGCCATCTCGCGATACGACAGGGCGGGCGACTCGCTGTGCCGGATCTCGTCGACCAGCACGTCAAGCTCCTCATCCGTGAGCGCGGGCGCGGCCTCCCACGGGAGTGCGGCGACCGTCTCAGTCGGGCCCCAGACGGGGAGTTCCCAGCGGGGTGTGACGTCGGGTGTGACGCCCCTCGTCACGCTGGTCAGCGCCCTGCCGGTGTCCTCGCCCTGCCGCGCCGCCTCCAGCGTCGACCACGCCCCGGCGAGGGTGGCGGCGGTCTTGGCCTGGACACGTGCGACGCGGGCACCGGCCTGCGTCACGGCCGTCAGCCGGGTCTCCTCCGTGCTCGCTTCCGACCGCAGCCGGGCACGGGCCACGGCCGCCTCATCCCGGGCCTCCTGCTGAATGCCCCGGATGACGTCCATTGCCCGGGGCGTGAGGGCGGTGCGCTCCCACAGCCCATGGACCAGCCACAGGGCCTTAGCCGCGATCGGCAGCCACGCCACAGCCAGCCACGCGCCCGTGTTCGCCTCGCTCATCAGGGCGTGCGCGACCAGCACTCCGGTAGCGGCCAGACCGAACGTCCAGCCCACGGACGTGACTGCGGGGCTGTGGTCACCCTGCGCGGCAAGGCGCCGCTCGTAGGCAAGGGTGGCCAGCCAACCGCCGTCGATCCCGAGACCGACGACCAGGGCGATCGGCCACGGCATCGCCGTGCCCAGCCACATCACGACCACGGCCAGGGTGAGCACCATGGACACCGCCGTCATCGCGACGGCGGGAAGCACAGTCTTGGCGTTCATCCGGCACCGCCCGCCGTGATGACGTCGATGGTGCGGTTGACCAGGGCGCGCCGTTCGGCGAGCACCTTGCGGCGGGCGCGGCGGATACGGCGGGCGTCCACCTCGTTCGGCGCGTGGTCAAGGGTGACGATCTGCGCGTCCAACAGGTCGACGTCCGCCAGGATCAGCGGCATCTCCAGGTCGATGGCGTCCAACTCAGCGTCCGTCGGCTCCATGAAGTCGGCGAACGCGGTAACAGCGTCCTGAACAGTGACGATGGGACTCATTGGGTCGTGTTCCTCTCACAGGGTGGACGGCCCGAACAGCGGCCCCGGAGTTGCACCTCCGGGGCCGCGCGCCGTTCATCGGGTGTAGGTGGGGCAGGCAGGTAGGCCTACTTCGGGGTGATCGTGATGTTGCCGGTCGGCTCGTATCCCCTGCTGCGCAAGCTGCGCTCGACCGCCTTCTTGGCGGCCTGCGGCGAGGATGCGCTCAACGTGCCGCTCGCGCTCGTGATCTCCCCAGGAGCCAGGGCGTCGGCGAGCTCTTCGGCGGTGAAGCTGTACTTCTGCACGAGGTTCTCCCTCGGTTTCAGGTCCGGCCTGTTCCGGCTCCCCTCAGCGCTGCTCGTACGAGACGAGCAGCGGAGGCAACCGGCCGCAGCGCTGAGCTACGGAGGGTTGTGCTTGCGCTGTACGTCACGCGGGAGTCCCGCGTAGCCGCCTACTTGGCCGAGGAGAGGCGGCGTGATCCCCATTCAGTTGTCAAAGAACGGCCGCTCCGATGAGCCTGGTAGCCCTCTGATCAGGGGCTCCCGTCTTCACGGGTACTCACCGAGCACTGTCAGTACAGGCGGGCACACTCGATGGTGTTGCACCACCTGCTCAGCTTGTTGGTACAAGCTGATGCAGTGATGCTGCACCCACGGAGGGTGAGTCGTCAAGCGTTTGGAGTCCGCATGTACCAACAAGTTGCGCGAGTGGTCCATGATGGGAGCATGAGCAAGCAGCCGAAGTACCGGCAGTTGGCCGACGCCCTGCGCCGTGAGATCGACAACGGCACCTATCCGCCAGGGTCTCGGCTGCCGTCCGAGAGTGAGCTTTCAGCCCGCTTCGACGCGTCGCGGAACACTGTGCGTTCAGGTCTCTCGCTGCTGGTCACGCAGGGACTCATCACGTCGAGCCAAGGGCTTGGATATGACGTCGCCAAGCACGAGGTCTTCGAGCTGAACGCGTCCCGCTTCGAAAACCTGGAGTTCCCGCAGAACGGCGATGCCTACAGCACCGACGTGACGAACGCTGGGCGCCGGCCTCACCAGAGGTTCCGCGTGGAGATGCTCCCGGCTCCGGATGATGTCGCTGAGCGACTCAAGGTCTCCGCAGGTACGACGGCTGTATTGCGGTTCTGTCATCGCTATGTGGACGACGTTCCGTGGTCCACACAGGCGACCTACTATCCGTCGTGGCTGGTCGATGCATCACCGAGACTGGCTGAGCCGGGAGACATCGAGGAGGGCACGACCCGCTATCTCGCATCGCGAGGAATCGAGCAGGTGGGGTACTTCGATGAGATCGCCGCCCGGATGCCCACGCCGGAGGAAGCCCGGCTTCTGGAGATCGGAGCTGGAGTGCCCGTGATGCTCTGGACGCGTACCGGCTACTCCGCAGACCGTCCGATCCGGTGCACCATCACGACGTTCCGAGGGGACCTGAACCGCATGAACTACGAGATCGGCGAACTGTCCGCCCGGGGCGAGAACACGTGATCATCACTCCGGCAGAACCGCACGACGTGACCAAGCTGCTCGTCTTTCGTCAAGAGGCGGCAGCTTGGTTGCGGGACATGGGGTCGGACCAGTGGAGTCGGCCGTATCCCGCTGACAAGCTGCTGGCCACGATTGAGGCTGGCACTGTCTTCATGTTGCGCGACGGACACACGACAGCCGCCACCATCACCCTGACCCCTCAGGCCGAAGAGAATCTGTGGACTGACGATGAGTTGGCCGAACCGTCGATGTTCGTAAATAAGCTCACGGTCGCCCGCGAGTACGCCGGACAGAACCTCGGCGGACGACTGCTCGATTGGGCCAGTGACCGTGCGCACCGTGCGGGCGCTCGATGGGTCCGGCTGGACGCGTGGACGACGAACGAAGGACTCCAGCGGTACTACCTGAACCAAGGGTTCACGCACGTCCGCACCGTTCGTGAAGGGGTCGCAGTGAATGGCGGACCAAGAGTCTCCGGATGGTTGGCGCAACGCGCGGCGATGCCGGCGGACCACGGCTTTACGGATCACACCCCGACTCCCGAGCGGCTCCCCTTCGCTGCTTGAGCGGTCGGGCCGCGAGTACTCATGATCATCTGCGGGTTTCCGCAGTGCGGGTTTCCGCAGCTTGTAACCGATTGATTTCGCATTTTCTGCTGGCATCCTCGTTGGTGGTCAAGGCTTTCGGGCGGCGCCCCCGCAAAGCATTAGGCAGCAGTGAGGCGGCGAACCTTGCCGCGACTCCTGGCTACTTCCGCCGCGTGCATCGCACGCCCCATCGAAGGAAACCTCCATGTTCACGGGCCCTCAGGCGCCGAATGCTGTGCTCGTACTCCTCGCGGCTGTGACCCTGCTTCTCACAGGAGCAGGTCTCGCGTACGTCACCTATGAGCACCCGTCTCTCACGCAGCCGATCACGGTAGCGACTGGAGGAGTGGCCCTGCTCTGCAACATGTTTGGGCTACTTCTCGCTCGCAAGTGAAGTTGTGGCCCTCAGCACTGGCAGCGCGATCCGGGGGCGGCGAGAAGCGTGATCGTCATCCATGCGTCCCCCCGCATGGTCTCAGGAGCGACTTTCCCCTGACCAAAGGGCGCTTACAGCAGGTGTCGGCTTGTGTCGGAAGAGCCGGGTAAGGCTGGACTTGTCGTCACTAAATCGGTAGGGGCTCCGCCATACGCGGCGGAGCCCCTACCGATTCATGGAAATGGACTCAGAGAAGCTGGAAGACCACCAAGAGGCGAGTTACCAGCTCCAGGAGGAGGCCGATGAGCGTTAGTGCTGCCGTTGCCAGTTGAAGCTTAATTAGCCATCGATGGAAGTTGCTTGTCGGAATTGACGGTCGATTTTTGGGTCGACGCCCTGATTTGCTCATGCATTCAGGATGGGGCGCGAAATTGTAACGATTACATATATCGACGAAGCATTATGGATCTTTACAAGACGCCACCAGGCGAACCATCGCTGTTGTAACGTCTTACGAAACGTTACATCCAAAAGGAGGCAAATGTCGTGGTTGATGCAAATGCGGCACACCGGTTGGCGGCGAGGTTGCGCGACCTCCACCTGCATGCTGGCGAGCCATCTATGCGCACGGTCGCAGGTCGCACGGGCGGCGTGGTCAGCCACAGCACGGTCCATCAGGCTTTGTCGGGGAAACGGACCCCTCGCTGGGGCGCATTGGAGCTGATTGTTGAGGCGCTCGGTGGAGACTCCGACGATTTCCATCCCTTATGGAAAGCCGCTCGATCGCAGGCTCGCGAAACCATGGAGGGGCGTACTGTAGCGACTGCGGGAGAAGACTCGAAACGCTTCAGAATGGAAGATGCGCTCGGATACTACGTCAGCGCGGAGGATGCCGCCCGCTATGAGATGTCCTTGCGACTCTTGAAGGACAGGGGAGCTAATGCTGCTGCAGCCTACCTAGCGGAGGAAATTGGAGAACGGTGGGCATCAATGCTTATGGATCCCTACCTCAGTATTCTCGAAGACCTTCAAGAATACGAAAAAATCTCCCAAGTGGTTGAAAAGTGTCGTGGCCTCGATATGCAATCGGCGCCAGCGGCGCATCGTGTAGCGAGATTTTTCGACGAGCATTACGAGGATTTTACTGAGTCGGCCCGGCATGAACGGAACGCTCTTCGGAGGGATCCCAATAATGCGGAATACGCTTGGTTCCTGGCGTCCTATTTGGAGGCCATCAAGGAAAATCGCGAAGCTCACAATTACTATGAGCTTGCTTCTAGAATGAAGCCCAATGATGCCGACTTCTTGCACTCATATTTGTCGTCTCTCCTCAAGCGGTCGGAATTTGCACTGGCTGAATCGGTCGCTACCACGTCACCCATTTCGAGCGAACGGCATGTTAAGTCTCTGACTGCTAACGCAATGGCGCTACAAGGTAAATTGGCGGAATCTGAAACACTGCTAAGGTCAATAACTGATCGTAATGATAGGGATAATCGGGACCTAGCAAAGATTCTCTCTGCGCAGGAAAAAACAGGTGAAGCTTTGGAGATTCTGAGAACCTGCTGGGCTGACGGAAGTGGGAACGTCGGGTCAGGGCTCCTGTACGCCAACATGCTCCGAGAAGCAGGAAGTGATGGTGAGGCTGACAGGGTGGTTGATCAGGTGATAGCGCGGACACGAAAGACCACCTCGTAGAGCGGCACTACACGGAGGCGATAGTGGCCGGGGTGTGGGGGCAGCGTGCCTCGCGGAGGCCTTAAGTTGCGAGCCGGGGAGGAGCCACCACGCCTTCCTTTGGCCATCCTCTGGCCAGAGGGCCACAGGGAGAACGCGCGCCATTGGAAAAGGTGCAGGTCAGAGGCGGCCTGACTAATCGATCCGCTGCGGTCTTGAAAACCGTCGTGGCAGCGATGTCACCGTGGGTTCAAATCCCACACCCACCGCACGTGAACGGCCCCTGACCAGGCGAATCGATCAGGGGCCGATCTCATGTGCGCTGCCCGTCAACGCCCGTGGTTCCCCGCCGGTTACCGGGCGATCGGCACGGCAGGGGCACGGCCCTTCGGCTACTCGTAGACGTTGTACGCCGTGGTCAGATCGTTCTGAGCCTGGGAAGCGACGGCGTCAGCAGCGTGGATAGTGCCGGGCGGCAGCACGGCGCCGGGCGGGAACCCCACGACTGCCGCACCCGGACTCACCCCGACGTTACGCTCGACAGTCGTCGGGCCGGTGTTGGTGACTGTCGAACCAGCCAGTACTCCGAAATCTGCTGCCGTACCCGCAGGCACAGGCGTGGCAACGGCACTTGCGCGTGTCGGTGACATCGCGATTACGGCAGCGGCGATCACCGCGGTTACTACCGCCGCGATCCAAAGCGACAAGGTGCGCCGTGGTGCACACCCGGGATATTCAGAGTCATCGGGGGGCTCAGCTCCTGCGAGTGGGTGGTGTCTGACTGACGGTTCTGACGGTGGCATATTATTCGAGGACGGGATCGATTCACGGTTGATTCGAGAGCCTTCGCCAGAATTAACCAACCAATCACGCCAATGCATAGAGATGTGTAATGGGCCGGGTGGTGTTGGCTGGTTTACTCCAAACGGGCGCCAGGGCGGGCCGTCACGGGGAAAAGCTTCTTCACGATCTCGGAATTCGTGAAGACCGGCGACCGGTCGAGCGTAATAGCGCGTGGTCACGCTCGCATTCGAGTGGCCGAGCCGATGAGCGGCCGTCATCACGCCGTACCGGTCGGCGACCCAAGTACCGTGCGAGGCGCGGAGATCGTGCGGGGGTCACGTCGGTCCGACCGGCCGCCGACACCGCCTGATCGAAGTACGCCTTGCGCCACTGGTCGTAGCGCAAGGGCTTGCCCGCAGGCGTGGTGAAGAGCAGCGTCACCCCCGCCGGGCAAGGTCTCCACGTGCTTCCAAAACCGCTTCGCAAGCGACGGCGCGATGCGCAAGAGCGCCTTCTGATGAGACTTGGGCGTCCTGCGTGGTGCGCCGGTGCTGGCTGCTGGCAAGCAGCGCAGCAATACGGCGTTGCTTCGCCTCCCCAATGGCCAAGAACGGCCGATCCACTTGACGAGGCCGTCACGCGTCGACGATCACAGGCGCCTTTTGGTGCCTTTCACAGGCGAGGGGCCGGTTCCGTTCTCAACGTCCGGCGCCAGTGCTCCTCCATTCGAGGCTCAGCGAACGGCGACCGGCATAATCTACCCGATCCGGTGGAAAGTATTATTAAAATGCACCAATCTTTCTCCCTTGGTGTACCTCTCCCAGGCGTCCCTCCCGCACCAGTGGGAGGGACGCCGTCTGAGTGACGCAGCCGTGACTCCGGACTGTCGAACGGCCCCCGCATCACCTCCCTCGTCACCTTCTGATCCGTAGCTCTATTTGCATCGGTCATGAGAGGGCACAGAGGCTCCAGGTGCTGAGACAACGCGCATAGTCGCGTGATCGCATACAGACGCATCGGCATATGGCTCCTCGTACCGTCTTATGACCGTTGCGCGACCGAGCCGACAGTGCTCGGGAACAACACGGTTCCACTCGGCTAGCGCTAGCCCGTCGCCCTCGACGTCAGCCGGCGAGGGCGGGAGCCGCCGTCACAGGCTCAGGATCGCTTCGTTCAGCTTCTTCTTCGAGGAGTCACTGCGAAGCTTCTCGAGCTTCGCAGCGGTCCTAGGCGGGCCAGGCACGGGAATTCTCCTCCTTTCGGTCGTCGGGCCGCACGATGCCACTCGGAGCACTCGGGTGATAGTCATATAAATCCGCCTCGACAGGGGAAGCATGAGACTGCCAAGCCTGCGCCGGGTCAATCGGCGTCCACCCACATCAAGGAGACAGAAAAAAATGCATCGAATCGCTAGCGTGCTGATCGGATCAGCGGCTCTTGTCGCTGTCCTCGGCTCTCCGGCAAGCGCCGACGATAATCTCCTCGGTCTGGTTCCCATCAAAGCGGACAACGCCAGCGCTCTGCACAACGCTAACGTTCTGGGCAACCCCACCATCAAGCTTCTGAACCAGGAATGACAGGTCGGTGCCCTCGACTTCGTCGGGGGCACCCCCAGTAATGAACCTGCTGTACCGCAGCTTGGCTCCATCCCGCCCACCGGCGCTCAGGACCACCCGCTGGCCGGGATGCTCTGCCCGTGTGAATCGAGAAGGTTCTAAATCAGCAACTGGGGGATCTGCACAGTGGTCCTCTGGCTGGTTGGATGACTGAAGGACCCGCCAAACGGGTGGCTCTGGAGCGCGATCTTCGCCTGGGTCGCCGTCATCGAGGCTGGGCAGCCCTCCGCCTTCCAGTCTCGCGAGCCCTATTTGCGGGCGGTGCCGGAGTCTGCGGTGCTGGAGCCTTCCGTGATGCCGCGCCGACGGCTGCGCCAACGGCCCTCCGTCTAGACGGAGGGCCGCCCTTTCCGTTCTGTCGCACGTGAGAGTGCTCCGACCCACCAACAGCAGCATCCCGCTTGGCGCGGCTCGGAGTTGTCCCTGACAGCCGCGCTCCGGTCGCGATCAGGTTCTCGCCCAGGTAAGTGCGGCAACTGCTAGGCCCTCCGTGATGATCAGGTGGCCGAAGCGTCGGTCTCCTGGTTCAACGGGCACGGTCTCGACCGTGGGGCCGTGGGGTACGTAGCGGGCACGACGACGATGACGACGGCTCGGCGGGGGCGCTCGCACCCGTCTGACCTGCGGTGGATACCTCGGCGCCGTTGATCGTCGAAAGGTCTTGAAAACCGTCGTGGCAGCGATGTCACCGTGGGTTCAAATCCCACACCCACCGCGCAGGTACGAAGGGGCGCCCCGATCCGGGGTGCCCCTTCGCGCGTGACGCGCTGCCTACGAAGCCGCCCGCAGCAAGCGCAACTGCCCGATCTCCGCCGCGTTCTTCATCAGCTCGGTGTTCGCCCAGGCGAGCATGTCGGCGATCGTGTGCTCGGGGTCGTCCTGCCAGGGGAAGGGGGCTGTGGCGGACAGGTCCTTGTCGGTGAGGCGGGTCAGGGCGGTCAGCCAGGCGCTGCGGAGGTCGCGGAGCCATTCGACCGTGGGTTTTCCGGCGCCGGGCCAGGCGACGTCGGTTCGGGCGCGCGGCGGGCGGCCCTCCACGTGATCGAGGGTGACGCCCCACCTGCCAGCTCAGCCAGGCGATGGTCGGCACGGGGACCGGGTCGGGCTCGGTGTCCGCCCAGTCCGGCAGCCAGGTGCCGTCGGGGGTCCGGCGTACCGTCCAGCAGTGGGGCGCCGGTTCCCACAGGAAGTCCTCGGGTTCGAGCCGGTCGAGATGGTATTCGAACAGCGACCAGGTGAGGTCGAACTGGCGGCGCAGCAGGTCGGATTGGGAAACGGTCACCGGGTGACACTGGCACACCGGTGGCCCGGCGAGAAACGGGATTTCCGGGGCTACAGCTCGTAGTCCCGCGCCAGCTCGTCCCAGGCGATGTCCCGCAGCGCGGCCTCCGCGTCGCAGCCCGACGGCACGTGTGTCGTGGGCTGGAACCAGACGACCGTAAGCGCGGAGCGGTACAGGATCGGGTCGTGCTCCGGGTGCAGGGACGCGGAGCGGAAGGAGCCGACGCACGCCACGGACGGCAGGACCTCCACCGGCCCGAAGCCTCCGGCGTACTGGTCGGGGTACTCGCGCGGGGGCGGGACGAGGTGTACGGGCGTGGTGGGGAACGTGTGCTCGGCGGCCCGCAGAAGGCCCTTGATCCTCATCTCGTTGAGCGGCTTGCAGGGATAGCCCTCCAGCATCCCGCCGTACGTGGAGGACAGCCGCAGCTCGGAGAGGTCGAGCGAGCGGCCGGAGGTGAGGACCACGCGTGTCAGGGACATGGTCGGCACTTTAGGGTGGTCGTGCATCGTGCTCCCGGGAATTTCGCTTCCTCATGGCACTGAGGATCTCGCTGGTCACTCGTGCGGCCGTGTCCTCACGGCCGGTGCCCCGTCATCCGTGCCGCCGACGCGATCGTCGCTCGGGCCTCGCGTTCGCTGAGGCCGGTGTTCAGGGCCGCGTCGACCAACGGGTCGACGAGGGCGGGGCCGATGCCGTCCTCATAGGCGCGGCAGGCCGCCCAGAACAGGCGGGTGTTGCGCTGGCCCTCGTGGGCGGCGAGAACGAACTGGACGAGGCCCTGGCCGTGCCCGCCGGTCGACGGGGGCGTGGGGTGCTGGCTGCGGGGCGGCGGGAGCAGGAGGCGGAGCAGCGCGGGCGGGCAGGCCGCGGGGGCGAGGTGGGCGGTGCCGGGGGCGGTGGCGTACGCGCCGTGGTCGGTGCGGGAGCCGGGGCCGACGAGGTAGCCGCCGGCGCCTCGGATGTCGATGCCGGGGGCGAGCCGGCCGGCCGAGTTGGGGACGACGACGTCGGGCGGGCCGCTCAGCCAGAGGTGACGGCCGCCGCTGGGCGTGAGGACGACGACGGTGTCGGGGATCGTGAACAGGTGGCGCAGGGCCAGTTCACGCAGGGCGGCCGAGGAGTCGGTGTCGGACTTGATGTCGAGGTCCACGCCGATCAGGTGGTGGGGCGGGAGGCCGCACGCGATGCCGTAGCCGGTCGCCCAGGGCGCGGCGGCGAACAGTTCGCGGATGCGCGCGGGGTCGGTGGCGGCGTCGTAGACCCCGTGGCCGAGGCGGCCGCACTCGCCGTGGCAGGGCGTGGCCGTGGGGTCGTCGTGGTGGGGGGAGCGCAGGGCCGGGAGCTTCGTCCGGGACAGGGGAATGACGGCCAGTCCGCGTTCGGCGGCTGACAGGGCGTGCGCGAGGGCCAGCGTCGTGGCCTGCCGGTCGGTGGTGGCCATGGATCTATTTTCGTACGTGTGTTCGAAAAAGGGAAGAGGGGGCTGGTCCGGCGCGCCGAGGGGGGTGGAATGGCTGGAAATGGTGGTGGTGCGAGGGGGCCGCGGCTCCCGGCATCGGCTCTCCGGCCCTCCCGTGCACGGGGTGCTGTGTGGGGGCTTTCGCCTGCGGGCCGTCGACCTTGACACCCAGTCTTATCTGACGGACAGTCAGAAATCTTCGCGAAATCAGTGGGAACCTGCCCGGCGGCAGCGGTGTACCAGAAGTGTCAACGCATTGCGGCACGAGATGACGAGGGGGCGATGGTGCACAGCGAGCAGGGGGCGAGCGATGACCCGGGGACCCTTGGGGACAAGGGAGACGACCTGGAGAAACGACTGAAAGCCTATGAGGGGCGGCCCTCCGCGGTCGCCGGCGCCGGCAAGGACCCCGTCAACGCGCCCATGATCCGGCACTGGTGCGAGGCGATGGGGGACACCAACCCGGCGTATGCGGGCCCGGACGCCATCGCACCGCCCACCACGCTCCAGGTGTGGACCATGGGCGGCCTCTCCGGCCACAGCGGCCACATCGGCAGGACCGAGGCGTACGACGAACTCCTCGCCCTTCTCGACGAGGCGGGCTGCACCTCGGTCGTCGCCACCGACTGCGAGCAGGACTACGTGAGAGCGCTGCGGCCCGGCGACGAGATCACGTTCGACGCGGTGATCGAGTCGGTGTCGGAGCGCAAGACGACCAAGCTCGGCACCGGGTACTTCGTGACGACCCGCATGGACGTCAAAGTGGGCGAGGACCTGGCCGGCACCCACCGCTTCCGCATCCTCAAGTACGCCCCGGCAAGCCGCCGGGAGAAACCGCCGCGCCGCCCCCGTCCCGTCGTCAACCGCGACAACTCCGGCTTCTGGGAGGGCGTCCGGCAGCACCGGCTGCTGATCCAGCGCTGCACCGGCTGCGGCACCCTGCGCCACCCCTGGCTGCCCGGCTGCAACAGCTGCGGCTGCCCGGCCTGGGACACGCTCGAAGCGAGCGGCGAGGGGACGGTCTTTTCGTACGTGGTCCTGCACCACCCGCCCTTCCCCGCCTTCGACCCTCCCTACGCCGTCGCCCTGATAGAGCTGGCGGAAGGCGTCCGGATGATCAGCAACGTGGTCGGAACGCCGCACGACGAAGTGCGGATCGGTCAGCCGGTCCGGCTCGAATTCCAGCAGTGCGACGAGGAGTTGGTGCTGCCCGTCTTCCGCGCCCGGGAGGAGGCCTCATGAAACCCGGTGACGAACTCCCACCGCTCCGGATCCCGATCACCCGCACCCTCGTCGTCGCCGGAGCCATCGCCTCGCGGGACTACCAGGACGTCCACCACGACGCCGAACTGGCCCGTCAGAAAGGCTCCCCCGACATCTTCATGAACATCCTGACGACGAACGGCCTGGTGGGGAGGTACATCACGGACCACTTCGGCCCACGGGCCACACTCCGCAGGGTGGCCATCAGACTCGGCGCCCCCAACTACCCCGGGGACACGATGGTGTTGACGGGCACGATCGAGGACGTGGCCGCCGACACCGCGACCGTCCATGTGGTCGGAACCAACGCCATCGGCAGACACGTGACCGGCACCGTGACGGTCACCGTCCCGGCGGGGGAGGCGGGATGAGCGTACGTACCCGCGACACCCTCGGCGGACGGGCGGCGATCGTCGGCATCGGGGCGACGGAGTTCTCCAAGGACTCGGGACGCAGCGAGCTGAGCCTCGCAGCGGAGGCCGTGCGGGCGGCACTCGACGACGCCGGGCTGCGGCCGGCCGACGTGGACGGGATGGTCACGTTCACGATGGACACCAGCCCGGAGATCACCGTGGCCCAGGCGTGCGGGATGGGCGAGCTGTCCTTCTTCTCCCGCGTCCACTACGGCGGCGGCGCGGCCTGCGCGACCGTCCAGCAGGCGGCACTCGCCATCGCCGCGGGCGTGGCAGAGGTCGTGGTCTGCTACCGGGCCTTCAACGAGCGGTCGGGGCGGAGATTCGGCTCGGGCGTGCAGCACCGGGAGCCGTCGGCCGAGGGAGTCGCGCTCGGCTGGTCCCTCCCCTTCGGACTGCTCACCCCGGCGTCGTGGGTGGCGATGGCGGCACAGCGGTATCTGCACACGTACGGCCTGACCCCGGAGGCCTTCGGCCACGTGGCCGTCATGGACCGCGGACACGCGGCGACCAACCCGGCGGCGTACTTCCACGGCCGGCCCATCACCCTCGCCGACCACGCGGCCTCCCGCTGGATCGTCGAACCCCTGCGCCTGCTGGACTGCTGCCAGGAGACCGACGGCGGCCAGGCATTCGTCGTCACCTCGGCGGAGCGGGCCCGCGACCTGCCCCAGGCGCCCGCCGTCGTCGCGGCGGCCGCCCAGGGCGCGGGCCGGGCGCAGGAGCAGATGACCAGCTTCTACCGCGACGACCTGACCGGTCTGCCGGAGATGGGCGTGGTGGCCCGACAGCTCTGGCGGACCGCCGGATGCACCCCCGCCGACATCGACGTGGGGATCCTGTACGACCACTTCACACCGTTCGTGCTGATGCAGCTGGAGGAGTTCGGGTTCTGCGCAAAGGGGGAGGGGGCGGACTTCGTGCACCGGGCCGAGCTACCCCTCAACACCCATGGTGGACAGCTCGGGGAGGCGTACCTGCACGGTATGAACGGCATAGCGGAGGGAGTACGGCAGCTGCGCGGCACGGCGGCGAACCAGATACCGGGCGCCGAGCGGATCCTGGTGACAGCGGGGACGGGGGTGCCGACCTCGGGTCTGGTGCTTACCGCCGACGGATGAACCGGCACGGGCAGGCGTGCACCCCCAGGGGTAAACCCGCAGTAGGCCGGGCCCGCTCGTCCACCTTCAGGAGGTGCAGTCGGCACCACCCCTACAACCTGAGGCGGACTCGTCTTCGGGACCTGCGGCCGATGAGCCGGAGGCGTGCTCGCTCATAGCGTGGAGCCATGACCACACCCGTCTGCACCAGCGCTTCGAAGGCCGCCACGCCGGCGACGCAGACCCTTCCGTACCCCTCGTTCTCGTCGTACGTGAAGGCCCGCCAGCCGGTGCTGCTGCGTACCGCCCGGTCGCTCACGGCGAACCCGAGCGATGCGGAGGATCTGCTGCAGACCGCACTGACCAAGACGTATGTCGCCTGGGAGCGGATCGAGGACCACCGTGCCCTGGACGGCTATGTGCGCCGGGCGCTGCTGAACACGCGGACGTCGCAGTGGCGCAAGCGCAAGGTCGACGAGTTCGTGTGCGAGGAGTTGCCCGAGCCGGAGGCGGCTCCCGCCGGTGACGACCCGGCCGAGCAGCAGGCGCTGCACGACGCCATGTGGCGGGCGATCATGAAGCTGCCCGCCCGGCAGCGGGCGATGGTCGTCCTCAGGTACTACGAGGACCTCAGCGAGGTCCAGACGGCCGAGGTGCTGGAGGTTTCCGTGGGCACGGTGAAGTCGGCCGTGTCCCGGGCGCTGGGCAAGCTGCGCGAGGACCCCGAGCTGGTGCTGGTCCGGTAGCGCCGGACCGGTACCGTCCTTCACACGTCGACCGCAACGTGACCTGATCGATCACGCCTTCCTAGTGACATACCGCGCGGTATGCGCGCAGACTTTGCGCAGCCCTTACCACCGCCTAGGCAATGTCGCCCCAGGAGGACACCGTGCTGAGCACGATGCAGGACGTACCGCTGCTGATCTCGAGGATCCTGACCCACGGGTCGACGATCCACGGCACATCACAGGTGATCACATGGACCGGCGAGGGTGAGCCGCACCGGCGCTCCTTCGCCGAGATCGGCGACCGTGCGGCCCAGTTGGCACACGCGCTGCGGGAGGACCTCGGAGTCGCGGGCGACGAGCGGGTGGCGACGCTTGCCTGGAACAACGCCGAGCACGTCGAGGCCTACTTCGCGATCCCCTCCATGGGCGCGGTCCTGCACACCCTCAACCTCCGTCTCCCTCCCGAGCAGTTGGTGTGGATCGTGAACCACGCGGCCGACCGGGTCGTGATCGCCAACGGTTCGCTGCTGCCGCTGCTCGCCCCGCTCCTGCCGCACCTCAAGACGGTGGAGCACGTGGTGGTGTCGGGTCCGGGCGACCGTTCGCTGCTCGCGGACGCCGGCGCGGTCCAGGTACACGAGTACGAGGAGCTCATCGCCGGGAAGCCGACCACGTACGACTGGCCGGAGCTGGACGAACGCCAGGCCGCCGCGATGTGTTACACCTCCGGCACCACGGGTGACCCCAAGGGTGTGGTGTACAGCCACCGTTCCATCTATCTGCACTCCATGCAGGTCAACATGGCCCAGTCGATGGGCCTGACGGACGAGGACACCTCGCTCGTCGTGGTCCCGCAGTTCCACGTCAACGCCTGGGGTCTGCCGCACGCGACCTTCATGACCGGCGTGAACATGCTGATGCCGGACCGCTTCCTCCAGCCGGTTCCGCTCGCCGAGATGATCGAGTCCCAGAAGCCGACGCACGCGGCCGCCGTACCCACCATCTGGCAGGGTCTGCTCGCCGAACTGACCGCCAAGCCGCGTGACGTCTCCTCCCTCACCCAGGTCACCATCGGCGGCTCGGCGTGCCCGCCCTCCCTGATGGAGGCGTTCGACAAGCTGGGCATGCGGGTCTGCCACGCCTGGGGCATGACGGAGACGTCCCCGCTCGGCACCGTCGCCCGGCCGCCGGCCCATGCGGTGGGCACGGAGAAGGAGTTCGCGTACCGCCTGACCCAGGGCCGTTTCCCGGCGGGCGTCGAGGCCCGCCTCACCGGCCCCGGCGGCGAACGCCTCCCCTGGGACGGCGAGTCGGCCGGCGAGCTGGAGGTGCGAGGCGCCTGGATCGCCGGCGCCTACTACAACGGCCCCGACGCCGAACCGCTGTGCCCCGCCGACAAGTTCAGCGAGGACGGCTGGCTCAAGACCGGTGACGTCGGCACCATCAGCGCGGACGGCTTCCTCACCCTCACCGACCGCGCCAAGGACGTCATCAAGTCCGGTGGTGAGTGGATCTCCTCGGTGGAGCTGGAGAACGCGCTGATGTCCCACCCGGACGTCGCGGAGGCCGCCGTCGTCGCCGTCCCCGACGACAAGTGGGGCGAGCGCCCGCTGGCCACGGTCGTCCTCAAGGAGGGCTCCACCGCCGACTTCGAGACCCTGCGCGCCTTCCTCGCCGACGAGGGCCACATCGCCAAGTGGCAGCTCCCGGAGCGCTGGTCGATCGTCGAGGCGGTGCCGAAGACGAGCGTCGGCAAGTTCGACAAGAAGGTGCTGCGCAGGCAGTACGCGGAGGGCGAGCTGGACGTCACGCGGCTCTGACCCACATCCGTCCGGCGAACACATGCGGCGCCGGGCGGAGCTCACGGTCCTTGCCCGGCGAACCCATGCGTGCGCCGGGCGGGGCCCGCGGCTCCTGCCCGGCACACGCGCAAGACACCTCGTACGCGGGTGCAGGCACGAACCGAGTCCCTGGGGCGGGCGCGATCAGCCTGCGCGCCGCCCTCTGAGGGAGGCCGGCTAGTTGGTCCCGATCCGGGCCAGCAGATCCACGATCCGTGCCTGCACTTCGCTGCTGGTGGACCGCTCGGCAAGGAAGAGGACGGTCTCCCCCGACGCCAGCCGCGGCAGGTCCGCCTGGTCGACGGCGGCCGTGTAGACGACGAGCGGAGTGCGGTTGAGCTGCCCGTTCGCGCGCAGCCAGTCCACGATTCCGGCCCGCCGCCGATGAACCTGCATCAGGTCCATCACCACGAGATTCGGCCTGAGCTGCCCGGCCAGCGTCACCGCATCCGCATCACTCGCGGCCCGAGCCACCTGCATCCCGCGCCGCTCCAGCGTCGCGGTCAGCGCGAGCGCGATCTCAGCGTGCTCCTCGATCAACAGCACGCGCGGCGGATGCTGTTCGGTGTCACGCGGCGCGAGCGCCTTGAGCAGCACGGCGGGATCGGCGCCGTACGCCGCCTCGCGCGAGGCCTGCCCGAGCCCGGCCGTCACAAGCACCGGCACCTCCGCGGCAACGGCGGCCTGCCGCAGCGACTGCAGCGCGGTCCGGGTGATCGGCCCGGTCAGCGGGTCGACGAACAGCGCGGCGGGGAACGCCGCGATCTGCGCGTCGACCTCCTCGCGCGAGTGCACGATGACCGGCCGGTACCCACGGTCGCTCAGCGCCTGCTGGGTCGTGACGTCGGGCGCGGGCCACACCAGCAGCCGTCGCGGATTGTCGAGCGGCTCCGGCGGCAACTCGTCGTCCATCGGCTGCGGGCGCGGCGTGTTCGCGATCTCGACGGCCCCACCAGGACCGTCCAGCGGCTCGGGGCCCTCGGCGGCGTTCTCGTCGGGCGCTCCTATGGCGTACGACCGCCCGGTGCCCTCGGTCGCCCCCACCAGTCGCGACTGCCCGGCGAGCGACGGCTGGGACTGCGCTTGCGGCTGTACGGCGGGCTGCTCGTTCGACGGGTGCGGGCGGGCCGTCTGCTCGGGGGCCGCCGCGGCGGCGGGGTCGGGCCGCGTACCGAGCTTGCGGCGCCTGCCGGAACCGCCCGGCTGGTTCGGGGGAGGCGTGGCCGACGGCAGCGGTCCGACCGCCGAGGGCTGCTGCACCTGCACCGCCTGCCGATTGAACGGCACACCCTGCCCCAACGTCCGCACACTGATCGCCCGCCCCTGCGTGGAGTTCGGGTCCACGGGCGCGGAGGCGGCCTCGGCGGGGAGCGGTTGGGCGGCACGGGGGTGGGATGCGGTGGTGGTGGCCCCGTTGCTCCCGTTGCTCCCGTTCTCCGGGGCGAGGGGGGTGCCGGGGTGGGGCTGCGGGGGTTGCGGGACCTGCGCGGCTTGCGGGTTCTGTGGGGCTGCCGGGGTGGGAGGTACGGGTGCGGCGGCGCCGGTCGTGTCGTCGGCGGTGGGCCATGGCTGGGGGGCGGGGGTGCCTTGCGGCGGGGTGCCGGGGGTGCCCGGGGCGGTGCCTTGGGCAGTGGCGCTCTGGGCGGGGGTGCCTTGGACAGGAGTTCCCTGGGGCGGGAGGGCCTGACCAGGGGGTGCCTCGGCCGGGAGGGGCTGGCCCGGGGCGGGGGACACGGCAGGCGCCGACCCGGCCTGGCCCGGCACGGGGTGGCCGGGAGCAGCTTGGGCTGGAGCTGCCTGGGCGGGTTGCCCGGGTGCCGGCTGGCCGGGGCCTGCCTGAGCGCCGGGGGCGGTGCCTTGCGCGGGGACGGGGGCGCCGGGGTGTACGGGGACACCAGGCTGAACGGGGACGCCGAGTTGCGCGGGCTGCATCAGCTGATCTGGCTGCACGGCCTGACCCGGCTGCTGCACAGGCTGACCCGGTTGGCCGGGCTGCACCTGCTGCCCCGCCGCACCGCCGTGAGCGACCGCACCGCCCTGACCGACCGTGCCGGACTCGGCAACGCGGGCTTGGGGCACGCCGACGGCCGGCACAGGCGCTCCCTGGGCCGGAATCTCCTGCCCGGGTACTCCCTGCCCAGGTACTCCCTGTCCGGGCACAGCCTGCCCGGGTACTCCCCGACCGGGCGCTGCCTGCCCAGGCACACCCTGCGCCGGAACGTCCTGAGCGGGTGCCCCGGTTGCTCCCGGAACCTCGGTCGGCTCCCCCTCCGCGCGCTGGCCGACAGCACGGCGACGACGCCCCGTCGGCGCGCTCGTGGGATGCGGCTGTGGTGGGGTGTGGTCGTCGGCCTGGCTGTGCGGTACGGCATCGTGCCGACCCTCGTCGACGAGGGCGTCACCGGGACCGACCTGGCCCGGAACCTGAACCTGTCCGGGAACGTGCCCAGCGACCGCTGCGACCGCTGCGACCGGAGCGACCGGAGCGACCGGAGCGACCGGAGCGACCGGAGCCTGACCCGGAACCGCCCCCACAACCTGCCCCGGGTCCTGACCCGGAACCGCCCCCGCAACCTGACCCGCAACCGCCCCCGCGGCCTCCGCACCCTCGGACGCCCGGTCCGAGTCCGCGGGCGGCAGGGCGAACACCGCGCGGGGCCCCGCCTCCTGCGCGGCGGCCCGCTCCGACGCGGCGGCCAGCGCACGCCGGCGCCGTCCGGTCGGCTGCCCGGCGTTCTCGACGTCTACGGCAACTTCGGCACCCTCGCCGGCCGAGCCCTGCGCCGCTCCGCCGGAGGCCAACGCAGGCAAGGCGGGTGGCAACGCGTGCTGTTCGCCACCGTCGCTCCGGGCACCCCGGCCACCGGGCGCGGGCACGCCCTGCGGCGGCACGGTCCCGCCCAGCCCGGTTCCGACGGCCGCAGTTCCGGAGGCATGCTCGGAGGCCATGACGACGGCCCCCTCGGCGACACCGGCGACCGAACCTCCGAGCGCGCCTGCGCCCGCACCCGGACCCGCAGCGACCCCCTCGACCGCACCGGCCGGTGCACCCGCACCCGCACCCGCACCCGCGCTCGCACCACCCGCACCCTCGGCAGGCCGCCCCCGCCGCCGCCCCGTACCCCCGCCGGAACCTTCTCCGGCGTCGTCCGAAGTCTGGGCCGGAACCGGCGCGATCTCCTGCGCGGGCGCACTCGCCGCCCGCCGCCTGCGCCGCCCGGTCGGCGCCGAGGCCTCCGCCTCGGAGCCGGCACCGTCGGCGTCGCCGGGTGCCTCGATGTCCAGGAAGGCGTCCGTCGTGGCCCGCCGGGCCCGCCGTCGCCCGCCGGTGGCCTGCTCGGGCAGCACGGCCTCCGCGGGGGCCGCCTCCAGCGCGGCCGGGCCCGGGGCCGTGACGGCCCCCGCCCCGCCGCCGAGCGGCACTTCGAGGACGTACGCACTGCCGCTCATGCCCGGCACCTCGTGCGTCTGCAGCACGCCCCCGTGGGCACGCACGATCCCGCGCACGATCGGCTCGTGGACCGGGTCTCCCCCGGCGTACGGCCCGCGCACCTCGATCCGCACGACCTCACCGCGCTGCGCCGCCGCGACGACGACCGTGTTGTCCATGTAACCGCCCGCCGAGACGGGCGAGTTGCCGGTGGCGTCGACGCCGGCGACGTCCGCGACGAGGTGCGCGAGGGCCGTGGCGAGCAACTGGGCGTCGACCTCGGCCTCGATGGGCGGCGCGTGCACGGCGAACTGCACGCGGCCGGGCCCGATGAGCTCCACGGCCCCGTCGACACCGGCCGCGACGACGGCGTCGAGCATCACGTTCGTACGCGTGATGCCGGCCGTCCCGGTGTCGAGCCGCTGGTACCCGAGGACGTTGTCGATGAGCGTCGTGATCCGCGAATAGCCGGCGGACAGGTGATGGAGGACCTGGTTGGCCTCGGGCCACAGCTGCCCGGCGTCGTCGGCGGCCAGCGCGGCCAGTTCGCGGCGCAGCTCGTCGAGGGGCCCGCGCAGCGAGCGTGCGAGCAGGGTGAGGAGTTGGTCATGGCGTCCGGCGAGGGCTTCGTACCGGTCCTTCTCGCGCTCCCCGAGCGCGGCGTACCGCTCCTCGCCGGCGGCGAGGTCCTCGTCGTGCTGCTCCTGGAGCTCCTCCAGTTCACTCACGTGCTTCTGGCGGAGCGCGGTGAGCTCGGAGGCGTGTTCCTCGGAAAGTCGCTCCAGCTCCTCCGCGTGCCGCTTGTCGGCGGCGGCCTTCTCCTCGGCGAGAGCGTCGTACGGCCGACGGTCGGTGAAGGTCAGCACGGCGCCGACGAGCTGGTCGCCGTCGCGGACCGGCGCGGTCGTCAGGTCGACCGGGAGCTTCTCGCCCTTCTTCGACCACACCACCTGCCCGCGCACCCGGTGCTTGCGCCCGGAGCGCAGGGTGTCGGCGAGCGGGGACTCCTCGTACGGGAAGGGCGTGCCGTCGGCCCGGGAGTGGAGCACGAGATCGTGCAGCTCACGTCCGCCGAGGTCACTGGCCCTGTATCCCAGTATCTGAGCGGCGGCCGGGTTGACGAGCACGATCCGCCCGTCGGTGTCCGTCCCCACGACGCCCTCGGACGCGGCCCGCAGGATCATCTCGGTCTGCCGCTGCGACCGGGCCAACTCGGCCTCGGTGTCCACGGTTCCGGTCAAGTCCCGTACGACGAGCATCAGCAGCTCGTCGCCGCCGTAGCCGGAGCTGTCGTAGGCCTGCTGGCCGTTCTCCAAATTCGCGCTGGTGACCTCGACCGGGAACTCGGTCCCGTCGGTCCGCCGGGCGATCATCCGGGTCGGCTTGGTCCGGCCCCGCGGATCCATGTGGTCGGGCCGTCGCATGGACCCGGGGATGAGTTTGGAGTCGAACTGCGGGAGCAGGTCGAGCAGCCCGCGCCCGACCAGGGCGGTTCCCGGCGCCTCGAATGCCTCGAGCGCGATCGTGTTCGCGTTGACCACGGTCCCATTGGCGTTGACCAGCACCAACGCATCGGGAAGCGCATCGAGTATGGCTGCGAGGCGAGCAGCGCCTCGGGATGGCCTGCTGCTCACGAGACGCTTCCTCCCTGTTACCGCACCTTGCCGACCGCTCGGGCCATCTTGCCAACCGGCCCGCGACGTGTCACGCGAGGGAGTCTAAGGGCAGTGGTTGCGCTCGCGACGCCGGATGAGAGGGAGGTCGCACGACGAAGTGACGTAGAACGTGTGACCCCATCCGCGACCAGGCGTCCCGCCGAGGCGCAGCTTTCCGGAGTCGGGGCATCCGCCATGAACCGGCTGCGCCCCGACGCGACCACCTCTTTCCGCCTCCCCCGTGCCTGCCCTACGTCCACCCCACTCCCACCCCTGAGTCGTCCCCTATGCATGTCGGCCGACCTTGGGCAGCAGCGGCACGAGCCGGTCCCACCGCCCGATCTCACAGCCGTTGCTGCGGTCGAACCGCGCGTCGACGGGCCGCCCGGCCCACGTCCCGGTGACATGGGCGGTGGCCGGCCCGCCGTACTGCATGGTGCAGACGCTGTCCCCGGGGACGGCGGCGAAGGCGTCCTTCCCCCACCGTGTGTTCCGCTCGACGACGGCACACGCCCCGCCGGCGTCGGGATGACTTCCCCCGCCCGGATGACAGTCCACCTCGTACGTCCCGTCCGCTGCACCGCCCGCGTTCCGCACGGTGACGGTGAGGTGGTCACCGCCCCTGGCCCGGTCCTCGTCCCGGACGGGCGGCGGCGCGAGGGACGGGGAGGCGGCGGCAACGGGCACCGCGGACAGGGCTACGGCAGAGCCGACGCCGACGAGGAGAGGGGCGAACCGCGCGAACCGGCCGAGCCGGGTGACCTGCAACATGACCTGACTAACGCGGTCGCCGCCGGGACGTTGCGATTCCCGCCACCGCAGCATTGCGCTTTGCCCTGCGGGCCGCCCGCCTAGTACCGTGGAGGCGATTGGTGACACCACGCTCGACTGTGTCATCATCTGCACGCACCACTCGCGCTCGCGCGGGCGGCTGTGCTGGAGGCGTCGCCTAGTCCGGTCTATGGCGCCGCACTGCTAATGCGGTTTGGGACTTCAATCCCATCGAGGGTTCAAATCCCTCCGCCTCCGCGCTTGATCACGAAGCCCCGGTCGACACGGCCGGGGCTTCGTCGTTCCCCAGTCGTTCCCGACCCCGCTCTGAGGGTCGTTTTCGCAGGTCACAAGCGGTATGGCAAACGGATTTCACATGGCGGCGGCTGTCATGTAATGTTCTTCCTGTCGCCGCGAGCGGGCCGGAAGGGCCGGAGCGGCGGGAAAACAGAACAAGCACTCGTAGCTTAACGGATAGAGCATCTGACTACGGATCAGAAGGTTGCAGGTTCGAATCCTGCCGAGTGCACAGCAGATCAGAGGCCCTGTGGAGCAATCCACAGGGCCTCTGGCTTTTGCCTTGATGGCGGTGTTTGACGGCAACCGTTCTCGACGTCACCCCTTAGGGCATCCCCGACGCGATCGAACGCCGAGTGCTGCGAGTCGAGCCGGACGAAGGTGTAGATGTCCGTGGTCACTCGAATCGAGCTGTGGCCGAGGACTTCCGTGATCATGCGGACGTCGGCGCCCTGTTCGCGCAGCAGCGACGCGCAGGTGTGCTGCAGGTCGTGAGAGCGGACCTCGCGGACGCCGGCCCGGATGGACGAGGCCGAAGGAGCGGTTCAGATTGCGCGGCTCGATGGGCGTTCCGTACCTGGCGGTGAAGATCAGGCCCTGGCCCGTTCCCTTCCAGTCCTGTTCGGTGCGGTGGGACACGTAGGCGTCCACGGCGGCTTCGCTGATTCGTCGGTAGCGGTCGATCTTGAAGGAGGCGAGTTCGCGGGAGCGGATCAGGCCGTGGACCTTCCACCGGCTGATGCCGAGACGCTCGGCGACCTGGTCCACGGTGAGCACGGCCGTCGTCATGAAGGCAGCAGCCCTTCTTGCTTGGGGCGTTCGGTGTGGGCTCTGTCGTGGGGGACTTGGGCGGCGAGGAGTTCTTCGCCGGGGGCGGTAACCGCTGCTGAGGTGGGCCCACGAGGAGGCGGTGGCGAGGCTGGTGTTCGTCGTCGACGGGAAGGCCGGCCCGGGAGCGGGTGGCTTCGGCTCGGGCGGTGCGCCAGGCGCGGCGTACGTCGCGGAGTGCGCCGAGGGTCGTCGGGCAGGCGCGGGACTTGCTGGAGAACCGGCCGCGGAAGCCGAGCATGTGGGCCCACTTCCAGAGCTTGAGGTGGGGGGAGGCGGCCGAGCGCCCAGGCGGTGCGGATCAGCTGTCGGGCGTGCTGCTGCACAGGGAGGTCTGTGAGGGGTTCGGCTCGGCCGGTTCCGTCGCGGCCGGCGCAGAGATCGCGGAAGCCGTCGGGGCCGCGTACGTGGCCTGGACGTCCACCAGACACACATTCACCCAAGGGTTGGTCTAGATCTGTCGCTCACTCCGTCACGCCACCGGCGCTCAGGACCGCCCGTTGGCCGAGATGCACTGCCCGTGTGGTTCGAGGACGCGCTATGAATCAGCGACTGGGTGAATCCACGGTGGTCCTTGGGCTGGTTGGACCACTGAAGGCCCCGCCAGACAGGTGGTTTTGGGGCCGCGGTCTTCGCCGGGGGGCGCCGTCATCGCGGGCTGGGCAGCCCTCCGCCTCCCGGCCTTGCGAGTCCTATCTGCGGGCGGTGCCGGAGCGGGCAATGCTGGAGCTTCCCGGGGTGCCGCGCCTACGGCTGCGACAACGGCTCCGGCGTCTAGGCGCCGGAGCCGCCCTTCCGGGCGGTCGCACGTGAGCGTGCACCAACCCACAGCCAATATTAGCGCGTTCGGAGTGGATCAGGCATGACCCGACTGTTATTTCACCGCGCTCCGATCGCGTCCAGTAAGCACGGGTAGCCGCTAGGTCCTCTTCGCGGATTCCTGGATCGTGAAGGAGCTTTACTCCGTGACGGCTCGCTCTGGGTGAATGCGATTTGAGCGGCATTGTGCAGTCACCGGTCCGGAGTAAATCAGTCAGCGCCATTCGGCCCATTGGGCATTTTTATGCATTGGCGCGACCGGTTAGCCAATTCCAGTGAAGGCTTTCGAATTAACCGTAAATCGATCCCTTTCGCGAATAATATGCCGCCGTCAGGACTGTCAGTCAGGCAGCACCCACCACAGGAGTTGGATACCACGATGACGTTGCATATCCTTGGTGCGCCACGGCGCACCTTGTCGCTTTGGATCGCGGCGGTAGTAACCGCAGTGATCGCCGCCGCCGCAATCGCGATGTCACCGACACGCGCAAGTGCTGTTGCCACGGCTGTACCTCTGGGTACGGCAGCAGATTTCGGGGTGCTGGCTGGTTCGACAGTCACCAACACCGGCCCGACGACGGTCGAGCGCAACGTCGGGGTGAGTCCGGGTACGGCGGTAACGGGGTTCCCGCCCGGCGCCGTGCTGCCGCCCGGCACCATCCACGTTGCCAATGCCGTGGCTCTTCAGGCACAGAACGATCTGACCACGGCGTACAACCAGGCCGCCGGGCAGGCAGCGGACATGACGTACACCGGAGATCCCGTGGAACTCGGTGGCCAGACGCTGGTTCCGGGCGTCTACAAGGTGCCCGTCAGCGCCCAGATCACCGGCACTCTCACCCTGAACGGCCAGGGCGACCCCAATGCCGTCTGGGTGTTCCAGGTGGGTTCGACGCTGACGACGGCATCCGCCAGCCGGGTCCTTTTCACCAATGGCGCCAACCCGTGCAATGTGTACTGGCAGATCGGGAGTTCGGCCACTCTCGGTACCGGCTCCACGTTCGTGGGCAACGTCCTGGCCTTGACCTCGATCACTGCCAATACGAATACGACCGTCAACGGCCGGCTGCTGGCCCGCAACGGCGCCGTGACGCTGGACTCCAACACGATCTTCCAGGGTGAGTGCGGGACCGCTCCGACGGGTACGGCGACTCCGACGGGTACGGCGACTCCGACGGGTACGGCGACTCCGACGGGTACGGCGACTCCGACGGGTACGGCGACTCCGACGGGTACGGCGACTCCG
>NZ_JBHXSG010000008.1:0-19792 GCF_042714835.1 Streptomyces sp. NPDC058678 | reverse complement strand
CCGACGGGTACGGCGACCCCGACGGGTACGGCGACCCCGACGGGTACGGCGACCCCGACGGGTACGGCGACCCCGACGGGTACGGCGACCCCGACCGGTACGGCGACCCCGACCGGTACGGCGACCCCGACCGGTACGGCGACCCCGACCGGTACGGCGACCCCGACCGGTACGGCGACCCCGACCGCCACGGCCACGCCCACAGACGACGGCCATGACCACGGCAAGAAGCCCGATGAGCACGGCCATGACCACGGCAAGAAGCCCGATGAGCACGGCCATGACCACGGCAAGAAGCCCGATGGGCACGGCCACCACAAGCTCAGCCACGACGTAGGGGGCAAGTGGACCGATTGACGCTGAGGTCACAGCCGAAATGTCGTAGCTGAACGACGCGGAGTCCCTCCCGACGGCGAGTTCTGGGCTGCCGCCCCGGAAGAGCTGAGAGGGGAAACGGCGCGCGGCGGATCGCAACCGATTCCGTCGCGCGCCGTCGGCGAAAGCACAGGAGAAGTAGTACGAGCAACCGGGACGGAAAGGTGGGGTAGGTCCGTGGTGGGTGGCCTTGAAGCAGCGGATGCGACGAGCAGGACCGGATCGTCTCTGAGTCGACGGGGCGGGACCGAGATGGGAAAGCCCATGGATTCCAGGGACCGGACCCTCCGCCCGTCCTTCTGAATGCGGGAACGGAAGTCGCCCCGGTTCGTCTGACTAACGGTGGCTGTACGCTGGTTGGCCACTCGGGCAGGCTTTGGACCTGCCTGCAATGTGCATGAGCGGCCCCCTGGTCTTTCGACGCGGGACCCGGACCGGCTAGGTGGCTAAAGCCGTGGAGCCGACCGGCCTCAGCCAAAGAGGGTTTTCTCCCTGCTCAGCTCGCTGCACGTAGTGCGCCGCAGAGGCGGCCCGCGCCCGCGCCGTGTGCGGGCCTTGAAGCAGCAGAGAAAGCCTCGGCTGACAGCACTTCGGCGAGTCTGCTGCCCGAATGGCCCGCCTGACGTGCCCGGTCGGAGCGGCCTGCTCAGCGTCGTCGTGCGCGGCGCGCAGATCGTGGCGCGCCGAGACGATCGAGAGGGACCTTCATGGCCGTCGTCATGACCTTTGTGTGGCCCGAGATCACGCCCGAGTTGTACAAGCAGGTCCGCGAGAGGGTGCGTTGGGAAGAGGATCCTCCGGACGGGTGTGTGCTGCACGTGGCGTGGTTCGCCGACGACGGTTTCCACGTGCTCGACATGTGGGAGTCGGAGGAGCACTTCGGCCGGTTCATCGCCGCCAGGATCGAACCCGTACTCAAGGGCGAACTGGGAGTGGGGAGCGACCCCCAGGCCGAGTTCTTCCCGCTCCACAGGCGATTCGTGGCCCCCGGGATCAGCGGCGCTGCCTGACGCCCGCTCGAGTTCCGGCGGCCTCGGCTCGTCTCGTCAGCAGCAATCGCAGCCCGGTCGGCATCCGCACGCGTCCGTCCCGTTGTCGCCGACGGGGGCGGGCATTGCCGTAGGGGCGCAGCAGCCCTTGCCCTGCCAGGCGTCGCGACCTTCCTTGACGGCGATCGCCGCGATGACGAGGGCCGCGATCGGGTCGGCCCAGGACCAGCCGAGGAGGGTGTTGGCGAGCAGGCCGAGGAGGAGGACGGCGGAGAGGTACGTGCAGAGAAGGGTCTGCTTGGAGTCCGCCACGGCGGAGGCGGAGCCGAGTTCGCGTCCGGCGCGGCGTTGGGCGGCGGACAGGAACGGCATGACCAGCAGGGACAGGGCGGCGATCACGATGCCGGGGGTGGAGTGTTCGGCTTCGCCGGTGCCGGTCAGCGCGCGGACGGCGTCGAGGGTGACGTAGCCGGCCAGGGCGAAGAAGGAGACGGCGATGATCCGCAGGGTGGTCTTCTCGCGGGCTTCGCGGACCGTGTGGTCCCGGGCGGAGAACTGCCAGGCGACCGCGGCCGCGGAGGAGACCTCGATGACCGAGTCGAGACCGAAGCCGACCAACGCGGTGCTGGAGGCCAGGGTGCCGGCGGTGATGGCGACGACCGCCTCGATCACGTTGTAGGTGATCGTCGCCGCGACCAGCAGCCGTATGCGCTTCGCCAGGGCGTCTCGGCGGGCCGGGGACGGGCCGAGGGATATGTGGGTCGTGGCGGCCATCTCAGCAGCAGCCCTTTTCCTCGGTGTCGGGGCAGGTGCGGTCGGTCTCGACGGCTACGACAGCGGTGCGCAGGTCGCCGAGGGCGTGGCCGAGGCGTGCGTCGGCGAGTTCGTAGCGGGTGCGGCGGCCCTCGGGGACCGTGACGACGAGCCCGCAGTCCCGCAGACAGGTGAGGTGATTGGACAGGCGGGTGCGGGAGATCCCCAGGGCCTCGGCAAGGTCGGACGGGTAGGCGGGGGCCTCGCGCAGGGCCAGCAGGAGGCGGCAGCGGATCGGGTCGGCCAGCGCGCGGCCGAAGCGGGCCAGCACCTCGATGTCGGAAGCAACAGTCAGCACCCCACGAAAGTACACGCGATCCTGGATTCAGGAAACCCTGGATAGTGGGACGCCTACCCGGTCCTGCGCACCGGAAGGTTCAGGCCGCGGTCGCGGCGAGGCGGTGGAACGCCTGGGTGGTGTGGGGGTGGGCGATCTCGTCGAGCAGGTGTCGCCACTCGGGGTCGGCGGCCGGGTGTGTCAGGTCCCAGGCGGCGAGCAGCGGGGCGAGGTCGTTCTCGTACGCGATCTCGGTGCGGTTGTCGGACTTCATGGGAGTTTCCTTCCGGACTGGGCCGTTTGAGCTCTGCGATCCGTTGGGTTCAACGATGCCGTCGACTGCCTGCCGCAACCATGGAGTGACCCACCCGATCGAGGGGGGAGGTGGCTACACCTCGGGGGTTCCGGGGCTCGTTCAGTTCAGACGGCTCAGGCGTCTTCCCCGGCTCTCCGCGATGCGGAGGGTGTCCCGGAGGGCCTCGGTCAGGCGTTCCGCCAGGTAGCGGACCTCGCCGGGCGGGGTGTTCGGGAGCAGGTCACGGGCGTGTTCGAGGAGTTCGGTGCCCATGCCCAGTTGGATCGACTCCGTGGCGTCGGCCAGGCGGGAGACCGGGCCGGCGTGGTCGTCGGTGACCAGGTAGCAGATTTTCCCTTCCGGGCCGGTCCACGGGAGGAGACGGGGTTCGCGCGGCGGCTGCGGCTGTGGTCGCGGTTGCGGTTCCATCAGGCGGCCTCCAGCCCGGGGATCTCCAGTCCGTGGACCCAGAGTTCGTGCGCGGTGAGGTACGGGCGTACGGAACGGTTCGCGGTGGCGTCGAGGGGGGTGTCGAGGCCGTACGGGCTGCGGTGGGGGGACAGGGGTGCGGCGACGGGTGCGGGGGGCGACGGTTGTTCCGCGCGGCCGGGTGAGCTGCGGGGTGTGAGCCGCAGGGTCACCCAGGTGGTGAGGCGGTGGATAAGGTCGGTCATGTCATCAGCTCCAGTGCGGCTGGTGGCCACGCCCCCGGACGGCTCCACCCGTCGCGGGGGCTTTCATGGCTTGGTCTTCGCGGTCTACTGAAGTCTACCGCGGTCGCGCGGTCTACCGCGGAGTTTTAGCGTCCACCGCATGAGTCCCGACCTTGACCGCACCCGGCCCGTCTGGCGACAGGTCGCCGCAGCCATCGCCGACCGCATCGCGTCCGGTGAGTACCCGGTGGGTGCTCGGGTGCCGTCCGTCGTCGAGTTGTCGGCCGAGTTCGGCATCGCGGCCTCGACCGCACAGAAGGCACTGGCCCATCTCAAAGCAGAGGGGCTCGTCCGAGCCGAAGTGGGTCTCGGCTCCTTCGTCGCCGAGCGGCCCGTGACGCCTGAGTCGCAGAGCTGAGTACGGGTACTCACGACACCGGCGTCCCGCCGACCGACCCTGGGGGCATACGACAACCGGGGGAGAAACCGATGAACGCTCGCTCTGCACGTACATCCACCCGCACACGCACTCTCGTACGCCTGATGTTCGCCAACCCCGCTTCGGCGGTCTACCTCGGCCTGGTCGCGGTCGCCGTGGTGGTCGCCGTGGCCGAGCCGTTGTTCGGGGAGAGCCCGGACGCCTCGATGATCTGGGTGTGGCCCGCGCTGTTCACGTTCCC
This sequence comes from Streptomyces sp. NPDC058678, assembly GCF_042714835.1. Lineage (NCBI taxonomy): Bacteria > Bacillati > Actinomycetota > Actinomycetes > Kitasatosporales > Streptomycetaceae > Streptomyces > Streptomyces sp. NPDC058678. The sequence continues at coordinate 15,710 of NZ_JBHXSG010000008.1, read as the reverse complement.
CGTGTTCGGGGTGGTCGCGGGGCTCGGCGAGGCCGTGTTCGGCTCGGAGGCGCCCACGTGGTTCTTCGTCGGCGGGATCGTCGTCGCCGCCCTGGCTCAGTCGCTGGCCCTCGGAGCGGTGCTGGACTCCCTGCGCGGGCGGCAGCGGCGGCGGGTTCCGCGTCCGCACGGCGGCTGAGCCGGTGCGCGCAACCCGCCGACCTGGACAGGCCCTAGCCGTAGTACGGCCCCGCGGCGCTCCACGTCGTGTGGCCGAAGACGTTGTCGTCCTCGACCGTGATGTTGACGTCGGTGACCTTCAGGCCGTACTGGGTCGGGGTCATGCCGTCGGGGCAGTTCACCTCGACGGCGGGGAAGTTCATGTAGAAGCCGGGGCCCGTGTCCTGGTCGGGGTACTGGCCCTGCTGGTAGAGGACCCAGGAGGTCTGCGTGGTGTAGTACACGTGCTGCAGGGGCTGTTGCTCGGTGCGGACGACGAAGCTGGTGCCGTGGTCGAAGGTGCCGTCGGGCCGGAGGCAGCCGAAGGTGCGTTCGGTGTCGGCGTACGCGTCGAAGAAGTCGTCGGTGCTGCGCAGTCCGGCGACGTAGCCCGGCTGGTTGCGGACGTTGTGCAGGGTGACGCCCAGTTTGAAGCCGCCGCAGCCGGGCGTCGGGGTGTAGTCGTGGTAGGTGTTCAGGCACTTGCGGTCGCCGAAGTAGGCGGCGGGGTCCGGGTTGTAGGGCTGCGGGACGACCGTGTCGTAGAACTTCACCGTGGCCGAGACGCCGTCGGCGGTGGGTGCCGGGATGTCGGTCGTGGTGGTGGCGTGGGCGGTGCCCGGGCCGGACAGGGCGAGGCCGGTTCCGGCGAGCAACGCGATGGTCAGTCGCGACAGTGCTCTTCGCACGCTCGGTACGCTCCGCGTGCTACGCATGTTCCGCATGTGAAGGAATCCCCCTCGTGCACTTGGTGCACTCTCACACGAACAGTGACATGGGCACGCTAGCTCGCCAATGATCTGTCATCCGGCAAACGCCTCAGTCCTCACAAACGGAGGATTCCAGTCGCCGGCCACTCGCTTCGGCGAGGCCGTCCGACTCGGCAGGCTCCCGCCGCCCGCGAAGACGAACAGACGCAGGACCAGGAAGCGGCCGATGCCGGCGAGGCCGGCCGCGGAGAGGTAGACCGCCTGCTCCCGGAGCATGCTCGGCGCCGGCTGCACCGCGTGCAGCAGGAACATCGCGGCGCAGGTCACGAGGTACGCGGCTGTCGCCGAACCCGCGGACTGCAGGTGCCGGCGCCAGCCGGGGCGCCGGCCCGTGCCGAAGGTGAAGAGGGCGTGCAGCTCGGTGCAGAGGAGGGTGGAGGCGACAGTGATCACCGCGTTCGCCACCGCCCAGGGCATGGTCATGGCCGCCAGCGGTACGGCGAAGCTGGAGAGGACTCCGATGCCGCCGCCGCACACCACGAAGCGGGCGAAGGAGGAGAGGGGGCCCGGCGCCGACTGCGACTGCGGCTTCGGCGGGAGCGGCGACTCCATGACGTTTCCTTCCGGGCGGCGGGCTCGAACTCTCTGACCTGCTCGATCACTTGGATCGACCGAGGTCAACGATGCCGTCGCGCGCCGCCGGGAACGATGGTGTGTTCTACCGAACCGGAGGTAGGGCTGGCTCCACCATGACGGGGTGGCCGCCCGGGGGGTCGGTGGGGCTGAGTCAGGTTCGGGTCGTCAGGACTGAAGCCGTACGAATCCGCCGTGCGCGTCGCCCGAGCCCAACAGGTGCGGCCAGTCGAGCACTTCGGGCAGCCGGTCCAGGGACAGGACGACCGCGCCGCCCGCCTGTTCGACGTCGGCGCACCAGGCGGTCATGGCCTCGGGGTCGTCGTCGCGCACCGCGGCCCCGACCAGGACCGGCGCGGCCATGGCGGGCACGATCAGCCCGTGCTCCCCCGGGCCGTCCACCACGCACAGGGTGAGTTTCGGGACGATGCCCCAGCCGTCGCACAGCGGTATCGCACCGTCCGGCGCGGTCAGGGGCGGCAGGGCGTCATGGACGGGGGCATCGGCCAGCAGCAGTACGGGAGTTGTCCCCCGTACGAACAGGGTGTTCTCAGGATTCAGCAGCACCGGCGCATTTTCGCAGGCGGGGTTCTCAGGGGCGACGGCCCCGGTCACCCTCACCCTGGTCTGCGCCGCCCTCGCCCTGGCCCGCGCCCGCGCCGCTCGAGTCCTGCACTCGCAACTCCTCGATGTACCCGTGCGCGAGGATCGTCGTGCGGGTGAACCAGTCGGTGAGTACGGCGATCTCGTCGGCGGAGTAGTCGGCGAAGAGGGCGTTCAGGCGGTCGTAGTAGGGCTCGTAGAGGGCGTGGACGCGGGCGACCGCGGACGGGACGGCGGCCACGCGGACGCGGCGGCGGTCGGTCGGGTCGGGGACGCGGGTGACGAAGCCCGCGCGGACCAGGCGGTTGAGGATGCCGGTCACCGCGCCCGTGGTGACGTGGGCGTGCTCCGAGAGATCGCCGGCCGTGAGGAGGTCCTCGCCGGCCTTGAGGACGCAGGCGAAACAGAGGAGATCGGTGACGCTCAGGCCCAGCCGCTGGGCCATCTCCTGCTGACCGAGCAGATGGGAGGCGACGAGGGAGTCCATCGCCGACAGCGCCTGGGCCGGAGTGGCGGTGGGGCGCGGCTTGGCTTGCATCCGGGTACTTCCTGATTCCCTTAGTTCGTGAGAGGTTTATGTCACTTCTCTCACGTGGTGAGAGAACTGGTTCTTTGGCTTGGGGAGGCGGGCACGTGAGTGCACATCAGTATGACCACGGCCATACGGTCGCAGGATGGACCGGTGTCGGCATCGCGACCGTGGGGACCGCGGTCCTGGGGGCGGGGGTGTGCCTGGTGTCGGTCCCGCTCCTGGCCGGCGGATTCGCGATCGTGGTGGTGAGCCTTCTCGTCACCTGGACCCTGCATCTCGCGGGCTGGGGCAAGCCGCCGGGGCGGCGGCCCAGGGAGGGATGGGGGATGCGGGTGCGGGACCTGTCGGCGCGCGCCGGGCATCCGGGGTGTGTCGGGTGCCGGATGGCGGGGCGGGGGGTTCGGCGCACGGCCGTGACGGATCTTCCGGTGTCGGTGCCGGTGTCGGTACCGGTTCCTGCGGCCGGGGAGCCCGCGCCCGTCACCGTCAATCCCGGCGGCTGAGCGGCGCCCGACCGTGGTTGTCAGTGCCGCCCCCTACTCTCGACAGAGATGGCACAGGCATGGAAGTGCACGGGACTGCGCTGGTCGGCGGAGGGTCCCGTGCTGGTGTGGGACGGGGGTCGGCGCAGTGCGCTGACCTGGGGGAAGCGGGTGGCCTTCGGGGTCGCGGAGGGGGGTGTCCGGACGTGTGTGGGAGCGCGAGGGCATGCGTGTCCGGTGCGGGCGGCCGTGCCGGGGCGGAGCACGGGGGCGCGGTGCGAGGAGTGCGCGCGGCTGGACCGGGCGCACTCCGTGGCCGCCGACACCATCGCGGACGATCCGAGGCCGTACCGCGTCTATCTGGCCTGGTTCGGTCCCGGCCTGCTCAAGGTCGGCATCACCGCCGAAGAACGGGGCTCGGCCCGGCTGCTTGAGCAGGGTGCCGTCTGCTTCACCTGGCTGGGCACCGGGCCGCTCATGGCCGCCCGGCGCACGGAGGAGCTGCTGCGCGCCGCGCTCGGGGTGCCGGATCGCATTCCGTACGTCGTGAAGCGGGCGGTGCGGGCCGCGTTGCCGGAGACGGAGGCCGAACGGACGGCGGAGGTCGCGGCGTTGCATGCGCGGGCCGTGCGGCTCGGTGACTGGCCGGAGTCGCTGGAGCGGTCGCCCTGCCAACCCGTGGATCACGCCGGGGTGTTCGGTCTCGCCGGTCTGCCGTCCGCCATCGGTGAGGTGAGCGAGCTCGTGGCGGGCGGTGCGGTGAGCGGTCGGCTGGTGGCGGCCGCCGGACCCGACCTGCATCTGCTGACCGAGGGCGCGGGCACGGTCGTACTCGACACGCGGTTGATGACGGGGTGGGAGCTGGTTCCCGCCGGGAGCGAGCAAGTCACGGTGCCGGTAAGGCAGTACAAAGCTCCGCCTGGCGTGCAGTCCGGGCTGTTCTGACGGACAGGGGGGCATGAGGGAAACCGCGGTGCACCCTCCTGATCGCCTCCGGCGGCACGGTGAAGGTCAAGGCCGCCGGACACAACCGGGTACGCCCGGGACCACGCTCCCAGGTGTTCCCTGAGAACCTCCTGTGCGTTTCTCAGGAAAATCACAGGTTCTCGAAAGCGTGCTCTCAGAGGCCCCCGACATCGTGTCCAGCATGACCACGACCTCGCCCCAGGGGCGCACCGAACTGCTGAGGCCGGACGGGAGCCCCGTCCGAGTGCTTGTGGTGGACGACGAGCTGTCGATCACCGAACTGCTGTCCATGGCCCTGCGCTATGAGGGATGGCAGATCCGGAGTGCCGGTGACGGCACGGGCGCCCTCCAGGCCGCCCGCGACTTCCGGCCCGACGCCGTCGTCCTGGACATGATGCTTCCCGACATGGACGGGCTGGCCGTCCTGGGGCGGCTGCGCCGCGACCTGCCCGACGTGCCGGTTCTCTTCCTGACCGCGAAGGACGCGGTCGAGGACCGTATCGCGGGGCTCACCGCCGGTGGCGACGACTACGTCACCAAGCCGTTCAGCCTCGAAGAGGTCGTGGCCCGGCTGCGTGGACTCATCCGGCGCTCGGGTGCGGCAGACCGGCGTTCCGAATCCGTGCTGGTCGTCGGTGATCTCACCCTGGACGAGGACAGCCACGAGGTGTCGCGGGCCGGGGAAGGCATCCACCTCACCGCGACCGAGTTCGAGCTGCTGCGCTTCCTGATGCGCAACCCGCGCCGGGTGCTGAGCAAGGCGCAGATCCTGGACCGGGTGTGGTCGTACGACTTCGGCGGTCAGGCCAATGTGGTCGAGCTGTACATCTCCTACCTGCGGCGGAAGATCGACGCGGGTCGTGAGCCGATGATCCACACCCGGCGTGGAGCCGGCTACCTGATCAAGCCCGCGGCGTCATGAGCGGGCGACGACGGACGCGTACGCAGAACAAGCAGAAGCTGAGGCGAGGACGACAGCCGCGCACACTGCGTACGCGGCTCGTCGTCTCCGCGGTGGCGTTGATCGCGGTGGTGTGCGCCGTCATCGGGACGGTGACGACGATCGCGATGCAGTCGAGCCTGTACCAGCAGCTGGACGGCTCGCTCAGCGAGGTGGTGGGACGTGCGGCGGGCGCCGGCCCCCAGTCCCTCCCTGGAGCACAGCAGCAGCCCAAGCCCGACGACGACCTGGACAAGAAGGTTCCCAAGGTCCCGAATCTCTCGGAATTCGTCACCCGGGGTCCCCAGCAGATGATCGGCACGGTCGCGGCGAAGGTCGTGAGCGGTGAGATCACCGAGGCCAAGGTCAGCAAGCCCTCGAAGGACGACAACGGGGTCACGAACGCCAAGTCGGCCGATCTGAGCGACACCCAGAAGGCCGAGCTGAGCGCCGTCTCCAGGGACGGCAAAGCCCACACCGTGACCCTCACGGGGCTGGGCCAGTACCGCGTGGAGTACCGCGAGGGCGGCAACGGCGCGTACTACGTGGCGCTGCCGACCACCGACGTCACCGACACCATCAACACCCTCATCCTCGTAGAGGTCAGCGTCACCGCCGCCGGCCTCGTCGCCGCCGGCATCGCCGGATACGTCCTCGTCGGTGTCGCCACGCGTCCCCTCCGCAAGGTCGCCGCAACCGCCACCCGCGTCTCCGAACTCCCCCTCCACACCGGCGAGGTGAACCTCAGCGAGCGTGTCCCCGAGTCGGAGACGGACCCGCACACCGAGGTCGGGCAGGTCGGGGCCGCGCTGAACCGGATGCTGAACCATGTCCACGGGGCCCTGCACGCCCGCCAGCAGAGCGAGATGCGGGTACGGCAGTTCGTCGCGGACGCCAGCCATGAGCTCAGGACCCCCCTGGCCTCGATCCGCGGGTACGCCGAGCTGACCCGGCGCGGCAGAGAGCAGGTCGGGCCCGACACCCGGCACGCCCTGGGCCGTATCGAGTCCGAGGCGGGCCGGATGACGTTCCTCGTCGAGGACCTGCTGCTGCTCGCCCGCCTGGACGCCGGGCGGCCTCTCCAGTTCGAGCAGACCGACCTCGTACCGCTCGTCGTGGACACCATCAGCGACGCGCGCGCGGCCGGACCGGAGCACAACTGGCGCCTCGACCTGCCCGACGAACCGGCACTGGTGTCGGCGGACGCGGCCCGGTTGCAGCAGGTGCTCGTCAACCTGCTGGCCAACGCCCGGACGCACACCGCACCGGGTACGACCGTCACCGCGCGCGTGCAGCGGCGCGGGCCGTGGCTGTGCGTGGACGTGGAGGACGACGGCCAGGGCATCCCGCCCGAACTGCTCCCGCGGGTCTTCGAACGGTTCGCGCGCGGCGACTCCTCGCGCTCCCGTGCCTCCGGGTCCACCGGGCTGGGCCTAGCGATCGTGCAGGCCGTCGCCGCCGCGCACGACGGCGCGGTGACCGTCGACAGCGTCCCCGGACGCACCGTGTTCACCGTGCACCTGCCCGCGCTGGGCCCGGTGGTGCCCCGTCCGGCGCCCGAAACGAACTGGCAATCACACTCACAGGCACAGCACAGCGCCGCCATATGGGTGCAACAGGGGGCCTGACCAGAGTCGTTGGCATGCGAACCGACTCTTCTCCCGGCACGCTGCCGGCGCGGGAGCACCTCCCGGCCACAGACGCCGGTACGCCTGTCCTGGACGTAGTGATCCCCGTCTACAACGAGGAGAAGGACCTCCAGCCGTGTGTGCTGAGACTGCACGAGCACCTCAAGCGCACGTTCCCCTACGCGTTCCGCATCACGATCGCGGACAACGCGTCGACGGACACCACCCCGCAGGTGTCCGCGCGGCTGGAGGCGGAGATCCCGGAGGTGCGGGCCTTCCGGCTGGAGGAGAAGGGCCGCGGCCGGGCGCTGCGGACCGTCTGGTCCTCCTCGGACGCCCCGATCCTCGCCTACATGGACGTGGACCTGTCCACCGACCTCAACGCCCTGCTGCCGCTGGTGGCACCGCTGATCTCCGGCCACTCGGACCTCGCGATCGGCTCCCGGCTGGCCCGTAGCTCGCGGGTGGTGCGCGGCGCCAAGCGGGAGTTCATCAGCCGCTCCTACAACCTCATCCTGCGCGGCTCCCTCCAGGCCCGCTTCTCGGACGCGCAGTGCGGCTTCAAGGCCATCCGCCGGGACGTCGCGCAGGTACTGCTGCCCCTCGTGGAGGACAGCGGCTGGTTCTTCGACACCGAGATGCTGGTGATCGCCGAGCGGGCCGGGCTGCGGATCCACGAGGTTCCCGTCGACTGGGTCGACGACCCGGACTCGACGGTCCACATCGTGAAGACGGCGACCGAGGATCTGAAGGGGGTGTGGCGTGTGGGCAAGGCTCTGGCCACCGGTTCGCTGCCACTGGACCGGATCACCCGGCCGTTCGGCGACGACCCGCGCGACCGCGACATCCAGGACGTGCCGAAGGGGCTGGCCCGCCAGCTGGTCGGCTTCTGTGTCGTCGGCGGTCTGTCGACGCTCTTCTACCTGCTGCTCTACAGCGTCTTCCGGCAGTTCGGCGGCTCGCAGATCGCCAACGCGCTCGCCCTGCTGGTCTCGGCGGTCGCCAACACGGCGGCCAACCGCCGGCTGACCTTCGGGGTGCGCGGCAGCGGCGGCGCCGTCCGGCACCAGGCGCAGGGCCTGGTCGTCTTCGGTATCGGCCTCGCCCTGACCAGCGGGTCGCTCGCCGCCCTGAACGCCGCCTCCTCCGACCCCGCGCACTCCACCGAACTCGCGGTCCTGATCGCCGCCAACCTGGCCGCGACGGTCCTGCGCTTCCTGCTCTTCCGGGCGTGGGTGTTCCCGGACAAGCGCGAGTCGACGGTCGTGGCCTCGCACACGCCGTCCTCACCGACCCACTTCGCGGCACCCGGAGCCCACCAGCAGCCGCATCCGCCGCTGCCGCAGCGCCCGACGGCCCAAGCGCCGACGCAGGCGCCCCGGTACGCCACGGCGCCCCGATCGCCGTACGACACCACCCAGTTCGACACCAACCACTTCGACACCAACCACTTCGACACCACCCGGTTCCGCGCCGGTGAAGCCGCGGACCGCACCAGCAGGGACGCGACCATGCGGCTACAGCCGGTGCGCCCGACCGACACCGACCCCAGGGACGCCCGATGACCACCCACACCGACCATCCGACCCCACAGGGCCCCGCGGCCTGGGAACCGCCGACAGCCGGTACGGACACGGCCGTTCAGGAGCCGGTGGCCACCCCGGCTCCGCCGGCCCCCGACTCCGGCGAACCCCAGCAGCCCTTCGTCCGCAGACTGTGGCGGGGGCGGCCCGAGGACCCGCGCTGGGCGCGTCCCGCGTTCCTCGGCCTGCTGCTCGCGACCGCCGCGCTCTACCTCTACAACCTGAGCGCCTCCGGTTACTCCAACTCCTTCTACTCGGCGGCCGTCCAGGCGGGCAGCAAGTCCTGGAAGGCGATGTTCTTCGGCTCGCTGGACGCGAGCAACGCCATCACCGTCGACAAGCCGTCGGCCTTCCTGTGGCCGATGGAGATCTCGGTCAGGATCTTCGGCCTGAACTCGTGGGCGATCCTCACTCCCGAGGTCCTCATGGGCGTCGGCACCGTCGCGGTCGTCTACGCGTCCGTGCGCCGCCGGTTCAGCCCCGGGGCCGGTCTGATCGCGGGCGCGGTACTCGCGCTCACTCCCGTCGCGGCGCTGATGTTCCGGTTCAACAACCCGGACGCGATGCTGGCACTGCTGATGGCGCTGTCCTGCTACCTCGTGGTCCGGGCCCTGGAGGACGGCCGTACGAAGTGGCTGGTGTGGGCCGGTGTCGCGATCGGCTTCGCGTTCCTCGCCAAGACCCTGCAGGCCTTCGTCATCCTGCCGTCGCTCGCGATCGTCTACGCGGTCTGCGCGCCGGTGAACCTGAGGAAGCGCTTCGGACAGCTCGGACTCGCGACCGGTGCGATGGTCGTGGCCGGCGGCTGGTGGGTGGCGATCGTCGAGCTGTGGCCGGCGTCGTCCCGCCCGTACATCGGCGGCTCGCAGAACAACAGCTTCCTGGAGCTGACCTTCGGCTACAACGGCCTCGGCCGCATCAACGGCGAGGAGACCGGCAGCGTCGGCGGCGGCGGAGGCGCGGGCGGCACCGGGCAGTGGGGCGAGACCGGCTGGGACCGGATGTTCAACTCCGAGATCGGCGCCCAGATCTCCTGGTTGCTGCCCGCCGCGCTGATCCTGCTCGTCGCCGGTCTGGTGGCCACCCGCAAGCTCGAGCGGACGTCCGTGACGCGGAGTTCGTTCCTGGTGTGGGGCGGCTCGCTGCTGATCACCATGATGGTCTTCAGCTACATGGCGGGCATCTTCCACCAGTACTACACGATCGCCCTGGCCCCCTACATCGCCGCCGTCATCGGCATGGGCTCGGCGACCCTGTGGGAGAAGCGGGGCGAGATGTGGGCGTCCCTCACGCTCGCGGCCGCGAGCGTGGCCGGCGCCGCCTGGGGTTACGTCCTGCTCAACCGCACCCCGGACTACCTGCCCTGGCTGAAGTGGCTGGTCCTGATCGGCGGCCTGGTCGCCGCGCTCGGCCTGATCTTCGTGGCCAGGCTCGGCAGGCAGCTCGCGCTGGCCGCGGCGAGCCTCGGCATCGTGGCCTCGCTGGCCGGCCCGGCGGCGTACACGCTGAGCACGGTGAACTCCGCGCACACCGGCTCCATCCCGACGGCCGGTCCGGCGGGCGCGAGCATGATGGGCGGCCGGGGCGGCGGTCCCGGCGGCGGCACCGGCGGCTTCCCGGGCGGCGGCCAGAACCAGCAGAACGGCAACGGGAACACCCAGGGCAACGGCTTCCCCGGCGGCGGTACCGGCGGGACCGGCGGCTTCCCGGGCGGCGGCCAGAACCAGCAGAACGGCAACGGCACCACCCAGGGCAACGGCGCTCCCGGCGGTCGGACCGGCGACGGCGCCGGCATGGGCGGCGGCGGAGGCGTGGGCGGGCTGCTCAACGGCGCCACCGTCACCGACGAGGCCAAGAAGCTGCTGGAGACCGACGCCGACCAGTACACCTGGGCCGCGGCGGCCATCGGCGCCCAGAACGCCGCGAGCTACCAACTCGCCACCGGCGACCCGGTGATGGCGATCGGCGGCTTCAACGGCACCGACCCGTCCCCGACGCTTGCCCAGTTCAAGCAGTACGTGGCGGACGGCAAGATCCACTACTTCATCTCCTCGGGCACCGGCGGCGGCATGGGCGGCAGCAGCGACGGCACGTCCGCGCAGATCACGACCTGGATCGAGGCCAACTTCAAGAAGGTGACGGTCGGTTCGGCCACCTTCTACGACCTCACGCAGAAGGCGTAGAAGGCCGGTACGACGAGGAAGGGCGGTGGCCGCGGCCACCGCCCTTCCTCGTGTCCTCGTGTCCTCGTGTCCTCGTGTCCTCGTGTCCTCGTGTCCTCGTGTCCTCGTGTCCCCGTGTCCCCGTGTGTCCCCGTATCTCCGTTGTACGCCGTATAGGAACTGTTCTACGGTGTACAGCATGACGACGTCCCCCCAGGAACAGACCCCCGCGCAGACTCAGCAGACAGGCGGCCACCCCCAGCGCTGGCTGATCCTCGGTGTCATCTGCCTCGCCCAGCTCACCGTCCTGCTCGACAACACCGTCCTGAACGTGGCGATCCCGTCTCTCACGCGGGAACTGGGTGCGGCCACCTCCGACATCCAGTGGATGATCAACGCGTACTCGCTGGTGCAGTCCGGCCTGCTGCTCACCGCGGGCAGCGCCGCCGACCGCTACGGCCGCAAGAAGATGCTGATCGCGGGGCTGGTCCTGTTCGGTGCGGGCTCGTTGGTGGCCGGACTGGCGGACTCCACGGCCCAGTTGATCGCGGCGCGGGCCGGCATGGGTGTCGGCGGCGCACTGCTGATGACCACCACTCTCGCCGTGGCCATGCAGATCTTCGCCCCCGAGGAGCAGCCGAAGGCGATCGGCATCTGGGCCGCGGTGAACTCGCTGGGCTTCGCCACCGGACCGCTCATCGGCGGCTTCATGCTGAACCACTTCTGGTGGGGAGCGATCTTCCTGATCAACCTGCCGGTCGCGGCGCTCGGCCTGGTGGCGGTCGTGGCACTCGTACCCGAGTCCAAGAACCCGCAGGGCGACCGGCCCGACCTGCTCGGCGCCGTGCTGTCCACGATCGGCATGACCTCCCTGGTGTTCGCGATCATCTCCGGGCCGGAGCACGGCTGGACCTCCGGCCGGGTGATGGCCCCGGCGGCCGTCGCGGTGGTGGTGCTGGCCGCCTTCGGCTACTGGGAGAGCCGGATCCCGTACCCCATGCTCGACATGCACTTCTTCAGGAACCGGCGCTTCACCGGAGCGGTCGCCGGCGCGGTGCTGATCACCTTCGGGATGGGCGGATCGCTCTTCCTGCTCACCCAGCACATGCAGTTCGTGCTCGGCTACGGTCCCCTGGAGGCGGGGTTGCGTACGGCACCGCTCGCCCTGGTGATCGTGGCGCTGAACTTCACCGGCGTGTCCGCGAAGTGGGCGACCAGGCTCGGTACCCCCCTGTCCATCGGGCTGGGCATGACGGTGATGGCGGCGGGCCTCGCCTCTATCGCCACGATCTCCTCCGGCGGTTACACCGGCACGCTGCTGGGGCTGCTGCTCATCGGGGCGGGGGCCGCGATCGCCAGCCCGGCCATGTCGCACGCGATCATGAGTGCGATCCCGCCGGAGAAGGCCGGGGTCGGCGCGGGGATCAACGGAACGGTGGCGGAGTTCGGGCAGGGCCTGGGTGTCGCGGTGCTCGGGGCCGTGCTGAACGCGCGGTTCGCGGCGCTGATTCCGGTGGCGGCGGTGTCCCTGCCGGGGGCGTTGGCCGAAGCGGGGTCGGCCGAGGAGAGGGCGCGCATCACGGATGCGTTCGCCTCCGGGCTGGAGAGCAGTCAGTTGGTGGGGGCGGTGGCCGTGTTGCTCGGGGGACTGGTCGCCGCCGCGTTGCTGCGTCGGGCGGAGCGGGCAGACTCCGCCTAGGGGTCCGGGTCACTGGGTAGTCGGACGGCTGCGGGCACGTTGTGGCTGGTCGCGCCCAGCGGCGGAGCCGCACATGTCTCAGCCCCGCGCCTGCAGGAGGCGCGCTTAAGCTGAGCGGCAATTCGTACGTCTAGGAAGGTGCGCCATGGCGAAGACGGCCCGGTCCGCGGTGCGGACCAGCGTCTGGCTGGAGGGCAAGGCGCGTCGGGGCGGCCGTGGTGGCGGGCAGCCGTCGGGGCTGGACCGTGACCGGATCACCGAGGTGTCCGTGCGGCTGTTGGACGCGGAGGGACTGGCCAGGTTCTCCATGCGCCGGCTGGCCGCCGAGCTGAACGTCACGGCGATGTCCGTCTACTGGTACGTCGACACCAAGGACGACCTCCTCGAACTCGCCCTGGACGCGGTCTTCGGCGAGCTGGGCCTGCCCGACCCGGAGGCCGACGAGGACTGGCACGACCAGCTACGGATGCTGACCCGGGGGTACCGGGCGTTGCTGGTCCGCCACCCCTGGGTGTCACCGCTGGCCGGCACCTATCTCAACCTCGGCCCGAACTACCTGGCCTTCGCCCGTGTCGTCCAGCAGGTCATCGGTAAGACCGGCCTTCCCGTGCACGGCGTCACCGGGGCCATCTCGGCCGTCTTCCAGTTCGTGTACGGCTACGGCACGCTCGAGGGCCACTTCTTCGCCCGCGTCGCCAACGCCGGCGTGACCCCGGACGAGTACTTCCAGCACGCCATGAGCACGGCGACGCAGACCCCGGAAGCCGCCGAGGTCATCCAGGAGTCCGCGAAGATCATGGAGGCCCGAGGCGGCGACACGGTCGAGGAGATGCTCGAGCGGGACTTCGAATTCGCGCTAGAGCTGCTGGTGGCGGGAATCGAGGCGATGGTGGCGAGGGCTTAGCCTCCTGGGCCGGGGTCAGTCGTCCGACGCGAGCCGCGCCGGGAAACCGCCGGTGGCGACCGGCCCCCACCGCTCCGGTGTGACCCGGATGATCGACTTGCCCTGCTTCAGCATGGCCGCCCGGTACTCGTCCCAGTCCGGGTGCTCACCGGCGATGTTCTTGTAGTACTCCACGAGCGGCTCGACGGAGTCGGGTGTGTCGACGACCTCGGCCGTGCCGTCGATCTGCACCCACGGCCCGTCCCAGTCGTCGCTGAGCACGATGAGGCTGACCCGGGGGTCCCGCTTGGCGTTGCGGGTCTTGGCGCGCTCGGGGTAGGTCGAGACGACGATCCGCCCCGAGTCGTCCACCCCGCAGGTCAGCGGCGACCCCTGAGGGCTGCCGTCGGACCGGCGGGTCAGCAGGATGGCGTGGTGACGGGGCCGTACGAAGTCCAGCAGCTCGTCCAGTGAGACGGCGGTATTGGTCGCGATGTTCGGTGCCATGGGCTCAGCCTAGGACGCCGGTCCACCACGGCGGTCTACGACTCCAGCGCCTCGGCGAGGTTGTCGTACACGGGGACGTCCCGCCGGGCCCCGGTCAGCTCCAGGACGCGGCCGGCCACCCCGTCGGGCATCGCCACCACCCGTACCCGCGCCCGGGACGGGAGGCGGTGGCGTATGTCGTTGACGAGCCGTACGCCCTGGGAGTCCATGAAGTGGGTCCCCGTGAGATCGAGGACCAGCAGGCGCAGCCGGTCGGCGCGGGCGTCCACGGCGGACAGGACGCGGTCGTACAGGTCCGGGGCGTTGCAGAAGTCGATTTCCGGGGGCAGGGCGATCACGGTGCAGCCGGGCAGATCTCGGAGATCACGCAGCTCGCACGGATTCGGGATGAAGGTCATGACACTCTCACCTGGCAGACGTTCGTCCGGATTCCGGGGAGGCCACTTCCTGACCTGTCGCCTCCATTCCACCATGCCGACGAGTGCGTCCGAAAGTGCCTCCTCCCTCCGTCGGCCGGACGTCACCTCGACGCAACCAAGCAGATAAAGTGCTGTCCGTCCTGTGCTCGCAGTCGGGAATGTGCTGCGGAGCTCTCCTGCGCACGGCCATTAGCCGTGCACGCCGAAGAGGTTCGTGGTGGCTGCGTCCGAGTTTCCTGATTTGCCCCGTTTCCCTGCCGGTTTCGAGCTCGCGGAAGCCCTGACGGTGGCGGCTCAGCAACTGCACGACACGGTCACCCCGCACAGCACCATGCGGGCCGCGGTCCGGCTGGCCGTCCACATCGTGCCCGGTGCCGACCACGCGGGCATCTCCGTCATCGAGAGCAGCCAGCACCGCCGTACGGTCGCCTGGACCGACGAGGTCGTGCGCTCGGCCGAGTCCGGGCACCCGCGGCGCGAGCAGGACCCGTACTGGGAAGGCCTGTGGACGGCGCCCGTCGTACGGCTGGAGGACAGCGAGGCGGACGACGGCGGGAGCGCCCTGGCGGAGCTGGGCCTGCGCTCGGCGCTGTCGCTGCGGCTGCGCGCCGACCGCCGCCATCTCACCGTGCTCACGGCGTACGCCCGCAAGCCGCGCGCCTTCGACGAGGTCGCCACCCGCGTCGGGCGCCTCTTCACCGCGCACGTCAGCCTCGCCCTGGACTCCGCGACCGTACGCGAGCAGCTGACGGAGGCCATGCGCACCCGGGACCTGATCGGACAGGCCACCGGGATTCTCATGGAACGCATGAACATGGACGCGGCGGAGGCCTTCGATTCCCTGGTCAAGGCCTCGCAGCGGGAGAACGTCAAGCTGCGCGACCTCGCCCGCCGCATCGTCGATGCGAACAAGGCCACATGACCGGCGGGGTGCGCCAAGGCGTTAACGGCCGTTGACGGGATATCCGTACGGTCATGAGCCCTGACACGCCCGACACGCTGGAAATGGCCATCGTGCGCAGCAGCGGCCTCGACCCGCTGCTGCGCGATCTGACCGATCGTGCCGTGGAGGCGGTGCCGGGCGCTGCCGCGTGCAGCATCACGGTGCGCCGCGCGGACCGCCTGCTGACCCTGGCGGGAAGCCGCGGCATGCCGAGCGGCCTCGACCAGCGCCAGTACGAGAACGGCTCGGGGCCGTGTGTGGAGGCCGCCGAGACCCAGGCCGAGCAGTACGCCCCCGACCTGGAGACGGAGACCCGCTGGCCCACCTACACGTCGTACGCCCTCTCGGCCGGTGTGCGCTGCGTGCTGGCGCTGCCGATCGACGTCGAGGGCGAAAGAGGCGCCGCCCTCAACCTCTACGGCGTGGAGACCGGCTCGCTGGGCCGGGGCCGGGACGCGGCCCGCGCGTTCGCCGCCCGCATCGGCGACGCGGTCAACGTCGCCCTGCGGGTCGAGCGCCGCCGAGAGTCCGCCGCCGACGTGCGCACCGCCCTGCTCTCCCGCAGCATCATCGACCAGGCGATCGGCATCCTGATGGCCCAGGAACGGATCGACGCCGGCATCGCCCTGCAACGCCTGCGCCGGGTCTCGCAGGACCACAACGTCAAACTCCGCGACCTGTGCACCGACTTGGTGACACGAGCAAGCGCCGGCGGCAAACGGCGACAGCCCTAGGTGTATTGATCACGAGCGTTGTTAACGCTGACCGGGCTTGAACATGGCGAAGGCCTCCGTGTGTGGTGGAGGTGTCGAATCTTCACCG
>NZ_JBHXSG010000007.1:0-228806 GCF_042714835.1 Streptomyces sp. NPDC058678 | reverse complement strand
GAAGGGCCCGCATCCTCACCGAGGATGCGGGCCCTTCTCGCTGTGCTCAGCCTCCTAGAGGCACCAACCGCATCGGCCCGTTCACCGTCTCCTCCCGCAACCGCTCCCGCAGCGCCTCCTCCGCCTCCGACAAGGAGCCTGGCGCCACCGGCGGCGGCACTCCCCGCACCGTCTCGCCCGGCGCCACCGGCGGCTCGTACCGCATGGGCGCCGTCCGTGCCGTCAGCGCTGTCGTCCCGATCAGCGCGACGGTGAAGGCGATGGCGGCCCGCGTCCAGAACCGGGCCCTGCGTTCGCTGCCCATCCGCACCGTCGGCGGCCTGGCGGCCCGCAGCCGCTCCGTGGAGGCCAGTTCGGCCAGCCGCCGGTTCAGCTCCGCGGGGTCGGACAGCTCAGGCAGTCGCGCGGCGATCGCCTCCCGCGCGTGCAGCAGCCGGTTCGCGGTCGCCGGCGTGCTCGCCTCCGTCTCCGCCGCCGTCTCCGGCAGGTCGAGGCCGACACCGTCGTACAGCAGGAGCGTGCGGCGGTACGGCGGCGGGAGTTCCAGGAGCGCGTCCATCAACGCGCGGTCGGACGCGTCGGCGGGCGGCGCCTCGGGGTGCCGGTAGCGCGGGCGGAAGCGGTGCCAGGGGGAGAGTGCGTACTCGTACGCCGTGGCCCGCACCCACCCCGCCGGGTCCCGGTCGACCGCCACCTCCGGCCAGCGCTGCCAGGCGAGTTGAAAGGCCCGCTCGACCGACTCGCGCGCGAGTTCCCGCCGCCCGGTGAGCAGATAGGCCTGCCGGACCAGGGCGGGGGCGCAGAAGGCGTACAGGGCGTCGAAGGCCTGAGCGGGTGTCAGGGGCGGTGCGGTGCCGTCCGGTTCCTCGGGCGCCGGAGGGTCTTCCGTTCGTACGGGGCGCTCGGCGGCGCAGGTCGCCAGCTCCGCCAGCAGGCTCGCGTACGCCTCCCGTCTGCGGCGGCCGTGCGGTGTTGTACGGCCGGTCTCCCACGCCTGCAGCGTCTCGAGCCTGACGCCCATCCGTGCCGCGACCTGAGCCTGCGTCAGCGACCCTGCCTCGCGCAGGCGTCGGCGCTCTTTCGGCGGGGGGAGCTGGGTTGCAGGACTCTGCGTCACCGGGCGCCCTTTCGTACGAAAAAGTACATAAACGTATATTGAGCGACACTTCGGAAGTTCGCCTGTTACGACGAGAAAGCGCGTGTCGTTGGGAGCATGACGGTCGTGATCCAGATGCCCGCACGCCGACCGCCGTTCTCGTCCCTGCTCACCCGGTTGCGCGACCGATCACCCGGACTGGCCGCCGGCCTGCTGGGCGGTGCGCTCGCGGCCGGGCTGGGGCTCGGTTCGTTCGCCGTCCTCGTCATGGTGCTGTGGATCAGCTCGCCCTACCCCGACAGCGGACCCGGCGGCGCGCTGCACGTCGCCGTGGCCCTGTGGCTGCTGGCCCACGGAGTCGAACTGGTCCGCACCGACACGCTCGCCGGCGTCCCCGCACCCGTCGGCGTGACCCCGCTGCTCCTCCTCGCGCTGCCGCTCTGGCTGGTGGAGCGGGTGGCCCGGGAAGTGACCGACGGGGGCGAGGAGGACGACGGGCCGACGGCCGCCCCGGCGCGGATCGCCGTACCGGCACGGACGGCCGTCTCGGGACGGACGGCCTGCGCGGGCGTCGTCCTCGGCTACCTCGCCGTCGGTGTCGCCGCGGCGTTGCAGATGACGGGCGGCGGTCTGGGTCCGTCGTGGACGTGGACAGGCGTGCGGCTGCCGCTGGTCGTGACGGTGGCGGCGGGCATGGGGGTGTGGACGGCGTACGGCCGTCCGCGCGCGGCGCTGGACAACGCGCTGATCCTGCTGCCGGCGGGCCTACGGCGGCTCGTCCTGGGCCCGGACGCCCGGGGCCGCCTCGGCACGGCCGCGCGCGCCGCGGGCGCGGGGACAGCGGTGCTCGTCGGGGGCGGGGCGCTGCTGCTGACCGCGTCGCTGGTGTGGCACGGCGGGGCCGCCCAGGAGTCGTTCCTGCGGCTCACGGAGGGCTGGTCGGGCCGGTTCGCGGTCCTGCTGCTGTGCCTCGCCCTGGTCCCGAACGCGGTGGTGTGGGCGGGGTCGTACGCCCTCGGCCCCGGCTTCGCCCTCGGCGTCGGCCACGCGGTGACCCCGCTCGCGTCCGCCCCAGCCCCGCTTCTCCCGCCCTTTCCCCTGCTGGCGGCGGTACCGGACCCGGGTCCCGGAACGCCGCTGAACTGGGCGGCCGGGGCGGTGCCGGTCGCGGTCGGGCTCACGGTGGGGTGGTGTGTGGGGCGGGTCGCCGCCGGAGGTCCGGCCGCCGAGGACGCGGCAGGCGGACCGGTGACGGAAGCCTGGTCGTGGGGCCGGACCGCGGGGACCGCCGGGCTGGCGGCCGTACTGTGCGCGACCCTGCTCGCCGCCCTCGCGGCGGTCGCGGGCGGACCGCTCGGCGTCGGCGCGCTGGCCCGCTTCGGACCGGTGTGGTGGCAGACGGGAGCGGCGGCCCTGGCGTGGACCTCGGCGCTGGGGGTACCCACGGCACTCGCGCTGCGGGCGTGGCGGTGCCGGGAGCGTCCGGTGCGGGTCGCGGGCGAGCGTGAGGAGTGTGGGGAGCGCGAGGAGCGCCGGGAGCCCGGCGCGACGATCGGGAAGCCGCGGGTGGAGGAACCGGACGCCTCGGGCGTACCGAACGCCGGGGAAGTACCCAAAGCTTCTGGACTGTCGAAGGTCTGGGGGCTGTCGAAGGCTTGGGCGGCATCGAAGACGTCGGGGGCATCGAAGACGTCGGGGGTACCGAAGGCTTCGGACGTGCCGAACACCTCGGAGGTGCCGAACACCTCGGACGCAGCGAAGGCCCCGGACGCAGCGAAGGCCCCGGACGCGGCGAAGGCCCCGCAAGTACCGAAGCCCTGGGAAGTGCCGATGGACGACGACAGCACCTTCGAGCCGTACGACTTCCTGCCCACCGAGGCCGCGCACCCGCTGTGGCACGACGACGACGCGGCGCACGAGGCGCGCTGGGCCGCACTCAGGGAGGCGTCCACCCAGCCGGAACCATCGGGATCGCCCGACGCGCTCTGACGCCGGAGGCACTCCGACGCCGACAGGCCGCCGTCAGCTGCTCGCCCCCAGCACGCCTCGCAGCTCCTTCGGCAGAAGGTCCGCGCAGGACTGCTGTGCCTGATTCGTGAGGGCGTCGTTCGTGCAGGTGTAGTAGTCGCTGTAGACCAGCTTCACGGTGAAGCCCGCGGCGACCAGGGCGATGGCCAGGGACGCCGTGACCAGGCCGCTCACCGCGGCGGTCCGCTGCGGGCGGCCGCTCTGCGCGGGCGCCGGGATGTTCGGGTCGGGGGCGGCGGGAGGCTTGGCGCGCAGGGCGCTGATGCCCCAGTACATGGCCAGCGCACCGAGCAGCAGTGCCACGTACGGCCAGCTGAACAGGGCGAAGAAGAAGGCCCACATGCCGCTCAGGAGGGCGTACCGCGCGCGCCGCTGGGACGGGTCCGTCGGGTCCCAGCGCAGGCCCGGGCCCTGCTTGCCGCCGCTAGGCCCCTCGGGACCGGCACCCGGGCGCTCGCCGAAACCGTCGGGGGAGCGGCCGGGCTGCTGGTTGCTCCACTGACTGCCCCAGGGAGCTCTGCCGCCGCCCCCGCTCGATCCGTCGGAGGCCTGACCGCCTTCGCCGGTCTCACCGCCCCTCGGGTGGTGACGCGGCTGCCACGGCCGGTCCGGCGTGCCCTCCGGCGGCGGTGCGAACGGGTTGTCGTCCGAGGCGGGAGCAGCAGCCGGAGCCGAGCCGTCCTGCCCCTGCCCGTGTCCCTGCCCTTCGCCGGTCGGCCGGCCCGAGGGCGCGTCGGGCGGTGAGGTGGGGCGCTCCCGCAGAAGCACGCCGCTGCGCTCCCCTCCCTGCGATGACTGCGGGGGGAGCGTAAGGAGTCGCAGACTGCGGTCCGGCATCAAGTGAGCGTCTTCCCCTAGGTGATACGGCTGTCTGTCCTGAGCTGTCACGTGGAGAACGCACCGCACGACGACCGCGTTCCCGAGCCCGTTCCTCCCAGACGCTACCTTCCGGCCACGCCCCCGTCCCGTGGGGGCCGCCCGGTGTGCCGGTATCGTTGCTGACGGTCGGCCGCTTCGTAGACTTCCCCGTATCCCGGGGCGCGAAGCATTCGTACGACCATACAAACGCACCCCCGAGAAAGGGCCTCACCGTGGCCGCCAAGCCCGTGGCCAAGCGCCTCGTCGTGCTGGTCTCCGGTTCCGGTACCAACCTGCAGGCGCTGCTCGACGCCATCGCGACCGTCGGGACCGAGGCCTACGGCGCCGAGGTCGTCGCCGTCGGTGCGGACCGCGCGGGCATCGAGGGACTGGCCCGCGCCGAGCGCGCCGGCATCCCCACCTTCGTGTGCCGGGTGAAGGACCACGCCACCCGCGACGAGTGGGACGCGGCCCTTGCCGAGGCCGTGGCCGCGTACGAGCCCGACCTCGTCGTGTCCGCCGGTTTCATGAAGATCGTGGGCAAGGAGTTCCTGGCCCGCTTCGGCGGGCGGTTCGTGAACACCCACCCCGCCCTTCTCCCCAGCTTTCCCGGTGCCCACGGCGTCCGTGACGCGCTCGCGTACGGCGCGAAGGTCACCGGTTGCACCGTCCACTTCGTCGACGACGGCGTCGACACCGGACCGATCATCGCTCAGGGCGTGGTGGAGGTCCGGGAAGAGGACCACGAGGACGAGGGTGCCGCTCTGCACGAGCGCATCAAGGAAGTCGAGCGAAGGCTGCTCGTCGATGTCGTGGGGCGGCTCGCCCGCAACGGCTATCGCATCGAGGGACGAAAGGTAGTTATCCAGTGACCGCCGAGAGCAACAAGCGGGCCATCCGACGGGCGCTCGTCAGCGTCTACGACAAGACGGGCCTCGAAGACCTCGCACGCGGCCTGCACGAGGCGGGCGTGGAGCTCGTCTCCACCGGGTCGACCGCCTCCCGCATCGCCGCCGCCGGCGTCCCGGTCACCAAGGTCGAGGAGCTCACGGGCTTCCCCGAGTGCCTGGACGGCCGGGTCAAGACGCTGCACCCCAAGGTCCACGCCGGCATCCTGGCGGACCTCCGTCTGGAGGACCACCGGAACCAGCTCGCCGAGCTGGGCGTGGAGCCGTTCGACCTGGTCGTGGTCAACCTCTACCCGTTCCGCGAGACGGTCGCCTCCGGGGCCTCTCCCGACGAGTGCGTGGAGCAGATCGACATCGGCGGTCCGTCGATGGTGCGCGCGGCGGCGAAGAACCACCCGTCGGTGGCGGTCGTGACCAGCCCGGCGCGCTACGCGGACGTCCTCACGGCCGTGAAGGACGGCGGGTTCGACCTCGTCACTCGCAAGCGCCTGGCGGCGGAGGCCTTCCAGCACACGGCGTCGTACGACGTGGCGGTCGCGTCCTGGTTCGCCTCCTCCTACGCCCCCGTCGACGAGTCGCGGTTCCCCGACTTCCTGGGCGCGACCTGGGAGCGCAAGAACACCCTCCGCTACGGCGAGAACCCGCACCAGCCGGCCGCGCTCTACGTCGACGGCACCGGCGGCGGCCTGGCCGAGGCCGAGCAGCTGCACGGCAAGGAGATGTCGTACAACAACTACACGGACACGGACGCCGCCCGCCGTGCCGCGTACGACCACGACGAGCCCTGCGTCGCGATCATCAAGCACGCCAACCCCTGCGGCATCGCGATCGGCGCGGACGTCGCCGAGGCGCACCGCAAGGCGCACGCCTGCGACCCGCTGTCGGCGTTCGGCGGTGTGATCGCCGTCAACCGCCCGGTGTCGAAGGAGATGGCCGAGCAGGTCGCCGAGATCTTCACCGAGGTCATCGTGGCGCCCGGCTACGAGGACGGTGCGCTCGAGGCCCTCGCCAAGAAGAAGAACATCCGCGTCCTCAAGGCCCCGAACGGTCCGTCCAACCCGGCCGAGCTCAAGCCGGTCGACGGCGGCGCCCTCCTCCAGGTGACGGACCGTCTCCAGGCCGACGGCGACGACCCGGCCAACTGGACCCTGGCGACGGGCGAGGCGCTGTCCCCCTCGGAACTCGCCGAGCTGTCCTTCGCCTGGAAGGCCTGTCGGGCGGTCAAGTCCAACGCCATCCTCCTCGCCAAGGACGGCGCCTCGGTCGGCGTCGGCATGGGCCAGGTCAATCGCGTCGACTCCGCGAAGCTGGCGGTGGAGCGCGCGGGCGCCGAGCGGGCCACCGGCTCCTACGCCGCCTCGGACGCCTTCTTCCCCTTCCCCGACGGCCTGGAGATCCTCACCGAGGCCGGCGTCAAGGCCGTTGTCCAGCCCGGCGGTTCGGTGCGGGACGAGCTGGTGGTCGAGGCCGCGAAGAAGGCCGGCGTGACGATGTACTTCACGGGGACGCGGCACTTCTTCCACTAGTCGCCGTCCGTCCCGCCGCCCGTACGCGGTTCGTTCCGCGTACGGGCGGTTCATGCGGCGAACGCGCCGACAGCGCCCGTCACCGCACGGAAGCCGGCGGCTCCGTAGGGATCGTGGGTTTGTTCCGGCACTCGACGACGTCGGCCATCGCGCGGGCGGAACGCAACAGGTAGGTCATGTGGTCGCGGGCCGAGGTGCCACTGGTGAGGGTGTCCGTCATGAGGCCCGCGAGAGGAGTCAGGCTCTCCTGTTCCGACGGGTTGCCGAGGACCTTGCACTTGACGTACACGCCGTACTGGGTGACTCCCTGGGAGTCCTTCACCTGATGCAGTCTCACCGCGGAATTCACCGGTGTCAGCACCCCTTCAGCGGCGCTTTTGACCTGGAAGTCGAAAGGCAGAGATGAAGGGCCGAACTCGATTTTGAGTCCTTTACTGCTTGAGTCGGCTTTCAGGGTGCACAGTTCGGATGCCCAGTGGTGTCCATCCGGATCCCACGAGTCCATCTGCTTGTTGTACTCGTCTCGCGCGTCCTGCAGACTCATTCCGCCCCGCTCCAGGCTGCCGCTGCCTCCTGTATGACTCTCGATCCATTTCACACCCGATTCGCCCAGGGTCTGCTCGCAGCCGTCCGTCGCAGAGTCCGACGGGTCGTCATCCGAGGTGCAGGAGGTTGTGGTCAGGATCAGCACGGCCAAAGCCCAGGGGGCGACGGACTTTCGCATCATCAGTATCCTCGGACGTCCTTGGTGTCGCTGCGGGCGCGACCATCGTTGTAATAGCCTTCCGCCTCCGTCGACAGATCCCAGATGTCGTCATCGGACATTCCGTGAGCCTGTGCGTAATTCAGGAGCGGCGTCATGGCATTGTGCCGGCCGGTGTCCCGGGCCTTGTCGATTCCCTTGAGTGCCTCGTCCGTGTTGTCGAACTCGTTCTCCTGAAGCCAGTCGAGTGTCTGGTTCGACATATGAGTCTCCGCGGCCCCGCCGGCCACCTCGAAGGCGAGCGGTACGGCGATCGCCGCCGCCGCACGGGCCGGGATGATCACCTCTGAAGCCACCCCCACAGTGGTACCGATCACGGCACCTGCGGCGAAGTCTCGGCCAGGCTCCTTGTTTCTCCAGCTCTCTGTTGGCGGCTTCCTTCTCATCGGCGAACTGCTCGCCGATGCTCTCGAACCGAGCCTGATCGAGCATGCCGTGCATCATGATGCTGTGCATGGCGACCCGCTTCACGTCACCTTCGTCGTCGCCCTGCGCCGCCATGACACTGGTGCCATAAGCCTGTTGGGCCGCGGAGACCGTGTTGTACGAGTCCTCGTCGGATGCCAGGGCGCGGAGGAAGTTCGTGGTGCCCGTCGAGCCGAAGTCGGCGAGGTGGTTCTTGTCCGCGCCGAAACGGGCATCGCGGCCGTTGACTTCCCCGCTGCCCCCGAAGTCGGCAGCGGAGTAGTTCAGGCTGTCGATGTGACCCGAAGCCATGTTCGCCAGGCTGTCACTGATACCGGGCTGCTTCTCGATCACATCCGCTGAACTGTAGTTGTTCACGACCCGCTCCATCAGGGCGGTCCGCTCCTCCCGCGCCTCGATCTGCGCCTCCGTCTTCATCGGCGGGATGTGCGGGTTCTGGTCGTCGTACGCGTACCCCAGCGTGGCGGACTCCAGGGCGTGGCCGAGGTTGTCGTAGCCGAGCGGCTTGCCGTCGTCGCCCTCGGGCCACTTGCGGGCGTCGTTGTCGTGGCCGACGAGGTAGTCCCAGTTGTCGAGCTTCTTCCCGTCCGCCGTCGTCGAGTCGTTGAAGAACTCCAGGGAGGCTTCCGGGTTGTGGCCGAGGGCCTCCATGAGGCCGTCGACCGGGTCGTTGGCGTTGCCGGTGGGCGGGTAGGTGAGGTCGGTGGTGTCGCGCCAGGCGACGCCGGGGTCGCCCGGGTACTCGCGCTCGTACTTCAGCACCGCGTCGCCGTAGTCGTGCAGGAAGTCGTCGTCGAACTTGCCCTTGCCCATCAGGCTGCTCATGACCTGGAAGCCGTTCGGGCCCATGGGCATGGCGGGGTCGACGGGGAAGACCTTGGTGCCGGACGCGATTACGTCCTTCTTCCAGGTCTCCATCGCCGGGCTGTCGCTGTGGGACGCGTTGGCGAGGGCCATGCTCAGGTTGTCCTGCACGTGGCCCATCAGCTTGGCCCGGTCGCCCTCGACCGCGCCGCCGGGCGGGGCGGCGAGGTCACGCCAGAACTGGAGAGTGCCGTCCGCGCCCAGGCCGGTGGCGAAGGCCTCGGTGAAGCCGGGGTTGTCGCGCTGGTTCTCGAGGGTCTCGTTGAAGCGGGCGAGTTTCTCCTCGCTCCACTCGGACACGTCCCCCTTGGCGATCTCCTTGCGCCAGTGCTCGGCGTCCGCCTTGCCCTGGTCGCGGTCGGCGTCCTTCAGACTGTCGGGGCCCTGGTCGGTGAAGTCGTACTTGTTCCTGGCGAGTTGGCGCAGTGCCCGGGCCGCGATGCGGTCGGTCTCGGTCGCCTCCCAGAGGATCCTGGTGATCCTGCTCTGGGCGGCGTCCAGTTCACCGTCCGTGGGCTTGTGGATGTCGGCGTCACCGGCGGCCTGGCCGGAGGGCACGGAGGCGGCGACCTTCCCGTTCCCGTTGACGTAGATGTTGCTCTTCGCCAGCTCGTCGGTGGCGGTGCGCAGGTCTTCCTTGTGCTTCGTGAAGGCGGCGTGCGCGTCCCGCAGGACGGCCAGGACGCTCTTGGCCTCGTCGGCCGCGTCCGCGAACTGTGCCGCGGTCTTGGTGACGAACTCCCGCGAGACCGTGGCGTTGACGCCCTTCCAGTTCGCGGCGTTGGCCTTCTTCTCCAGATCCGTCGCGCTGACCTCGCCGTTGCCGCCGGTGGCCAGTTGTTCCAGTCTGCCGACCATGGTCTTCCAGTCGGAAACCGCGGTGTGCAGCGTGCCCAGGCGCAGGTCCGTGAGTTCCCGCGCGGTGAGCGTCTCCGTCGCCATCTTCGTCAGCCCCGTGGTCGCTACTTGAAGTACTCGTTGATGCGGGAGACCGTCATCAGGTCGCCCGCCGCGTTCCGCATGCCGGTCACGACATGCGCCTCGTCCTTCGCGTGCTGGGCACGGGTGAAGTCCAGATGGTTGGAGATGTGCGCGCAGGCCTCCTTCAGCGTCTGCTGCTGGGTGTTCCACGCGTCGTGCAACTCGGTGAGTGCGGAGCCCATGTCGAGGCCGTCGTTGAAGAGATCGATGGAGGCCGTGAAGGTGCTCGGTCGCGCGAGGTCGGCGTCCACCCGGAACTTCTCGAGGAGGGCGTACGCCATGTTGCCGAGCTCGCCCAGCTCGCCGTCGTGGACGACCAGGTCGGCGTCGCCCCCACCGCCGCCTCCGGACTCGGCCGGCAACTGATTGAGCTGCATCCGGTCCGACCGGTTCTCCCCGGCCGCCGCCTTCAGCTGCTCCCATTCCTCCCAGGCCACAGTCGGTCACCTTTCCCCCGTGATCGGACCAAGAACTCAGCCGCGCATACCCAAAAACAAGCCAACATTCGGATCGGTTCGCCCCGGCGCCGCTCACGTCCTCCTCACGTCCTCCCCACGGCTTCTTGGCCCGCAACCTCGGACCTCTCAGGGTCACGTCCTGCCGGGGGGCGTGTACTCCTTGAGGTGGTGGGCGACGCGGGCGGCGTAGTCGCGGTACTTCGGGGGAACGCCGCCCGCGGCGTTCACGACCTTGGTGGACGTCCGGTACGCGGCCGCCAGCAGCACCCGGCGGTCGCCGGACAGCCCGGTCGGTTCGAGGCGCGGTTCCATGAAGCAGAGGTAGCGGGCCACGGCCGGGATGGACTCGGCGGGGGTGAGAGGAGGCCGGGGGGTCTCCGTCGCGGGAGTGCCGTCCGCGCGGATGTACCAGCGCAGGAGGCTCGGGGTCCAGCGGGCGATGCCGTACTCGCCCTCCTCGCCCGCGCCGGGGTCGGAGAGGTCGGGGTCGAAATTGCTCTCCGCCTTCAGCAGTGCGGCGATCAGCGCGGGAGTGACCTCCGGCTGGACGCAGTCGTGGGCCGAGTCGACGATCAGCCGGCGGTAGGCCACGGGGACGCCCTTGTCCGTACGGAGTTCGGAGGCGCCGTAGGTGGCGGTCGTGACCTTCGCGGTCTCGGCGCCGGCCGACCCCTTGCCGTCCGTGCCGGAGCCGGCCCAGCTGCTGATGCCGTAGCCGAGGACCGCGACCGCGGCGGTCGCGGCCGTGGCGGCCAGGACCGTCGTACGGCGGGAGCGGCGGCGGGGGAGCAGGACCCGGGGCAGCCGGGGCGAGCGGCCGGTGCCCGCGGCCGTCTCGACCCGTCTCAGCAGGTCGTCGATGGCGATACGGTCCGCATGCGTGCGGGTCAGGCACGCCCGCACGATCTCCCGCCAGACGTCCGGCAGTTCGGGGGACAGGCGCAGCTCGTCCGTGCCGCGGGCGTAGGCGGCGGCCGCGTCGCGGCGGGCCGTCGGGGTGCCGCCGGGCAGCGGGAAGGAGCCGGTCAGCAGGAGGTGGGCCAGCACGCCGAAGGCCCAGACGTCCGCCGAGGGGCGGATGCGGCGGCCCCGTTCGCCGATCTCCGACCAGAGGAGTTCCGGCGGGGTGTAGTCGGGGGTGGAGAAGGCGGGCGTGTAGGCGTGGGTGCCCTCCAGCTCCGCGGCCATGTTGAAGTCGGCGAGACGGGCCGAACCGTCCTTCATCAGCAGGACGTTGGCGGGTTTCAGGTCGCCGTGCACCCAGCCCGCGCGATGCAGCTGGGCCAGCCCCTCGCAGATCTGCGCGAGCAGCGCGGGGCCGGTGGACGGCCGGGGCGAGGAGGCGAGCAGGGCGGAAAGGGAGCGTTCCGCCTTCTCCAGTACGAGGACGGTGGCGCCGTCGAGCGCCGGGTGCCCGGGGTCGTCGACGGTGAGGGTGTCGTACATCCGGATCAGCCGGGGGCGGCGCAGCCTGCGGTGCAACTCGACTTCCCGGTCGATCAGTTCCCGCAGGTGGGTCAGCTGGCGCGGGGTCCCCGTGCCGGTGGGAAGGAACTTCAGGGCGACCGTGCGCGGCGCCTCCCCGGTGCCCACCGTGTCGTCCGTGCGCCGCGCCTCGTACACGCTCCCGAACGCCCCCGTCGCGATCGGCTCGCGCACCTCCCATACGCCGAGCCGGTACCCCCGGGGGACCTGCACGGCGTAGGGCTCGGTCACCGGGTGCCCCGGGCGGCCGGCCCCGCCAGGACGACGAGGTCGTCCTCCCGGACCAGGTCGAAGCGGAGTGCCAGGGACACCAGGGACTCCTTCTTGCCGTTGAGGCGGGGGCCGGTGTCCGCCGTCTCCGGGCCGGGTTTCAGGCGCAGCTTCACGGCCAGGTAGTCGATGTTCCACTGGACGGAGGTGCGGGACGCGGCCGGCCAGTGCGGGCGCAGCCGGTCCACGACCTGGTCGACCGTGGGCAGCGGTGCGTGCGGTTCGCCGCGCAGGCGGGGTTCGCACAGGGCGGCCAGCACCGCGAAGTAGCGCTTGCTGCGGTCGACGGAGAAGGCGGGGGCGGTGGTGTCGCCGTCGAGCCCGGCCTCGACGCGCAGATGGTCGTGGCGCGGTGCCCAGACGTCGAAAGCGAGCAGGTCGCCCGCCGCGGGCAGCACGATCCGCGAGAACTCGAACGGTACGGGCGCGTCGAGGCGGCCCGGCCCGACCTTGATGTGCTCGCCCGCGCCCTCCGGGTTCTCCACGACGTACGTCTGGTGGGCGCTGAGGTTGCTCAGGGTCCAGAAGGTGCCCTGCGCGGTGATCACGCCCGCTCTGCGGGAAACCCCGTCGTGCGGAACGATCAGGTCGTTGTCGGAGGCGGAACGGCCGAAGGCCAGCCGTTCGCCCGGTGCCAGCCGCAGTTGCGCGCGGTCCGGCTCGTCCTCCGTGGTCGGCGGAGGTACCACGATGATGCTGTACACGGTGCGTCTCCCCGTCCCCGCATGTCTACGAGTCAGGGTGGGCGACGCCCCGGGGCCGTGTCACGACGTGACACGGCCCCGGGCGAAGGATGGCGAGAAGCGGTCGTAGCGATCCGCCGTGAGATGTGGTGAACCGGTGCTCAGTTCGAGCGGATCACGATGGACGAGCAGACCTTGTCGGCGAAGGTCTGACGCTTGGCGTCCCACGCCGGCCACAGCCAGCCGAGGTAGCACGCCAGGCTGTCCAGGAAGTGCGCGATACGGCGGACGAAGGCCATGCCGACGCCGAGGGGCTGTCCGTCGCTCTCCCGCACGAGGCGGATGCCGAGCGCCTTCTTGCCGAGGGTCTGGCCGGTGCGGCCCTCCTGGATCAGCATCCAGATCGCGATGCCGATGACGCCGAGGATGCCGATGATCGACAGGAACCCGGTCTGGGCGCTGACGTCGATGGCCACGAGGACGTACGGGACCATGAGGACGAGGCCGTCCACCAGGGTGCCGAGGAACCGCTGGCCCCAGTTCGCGTACGACGGCGGCATCCCGTAACCCGGCTGCTGCGGGTAGCCGTAACCGGCCGGGGCCTGCGGCGCCTGCGGGTAGCCGTATCCCTGCTGCGGCGGCACGCCCTGGGGGGCCTGCTGCGGGTAGCCGTAGGGCTGCTGCTGGCCCTGCTGGGGGTAGCCGTAACCCGGCTGCTGCGGCTGCTGCGGCTGCTGGGGGTCCTGCGGCTGACCGTAGGGGTTGTTGGGCGAGCCGAAACTCATGGCGGGATTCCTCCGTTGCGCAAGCTGGGGACAATGCGGACTGCGCGGAGGAACGTCATGAACTGAGCGGTTTGCCCCCCGAACAACAACCGCGAACTGCGCCACACATGGTTCTAGGAGGGCGAGTTGTTGTCCAGCCGCATTCCGTATGTGTTGTGCAAGTGCAACATCGCTGATCATGGCGGGATACGGGCGGACGGGGACCGTGCTGTCCGGTGGAACCCGGATTGGAACCCGGGCGGGGTCATCCGCGAGGATGGGGGTATGACCGCCCAGATTCTCGATGGCAAGGCCACCGCAGCCGCGATCAAGTCCGATCTGACCGCCCGCGTGGCGGCCCTGAAGGAGAAGGGCGTGACGCCCGGCCTCGGCACGATCCTCGTCGGGGAAGATCCCGGCAGCCAGAAGTACGTCGCCGGCAAGCACCGCGACTGCGCCCAGGTCGGCATCGCCTCCATCCAGCGTGAACTGCCCGCCACGGCCACCCAGGAGGAGATCGAGGCGGCCGTCCGCGAACTGAACGAGGACCCCGCCTGCACCGGCTACATCGTCCAGCTGCCGCTGCCCAAGGGCATCGACGAGAACCGGATCCTGGAGCTCATGGACCCGGACAAGGACGCCGACGGCCTGCACCCGATGAACCTCGGCCGCCTCGTCCTCAACGAGCCCGCCCCGCTGCCCTGCACCCCGAACGGCGTCCTGACCCTCCTGCGCCGCTACGGCGTGGAGATCAAGGGTGCCGAGGTCGTGGTCGTCGGCCGTGGCGTGACCATCGGCCGGCCGATGCCGCTGCTGCTCACGCGCCGCA
The DNA here is from genome assembly GCF_042714835.1 of Streptomyces sp. NPDC058678. Taxonomy (NCBI): domain Bacteria; kingdom Bacillati; phylum Actinomycetota; class Actinomycetes; order Kitasatosporales; family Streptomycetaceae; genus Streptomyces; species Streptomyces sp. NPDC058678. Next base: position 214,867 of record NZ_JBHXSG010000007.1, on the reverse strand, counting down.
GCGAGAACGCGACCGTGACCCAGTGCCACACCGGCACGCGCGACCTGTCGGCCCACCTGAAGCGCGCCGACATCATCGTCGCCGCGGCCGGTTCGGCCCACCTGATCCGCGCCGAGGACGTCAAGCCGGGCGCCGCCGTCCTCGACGTCGGCGTCTCGCGCAGCGCCGAGGGCAAGATCGTCGGCGACGTCCACCCGGACGTCGCCGAGGTGGCCGCCTGGATCTCCCCGAACCCCGGCGGCGTGGGCCCGATGACCCGGGCCCAGCTGCTCGTCAACGTGGTCGAGGCGGCGGAGCGCAGTGTCGGCTGAGGGCAAGCCCGGCAAGGCCAAGACCGCCGAGAAGGCCGAGGGCGTCGACGAGATCGAGGTGCGCGACCCGGTCAGCGCTCCCGACGTCGACGGGAAGCCGCGCCGGACGACCCGCCGCTTCCCCCTGTTCACGCGGGACACCGCGCGTCCCGAGGGCGGCGGCCGGGCCGCGCCGAGCGATGCTCCGGCGCCCGCCCGGCAGTGGCCGGTCCTCGCCGTACTGGCGATGGCCGGACTCGGACTGCTGCTGACCGCCTTCGATCTGTTCCGCGTCGGCATCCTCCTGCTCGGCGTCGCACTGCTGGCCGGCGGTGCGCTGCGCTGGCTGCTGCCGGACGTCGGCATGCTCGCGGTGCGATCCCGCTTCACCGACATCGTCACGTACGGCGTGCTCGGCCTCGTGATCGTCCTGCTGGCGATGATGGTGCAGCCCAACCCCTGGCTGGTGATCCCGTTCCTCAAGGACACGCTGCACTTCACGGTCAGCAGCTGACCGGTGGCGTGCGACGGCGACCCGTCCCCTCCCCCGAGCAAGGACGGGCCGCCGCCGGGCACCACACTCCTGCACGGTGAACCGGCTGTTCAATGGCTGTCCGTACGCTGTGGCACGGAAGTGACCGTTCCGCCACGGTGTCCGGGCCTTGCGACAGCCGGGCCGGGCACGGGAACCGATCAGGCCTGTGACGTCGTCACTTGCTCAGGATCGGGGTACCGAGGGGAGGTGGCCGATGGGTGCCTGGCAGCCGTTGTCGGACGATCTGCCGCCGGAGGTGCGGCACTTCGTGGAACAGTTGCGGCTCCTGAAGGACCGCACGGGACTCAGTCTGGTCGCCCTCGGCGCCCGCACCGCCTACAGCAAGTCCTCCTGGCACCGCTATCTCAACGCCACCCAGCCCCCGCCCCGGCAGGCCGTCGCCGCGCTGTGCCGGATCGCGGGGCTCGGCGGCACGGACGCCGAACGTTTCGGTGTGCGCTGGGAGCTGGCGGTCCAGGCATGGCCCCGCCCGGAGACGGTGCCCGCGCAACCCGCCGGGAGCGGCCAGGGCGGCAGCGGGGGCGAGGGCTATGAGGACGACCCCACGTTGCCGTGGTGGGACGCGCCCCCCGAGGAGAGCGGCCGCGGACGGGCCGGGCGACTGCTGCCGGCCGCCGTGCTGCTGCTCCTTCTCACGCTGTTGGTCGGCGTCGTCGGCACTGTTGCGTTCGGGTGAACCGAACACCTGCGTGACAGGCGGTATTTCCGGTGTGTGACACTCGTGTCGATGTATTGACAAGTTCGGGGATTTGACACGAAGTCGTTCGACATCGGCGCTAGCGTGTCCTTTTCTGCCGTCGACTTACTGGACCTCTGCCCGGTGGGCGTGCAACGGTGCATGCCCGCGGCCACGATGCACCCGTGCGCCCCCACCCCGGGAACTGAGATCCTGACTGGGCGCATCCCTGTGGGTAGCCACAACGGGGACTCGGCAGAGGCGCCACGCACGGGGAAAAGCGGGGAACAACCAGCACAACCGGGGGGAAGAGGGGGGTAGCAATGCCTCGTTGGAGGGCCTTGCCCGACGAGCTCGATCCGCAGGTCAGAGAGTTCGCAAGCCAGCTGCGGCGGCTCGTGGACCGCAGCGGCTTGAGCATCGCCGCGGTGGCGGACCGCACGGGTTACAGCAAGACGTCCTGGGATCGTTATCTCAATGGCCGGCTGCTCGCGCCGAAGGGCGCGATCGTCGCCCTGGCCGAGGTCACCGGCACCAATCCCATGCATCTGACGACGATGTGGGAGCTCGCCGAGCGCGCCTGGAGCCGCTCGGAGATGCGCCACGACATGACCATGGAGGCCATCCGGATCTCTCAGGCTCGCGCCGCGCTGGGCGAGTTCGGCGCGCCCGCGGCGGGCGCCCAGGGCAGCAAGACGGCCCGCAGGGGCAGCAGCGCCACGGCCACGCCCGGCATCGCCGGACCGGCCGGCGTGGTTCCGTCGGTGCCGACGCAGCCGACGGCACCGGACGCCCGGGACTCGGCGGGCGACGTCCGGGACGTCCTTCCTTCGGGCGGTTCTTCCGGGGGGTCCTCGAGTTCCTCGAGCTCCTCCTCGGGTGGCAACTCGTGGGGGCTCGCGGGGTACCAGCGGCCGGCGCCGACCGGTGGGCGTGGTGCGGGTGCGGGTGCGGGTGCGGGTGCCGGATCCCCGGCATCGGCCTCGGGCTCGGCATCGGCACCGGCCGACGGTCCGGTGCGGACTCCCGCGCCGGCGAGCCCGTACGGCGACCCCCCGCAGGGTCCCCGTCCGGGTGGTCGGTCCTCCGGCGGGGCGGGCGGCAAGCGGCGGCTGACGATGTTCCTCGCGGGCGTCTTCGGGGTGCTCGTGGTGGTCGTGGCCGCGTACTTCCTCACCAACGGCGGAGACGACGGCAAGAAGGAGGACGTCGCCGCCTCGCCGTCACCGTCGGTGAGCACCGACGCCGGCCTGCCGGCCGGGGTGAAGTGCAGCGGTGACTCCTGCACCGGCAAGGACGCGGAGAGCATGGGGTGCAGTGGTGACCTCGTGACCACCGCCAAGACCGCGACCGTCGGCACGACCGTCGTCGAGGTCCGCTACAGCGAGACCTGCGGCGCGGCCTGGGGGCGCATCACGCAGGCCGTGCAGGGCGACGAGGTGCGGGTGACCGCGGCGAAGGCCGAAGAGCAGACCGGGAGCATCACGGTGGCCGGGGACACGATCGCCTACACGCCGATGGTGGCCGTGAAGGACGCGGGAGAGGCGGAGGCCTGCGCGACGCTGACCTCGGGGCAGGAGGGGTGCACGAAGTAGCGGGAAAAGAATCCGGGGAGACGCGCATGCCCGCCTGAATCGCGGGCACGCGAACGTTACCCCCACGGGAGTCCGGCAATCGGTACCCCCGAACGGCGGCCGCCTACGTCCTCCCTCTCCCGGACGGGCGGCCGCCGCTTTTTGTGCGCCAGCCCGGGAGGGTCTCTGTGGGGTGGGCCACACCGCCCCGGACGCCCGGGATCCCACAGGCGCGGTAGCCTGACCGCTGGATCTCTCTTGACGCCAAGAGATCGATCAAACGTCCGGGGCAGGGACGCCCCACCGCCAGCTGTCATACGGAGAACGCCATGACCCGCACTCCCGTGAACGTCACCGTCACCGGCGCGGCCGGCCAGATCGGTTACGCCCTGCTCTTCCGCATCGCCTCCGGCCAGCTGCTCGGCGCGGACGTGCCGGTCAAGCTGCGCCTCCTGGAGATCACCCCCGCGCTGAAGGCCGCCGAGGGTACCGCCATGGAGCTGGACGACTGCGCCTTCCCGCTCCTCCAGGGCATCGACATCACGGACGACCCGAACGTCGCCTTCGACGGCGCCAACGTCGCCCTCCTCGTGGGCGCCCGCCCGCGCACCAAGGGCATGGAGCGCGGTGACCTCCTCTCGGCCAACGGCGGCATCTTCAAGCCGCAGGGCAAGGCCATCAACGACAACGCCGCGGACGACATCAAGGTCCTCGTCGTCGGCAACCCGGCCAACACCAACGCTCTGATCGCCCAGGCAGCCGCCCCGGACGTACCGGCCGAGCGCTTCACCGCGATGACCCGCCTGGACCACAACCGCGCGCTGACCCAGCTCGCGAAGAAGACGGGTTCCTCGGTCGCCGACATCAAGCGCCTGACCATCTGGGGCAACCACTCCGCCACCCAGTACCCCGACATCTTCCACGCCACGGTCGGCGGCAAGAACGCCGCCGAGGTCGTCAGCGACGAGAAGTGGCTGGCCGAGGACTTCATCCCGACCGTCGCCAAGCGCGGCGCCGCGATCATCGAGGCCCGTGGCGCGTCCTCCGCGGCCTCCGCCGCCAACGCCGCCATCGACCACGTGCACACCTGGGTCAACGGCACCGCCGACGGCGACTGGACCTCCATGGGCATCCCGTCGGACGGCTCCTACGGCGTCCCGGAGGGCCTCATCTCCTCCTTCCCGGTCACCACCAAGGACGGCAAGTACGAGATCGTCCAGGGCCTGGACATCAACGAGTTCTCCCGCGCCCGTATCGACGCCTCCGTGCAGGAGCTGGCGGAGGAGCGCGACGCGGTGCGCGGCCTCGGCCTGATCTGAGCCGGACGGCTCGACCGAGCCGTCCTGTCAGGACCCCGCACGGGCCCTGTTCCGGTACCGACCGGAACGGGGCCCGTGCCGTTTTCGGGCTACCGCCGGTCGAGACGCTTCTCGAACCAGTGGGCGGCGTACACGTTGTCGTCGTAGCGGGGGATCTCCCGGTATCCGCAGGCCCGGTACATCGCCTGCGCCTCGGTGAGCGCCGCGTGCGTGTCCAGCCGTACGACGTCGAAGCCGCGGGCCGCGGCCTCGCCCTCCAGCGCCGCCAGCAGCCGTCGGGCGAGGCCGAGGCGGCGGGCGTCCGGGTGTACCCACACGTGCCGGATCTCGCCGGCCCCGGGCTCCAGCCGGCGCAGCGCCCCGCAGCCCACCGGGCGGCTCTCCTCGTACGCGACGAAGAAGGCGCCGGCGTCGCCGGACACCTCCTCGGGCCGTACGAGAGCGGACCGGTCGAAGCCCTCCGGGAAGCGGGCGTCGATGTCGGCGGCGTACGCGTCCAGGCAGGTGCGGGCGTCGGGGGAGGCGCCGGGGACGAGGGCGACGGTGATGGCGGCCAGCCGCAGCAGGCGCTGCGCGGTGGCCAGCGCGCCGGTCAGCTCGGTCCGCTGGCCCGGCGCGAGGCCTTGGAGCAGGCCGGCGACGAGGGCGCCCGCCCTGCGGTTCTGCTCCGCGACCTCGGCGCGGCCGGCGGGGGTCAGTTCCACCCTGCGCAGCCGGTTGTCGTCGGGGTGCACGCTCGTGCGGACCAGGTCCTGGGCCTCCAGGGTCTTCGCCATCCGGCTCAGGTACCCGGCGTCCAGACCGAGCCGTGTCCTGAGCTCCCGCAGGGACGCGCCGGACGTGCTCTCGTGGATCTCGAACAGCAGCCGGGCCTCGCCGAGCGGACGGTCCTGGCCGAGGTAGTGGTCGTCCAGGACGCCGATGCGGCGCGTGAAGTAGCGGTTGAAGCGGCGCAGGGCCGTCACGTCTTCCATGGACACTGGCTTCATACTTCTTTGACTGTAGTCAAAGGATTCGCGGGGGTCCATGGTTCGGCGGCCGATGTCAGTGGCGGCCCGTAGCCTGCGGGGCAGGACGAGTGAGGGGCGGTGGACCGGGAGTGACATTCCGGTTCCGTCGGCCCCACCCGTCCCTCTATGCTGATGGTTTGTCAACAACAGTGTGAGCAAGGGTTTTTCCACGCATCGGGGGAATGGCGTGAGCACCGCGTACGTGCCTCAGCAACCACAGCAGACACCCGCCGGCACACCACCGGCCGAACCGCCGCCCACTGCGCCGCACGCCAGTGAGGCGACCCGGCTGCTGTGCGCGGGCACCTATCTCGACTCCGGTTACCGCGACAAGGTCATCGAGGAGTTGCATCTCAACGAGCAGCGGATCGTGGCCCCTTCGCTCGGCTTCGACGCGGCCCGCGTCCTCGCGCACGCCTTGCGGGCCCGGCGCCAGGAACTGATGTGGGCCGGGGCGGTCCTCGGGCTGTGGGTGGTCGGGACGGCGCTGACCGGAGGGGTGCTGGGCCTCTTCCTGTGGCCCAGCCTGTACCTCGCGGTCGCCGGCTGGGTCAGGGGACGCGGGGACCAGCCACCGCTGTACCGCAGGGTGCCCGCCTTCCTGCTCCGCTGGTGGGGCCGCATCATGTTCGCGCTCCTGCTGGTCCTCGTGACGGTCGCGGCGTTCGGCGGCACGGACGACGGCGACGGGTACGGCTCGTCCTACGACTCGTACGGCTCCACCGGTCTGTACGGCGACAGCTTCTCCGACTCGCCGAGCTTCTCCGACGCTGTGCTGCCCGACTTCGACGACCTCGACAGCTTCATCGAGCCCTGGCGGGCCTGGGCCACCCTCGTGATGTTCGCCCTGATCGCGCTGTGCCTCGCCGCCCAGCGCGGTCAGTTCGCCCGGGTGATGGCCGCCGAACTGTCCCCGCAGCGCTTCCCGGACGCCGCCGGCGACCCCGCCGAGCGGGCCGAGGGGCAGCGCTTCCAGCGGCTGAAGGAGCGCATCCGGCTGGAACAGCACGCGCCGCTGATCATGTACCACGAGGGGCGGCCGTTCTGCGGTGCCGGAGCGGCCTACGAGACCTGGGTCCTCGCCGTCGAACTGCGCCCCGACGAGATGAAGAAGCAGCAGCCGCTCGGTAACCGCATGGTCCTGGAGAAGATCCGGCCCCTGCTCGAACAGCTGCGCCTGCCCGCCGAGTACGCGGGAAGCCTGGGACGCGACCGGCTGCGCCGACTGGAGATCGACGAGTGCGTGTTCCTGCCCGTGGAGGGGCTGCGGCGGCGCGAGGATGCGCCGTACACCCTCCAGGCGTTCGAGGAGCACCGGGCGCGCGCGGTCGAGGAGGGCGCCGAGAAGCGCCGGCACTTCCTGCGCATCCGCGTCGGCGGCTGGGAGGAGGAACTGGTCGTCACGGTCTTCGTGCGCATCCACACCCAGGGCCGCATGCTCATGCTGGAGGTCGCGCCGCATGTGCTGACGCCGGTGCGCGAGGACTTCAAGAACGCCGACCGCACCGCCCACCGCTTCCGCAACAACAGCGCGCTCGGCAAGGGGGCCTGGGCGGTGGTTCGGGTGCCCGGCTCCGCGATCGGCTCCCTGGTCACGCTGGGCAAGGGACTGGCGTACGTCTGGAGGCTGCTCACCGGCGGCAACGCGGGCGCGCTGCCCGAAGGGCCGGCCGTGTCGGTGCGCGAGGTGGGTTCGGTGGCCGTCGGGTCCCTGTTCCAGGAGATGGACGTCTCCCGGTACCTCAAGAGCGTGCAGGACCGCGTCGCGAACGGCGTGCGGACCGCGCTCGCCGACTCCGGTTACCGGACCGGCGAGTTCGTCCAGAAGATCGTCAACATCAGCAAGGGCGGCGTGAACATCGACCGGATCGCGGACAGCACCTTCGCGGTCGGCAGCCACGCGTCCGCGTCCTCCTCGACCACGACCGCCGCCGCGCCGCAGAAGGGAACCCACACCGATGGCAACGGATGAGCCGAACGTCAGCATCGGCGACGTCTCGCACAGCACCTTCGCCATCGGCAGCCACGCGCACGCCGAGAGCCACCACGGTACGGCGGTACAGCGCGACCAGGCCGCCGAGGAACTCCTGAAGGCGGTGCGCGAGCTGCGCGCCGACCTGACCCGGGTACGGGCCGGCGAACAGACGGCCGCCCTGGACGAGGCGCTCGCCGAGACCGAGGACGAGATCACCCGCACCGGACAGGCGGGTCCGTCCCGCCTCGACCGACTGCGGCAGCTGCTCACCGACTCGCAGGCCCTGGTCGGCCTGATCGCGTCCGCCGGGGCTGTCGCCGGTCTCCTGGGGCTGTGAGAGGGGCGCGATGAGTGGCAGCGGGGGAACGCGGTACTGGAACGAGGAGACCCAGCGCTGGGAGGAGGACGACGGCACGAGGGCCGACCTCCCGTCGCCGACGACGCCTCCACCACCGGCCCGGCCGGGGTTCGCTCCGGCGTGGCCCACCGGCACCTCGACGGGGGCGGCGGTAGCGGAGACCGGGGGCGGTCCGGCGGCGCAGGCGGCCGAGGCGGCGGGTGGTCCGGCGGCGCCTGCGGAGCCGGTTCCCGCTTCCGACGGGTCCGCTTCCCCCGCCGGCTCTCCCGTGTGGCCCTCCCCGCCCGCCGACTGGCCGGAGCCGGCGGCCCAGGAGCCGGCGGCCCAGGAGCCGGCAGCCCAGGAGGCTGCGGGCCCCGAGCACGGGGCGTGGCCCCCGACGCAGGCGGCGGGCGGGGTTCCTCCGGCGGCGCAGGACCTCGGCGCCAGCGGAGCGTGGCCTCCGGCCCAGTGGCCCAGTGGTTCCTGGCCGCCCGTCGTTCAGACCGCCGCCCCCGCCCCCGCCCCCGCGCGAGGCATCAGCCGGCGGCTCGTGTGGTCCGTACTGATCGGGGCGGCTGCCGTCGGTGTCGCCGTGAGTCTGGTGCTGACGCTGGTCGTCCGGGGCGGGGACGACGAGCCGGAGGTCGCCGGGGGCGGGTCGCCGTCGCCGTCCTCGACGGCCGAGGTCTCGCAGCAGAACGACCCGAGCCCCACGCCCACCGAGGAGTCGGCGTCACCCACGGTCTCCGCGCCCGAACTCCCCGCCGGATACGAGGAGTACGAGGACGCCGAGGGGTTCCGGATCGCGATACCCGAGGGGTGGGCGCGTACCACGGTGGACTCCCAGTTCGGGATCGCCGTCGTCAACTACCGCAGTGCCGACAGCGAACGCCGGTTGCAGGTCTACCAGGTGTCGGAGGAGTCGCCGGACGCGTCGTTCGACCTGTATCTGTCGGAGGACACCCCCAAGCCGGCCGGGTTCGAACAGCTGACCCGGCAGAACCTCGACGACGACAGAGGGTTCACGGGCACACGGCTGGAGTACCTCGCCGACACCATCAAGGGCGAGCCGGACGTCGGCACCTGGCACGTCTACGACGAGCGGTTCGTGGCACCGGACGGCAACATCTACGCCATCGCCGCATACGGCCCCGACGCCGACGGCCGGGACGACGAACTGGAACTGCTCACCACGGCGTTGGACTGGTTCTGCCCGCCGCTCGGCCAGTGCGCACCGGCGTCGAGCTCGTTCGACATCGACTGACCCGCACCCGACCGGCTCATATGCTCCGCAGCTCGTCCTGGAGCTTCCCGATGTCCACCGTGTCGTCGGCCGAGGGTGTCTTCGTCGGGACCGGCCTGTCGTAGTCCGTGAAGGTCAGCGTCAGGTCGGTCCCGTCGCCCTTCTGCGTGGCCGAGACCAGGCGGTGCGGGGAGTCGGACGTGACGTACAGGGTCGTGCGCGTGCCGTCCTCCGTGCCCTTCAGCGGGATCACCTTCGTGCCCTCGAGCGTCGTCTCGTCGCCCTTGGTCAGGGTGGCCCTGCCGGAGGGGTCGGGAGTGTCGAGGTCCTTCTGGAAGGCGGCCAGGTCGCAGGTGTCGGCCATGCCCCTGAGCAGGGCGTCCTTCGTGGAGCCGTGGATGTAGCGGTCCTTGAACAGCTCGGCCACTGCGTCGCCCTGGCCGCCGGGCACCTGGGCCTTCCAGAAAGCGGTGTCCGGTTTCATCCACACCTCGGCGCTCTGCTTGACGATCTCGACGCTGCCGCCGTCCGAGCCCATCTCCAGGGTGCCGACGCAGTTGCCGTCCTGGTCGAGGGCCAGGTCCATCGAGGTCGGCCGGGTCTTGGCGGCGCTCGCGGCCGCGCCGCGGTCCGTCAGCTTCAGGTGGACGGACTCGGCGTCGAGGAGGTTGTCCTTCGCCTGCGTCGCGAGTTGCCGGGCGCTCAGGTCGTCGGCGTCGCCCGCCGCGACGAGGGCGGGCGCGAGGAGCAGGACGGCGCTCGCCGCCGCGCGGACCAACGCTTTCGAGGCCATGGCGTCACCTCCGTGGCGCGCCTCACGCGCATCCGTGGCGCGCCTCACGCGCACGCCATGACTCAGCGTACGGTTCGCCCTATTTGCCCGCATGTTCAGTGACGCAGCCCACTTTCGGCCATAGATTGCGCATGCAATCGCCGCGCAAGGGCAGGCGCTCACGGTCCCGGTGAGTGACACGTGTGTGACGCAGGGGCACTGAACAGGAACGGAAGGCAAAACCGATCATGGCGGACACACCAGAACTCCAGGCGCGGAAGACCATCCACGTGGACGGGGAGTGGCTCGAAGCCGTCTCCGGCGCCACGCGCGAGATCATCGACCCCGCGGACGCCCTGCCGTTCGCCCTGGTCGCGGAGGGTGACGAGAAGGACACCGATCTGGCGGTCGCGGCCGCCCGGCAGGCATTCGACCACGGCGACTGGCCGCGCACCCCCGTCGCCGAACGCGCCGCACTGCTGCGCCGCGTCGCCGATCTCCTCGTACGCGACCGCGAAGAACTCGGCCTGCTGGAGAGCCGCGACGCGGGCAAGACCGTCGAGGAGGGCCGCGTCGACATCGACTGCGTCGCCGACGCCTTCCGCTACTTCGCCGACCTCGTCGCCGCCGAAGCCCCGGGCCGGGTCGTCGACGCGGGCTCGCCCGACATCCACAGCGTGGTCGTGCACGAGCCCCTCGGCGTGTGCTCGCTGATCACGCCCTGGAACTACCCGCTCCTCCAGGCCAGTTGGAAGATCGCCCCGGCGCTCGCGGCCGGCAACACCTTCGTGGTCAAGCCGAGCGAGATCACCCCGCTGACGACCGTCGCCCTGATCGACCTGTTGACCGAGGCCGGCCTGCCCGCCGGAGTCGCCAACATCGTCACCGGACCCGGCCACTCGGTCGGCGCCCGGCTCGCCGAGCACCCCGACGTCGACCTCGTCTCCTTCACCGGCGGCCTGGTCAGCGGCACGAAGGTGGCCCAGGCCGCCGCACCGAGCGTCAAGAAGGTCGCCCTCGAACTCGGCGGCAAGAACCCCAACGTCGTCTTCGCCGACGCCTGCGCCACCGAAGAGGCCTTCGACACCGCCGTCGACCAGGCCCTCAACGCGGCCTTCATCCACAGCGGCCAGGTCTGCTCGGCGGGCGCCCGCCTCATCGTCGAGGAGAGCGTCCGGGACCGTTTCGTCGCCGAACTCGCCCGCCGGGCCGACCGTATCCGCCTCGGCCGCGGCACCGCCGACGGCGTCGAGTGCGGACCGCTCGTCTCCGAGCAGCAGCGCGCCAAGGTGGAGTCGTACGTGGACTCCGCGCTCGCCGAGGGCGCGGTGCTGCGCTCCGGCGGCAAGCGGCCCGCGCCGTCGCCGGAACGGCCCGAGAACGGCTACTTCTACGAGCCGACCGTCCTCGACCACTGCCACCGCGAGATGAAGGTCGTACGCGAGGAGGTCTTCGGACCCGTCCTCACCGTCGAGACCTTCCGCACCGAGGACGAGGCGGTCGCCCTCGCCAACGACACCGAGTACGGCCTCGCCGGCGGCGTCTGGACCACCGACGCCGGCCGGGCCCGCAGGGTCGCGGGCCGACTGCGGCACGGCACGGTCTGGATCAACGACTTCCACCCCTACCTCCCCCAGGCGGAGTGGGGCGGCTTCGGCAAGAGCGGCACGGGCCGCGAACTGGGCCCCGCCGGACTCGCCGAGTACCGCGAGACCAAGCACGTCTACCAGAACCTCGCGCCCAGGCCCGTCCGCTGGTTCGCCGGCTGACCCCCTCCCTCGCAAGCCCCTGGAGTACCTCCCATGCACCAGCACGAGTACGACTACGTCGTGATAGGCGGCGGCACCGCAGGATCCGTCATCGCCTCCCGCCTCACCGAGAACCCCGACGTCACCGTCGCCGTCATCGAAGGCGGCCCCAGCGACGTGGACAGAGACGACGTCCTGACCCTGCGCCGCTGGATGGGCCTGCTCGGCGGCGAACTCGACTACGACTACCCGACCACCGAGCAGCCGCGCGGCAACTCCCACATCCGGCACAGCCGTGCCCGCGTCCTCGGCGGGTGTTCCTCGCACAACACCCTGATCGCCTTCAAGCCGCTGCCGTCCGACTGGGACGAGTGGGAGGCGGCCGGCGCCAAGGGCTGGGGCGCGGTGCCGATGGAGGCGTACTTCGCGCGGCTGAAGAACAACATCGTCGCGGTCGACGAGAAGGACCGGAACGCCATCGCCCGCGACTTCGTCGACGCGGCCCAGAAGGCGCTCGACGTCCCCCGTGTCGAGGGCTTCAACAAGAAGCCGTTCAACGACGGCGTCGGCTTCTTCGACCTCGCCTACCACCCGGAGAACAACAAGCGCTCGTCGGCGTCGGTGGCGTACCTGCACCCGGTGATGGACGAACGGCCCAACCTCCACCTCATGCTGGAGACCTGGGCGTACAAGCTGCAGTTCGACGGTACCCGCGCCGAAGGCGTGCATGTCCGCACCAAGGACGGCGAGGAGATCCTCGTCCAGGCCCGCAACGAGGTCCTGCTGTGCGCGGGCGCCGTCGACTCGCCCCGCCTGCTGCTGCACTCCGGCATCGGCCCGAAGGCCGACCTGGAGGCGCTCGGCATCCCCGTCGTGCACGACCTGCCGGGCGTCGGCGAGAACCTGCTCGACCACCCCGAGTCGGTGATCGTCTGGGAGACGAACGGCCCCATCCCGGAGAACTCCGCGATGGACTCCGACGCGGGCCTGTTCGTGCGCCGCGACCCCGAACACGCGGGCCCCGACCTGATGTTCCACTTCTACCAGATCCCCTTCACGGACAACCCGGAGCGCCTCGGCTACGAACGCCCGCCCTTCGGCGTCTCGATGACCCCGAACATCCCCAAGCCGAAGAGCCGCGGCCGGCTGTTCCTGACCAGCGCCGACCCGTCGGTCAAGCCGGCCCTCGACTTCCGCTACTTCACCGACGAGGACGACTACGACGGCCGTACCCTCGTCGACGGCATCAAGATCGCCCGCGAGATCGCCACGACCGAGCCGCTCGCCGGCTGGCTCAAGCGCGAGGTGGCCCCGGGCCCGCAGGTCACGGGCGACGAGGAGCTGAGCGAGTACGCCCGCAAGGTCGCGCACACCGTGTACCACCCGGCGGGGACCTGCCGGATGGGAGCCGCCGACGACCGGTCGGCCGTCGTGGACCCCGAGTTGAAGATCCGGGGACTGGACGGCATCCGTATCGCCGACGCGTCCGTCTTCCCGACCATGCCGGCCGTGAACCCGATGATCGGGGTGTTGATGGTCGGGGAACGGGCCGTCGACCTCCTTGGAGGTGGTGCGTGATGAGTACGACGACTACGACTGCGAAGACGACGACGCCGACGGACACGAGCACGGATGCCGTGTTCTCCGTCGAGGGCCTGTGGAAGGTCTTCGGCCCCAAGGCGGACCAGATCCCCGCCGACCCCGAACTGGCCGCCCTCTCGCCCGCCGAACTGCGCGAGCGCACCGGCTGCACCGCCGCCGTCAGGGACGTCTCCTTCGACGTCCGCAAGGGCGAGGTCTTCGTCGTCATGGGCCTGTCCGGCTCCGGCAAGTCCACGCTGGTGCGCTGCCTGACCCGGCTCATCGAGCCGACCTCCGGCGCCGTCGCGATCGACGGCGAGGACGTGCTCGCCATGGACAAGGCCCGCCTTCGCGAACTGCGCAGGAACCGCGCCTCCATGGTCTTCCAGCACTTCGGCCTGCTTCCGCACCGCACCGTCCTCGACAACGTCGCGTACGGCCTGGAGATCCAGGGCGTCGCGAAGGCAGAGCGGCGCGCCAAGGCACTCGAAGTCGTCGCCAAGGTCGGCCTCGAAGAACTCGAGCAGCGCAAGCCCGGTCAGCTCTCCGGCGGCCAGCAGCAGCGCGTCGGCCTGGCCCGCGCGCTCGCCGTCGACCCCGAGGTCCTGCTCTTCGACGAGCCGTTCAGCGCGCTCGACCCGCTGATCCGCCGCGACATGCAGGAGGAGGTCATCCGCCTGCACCGCGACGAGGGCCGCACCATGGTCTTCATCACCCACGACCTCAACGAGGCCCTGCGCCTCGGCGACCGCATCGCGCTGATGCGCGACGGCGAGGTCGTGCAGCTCGGCACGCCCGAGGAGATCGTCGGCTCGCCCGCCGACGACTACGTGCGCGACTTCGTCCGCGACGTGCCGCGCGCCGACGTCATGAAGGTCCGCACCGCCATGCGGCCCGCCGACGCCGACGAGGAGACCAGGGGAGCGGCCGTCGCGCCCGACGCCACCGTCTCCGAGGCCATCGAGGCGGTGACCCGAACCGGCTTCCCGGTGCGCGTCGTGGACGACGGCCGCTGCCTCGGCGTCGTCGACCACGAGCGGCTGCTCGGCGTCGTCGCCGGGGTACCCGGCCCTCGCAAGGCGAACACCGGCGAGGTGGTCGCCTGATGGCCGCCGTCACCGCGTCGGGCCCGGTACGAGATACCGGAATCGGCGCCCTCCTCAAGCACCGGGCCGTCGGCAAGATCCTGCTGCTCGCCGTCGCCGCGGCCGTGCTCGTCCCGATCGCCAACGCCAAGTGGGCCTCCGGCGCCTGGCCCGACGCCCTCACCGTCGACCTGACCTCGCCGCTCGGCAAGGCCAGCGACTGGATCATCGACAACCGGGACAGCCACTGGCTGTTCACCTACTTCCTCGGGCACATCTCCAACGCCATCGTGGTGTCGGTACGCGCCGTCTACCTGGTGCTCCTCGCGGGCGGCTGGGCCGGTGTCGTAGCCGGCGCCGCGCTGGTCGCCTGGCGGGTCGCGGGCGTGCGCCTCGCCGTCCTCACGGCCGCCTCGTTCGGCGTGTGCGGGCTGCTCGGCATGTGGGTGCCGACCATGCAGACGCTGGCCCTGATGGTCGTGTCCGTCATCGCCGCCGTCGTGCTCGGCATGCTCATGGGGCTCGCCGCCGGCCTCAGCGACCGGATCTTCCGCATCCTGCGGCCGGTCCTCGACACCATGCAGGTCCTTCCGGCCTTCTCGTATCTCCTGCCGGTCGCCCTGATCTTCGGCATCGGCGTCCCCGCCGCGGTCCTCGCGACCGTCGTGTACGCGGCTCCGCCGATGGCCCGGCTCACCGCGCTCGGCCTGCGCGGTGCCGACGGCGGCGTGATGGAGGCCGTCACCTCGCTCGGCACCACCGCCCGCCAGCGCCTGTTCTCGGCCCGCCTCCCGCTGGCCCGCAAGGAACTCCTGCTCGGCCTCAACCAGACGATCATGATGGCGCTGTCCATGGCCGTCATCGCGTCGATGATCGGTGGCGCCGGTCTCGGTGACCGCGTCTACCAGGCGCTCGGGACCGTGGACGTCGGTGCCGCCCTCGCGGCCGGCATCCCGATCGTGCTGCTCGCCGTGGTCCTCGACCGCGTGACGGGCGCCGCCGGTGAGCGGCTGGGCGCGCACGCCGAGGACACCTCGCCGCTGCGCGGCGCGCGCGGCTGGTCCGTGGCCGCCGTCGTGACCGTCGCCGTCGCGCTCGCCGTGCGGTTCGCCGACCGGCTGGACTGGCCCGCGGGCTGGACGGTGGACATCGTCGAGCCGGTCAACACCGCCAAGGACTGGATGGTCGACCACCTCTACACCGGCGTGCCCGTCGTCGGCGGCACCGCCGACTGGGCCGCGCACTTCACCACCTGGGTCCTCGACCCGGTCCGCGACGGACTGCAGGACCTGCCCTGGTGGTCGCTGCTGCTCGTCGTCGCGGCCCTCGCCTGGCTGATCGGCACCTGGCAGACCGCTCTGACCGCCGTCCTCGCCATGGCCGGAATCGGCGTCCTGGGCGTGTGGGACAAGTCCCTCGACACGCTCGCGCAGGTCCTCGCGGCCGTCGCCGTCACGCTCGTCCTCGGCTTCGCGATCGGCATCGCGACCGCCAGAAGCAGCCGCCTCGAGCGGCTCCTTCGCCCCGTGCTCGACGTCTTCCAGACGATGCCGCAGTTCGTGTACCTGATCCCGGTCGTCGCCCTCTTCGGCATCGGCCGGGCGCCCGCGGTCGCCGCGGCCGTCGTGTACGCGCTGCCCGCCGTCATCCGCATCACCACGCAGGGCCTGCGCCAGGTCGACGCCGCCGCGATGGAGGCCTCGCGCTCGCTCGGCGCCACCAACTGGCAGCAACTGCGCCAGGTCCAGCTCCCGCTGGCCCGCCCCGCGCTCCTGCTCGCCCTGAACCAGGCGGTCGTCCTGGTCCTCGCCGTCGTCGTCATCGGCGCTCTGGTCGGTGGTGGCGCGCTCGGCTACGACGTCGTGTTCGGCATCGCCCAGGGCGACCTGGCGACCGGCATGGTGGGCGGCGTCGCCATCGTCTGCCTCGGTCTGATGCTGGACCGGGTGACGCAGCCCACGGCACGCCGGGAAGACGCCGCGAAGAAGGGAGCGTGACATGCGTGTACGCACGCGTGCGGTGAGCGCCATGACCGCGGTCGGCGCCCTGCTGGCCCTGGCCGGGTGCGGTGCCGCCGACATGACCAAGCAGGCGTCCCCGTACGCCAACGCGGGAGGCGCCAAGAGCGTGACGCTCTCCGTCCAGAGCTGGGTGGGCGCCCAGGCGGACGTGGCGGTCGCCGAGTACCTGCTCAAGCACGAGCTGGGCTACCGCGTCGACCTCGTCCAGATCGACGAGGTCCCGGCCTGGGACGCACTCAGCCAGGGCCGCGTCGACGCGATCATGGAGGACTGGGGCCACCCGGACGAGGAGCAGCGGTACGTCAAGGACAAGAAGACGATCACGCCCGGCGGCGACGTCGGCGTGACCGGCCACATCGGCTGGTACGTCCCCACGTACTTCGCGAAGAAGCACCCGGACGTCACCGACTGGAAGAACCTCAACAAGTACGCGGAGCAGTTCCGTACCGCGGAAAGCGGCGGCCAGGGGCAGCTGATGGACGGCTCCCCCTCGTATGTCACGAACGACAAGGCCCTCGTGAAGAACCTCGGCCTGGACTACAAGGTCGTCTTCGCGGGCTCCGAGGCGGCGCAGATCACCCAGATCGAGCAGTTCGCCAAGCAGCAGAAGCCGTTCCTGACGTACTGGTACAAGCCGCAGTGGCTGTTCGAGAAGGTGCCGATGACGGAGGTGAAGCTGCCCGAGTACAAGGAGGGCTGCGACGCCGACCCGACGAAGATCAAGTGCGCGTACCCGCACACTCCGCTGCAGAAGTACCTCAACGCCGACTTCGCCAAGCGTGGCGGCAAGGCGGCGGCCTTCCTGAAGAACTTCAAGTGGAGCGAGGCCGACCAGAACGAGGTCTCCCTCGACATCGCCGACAAGAAGATGTCCCCGCAGGACGCGGCGAAGAAGTGGGTCGACGGCCACAAGTCGACGTGGCAGGCGTGGCTGCCCAAGTAGGCGACCCGACTCGACTCTGACGCTTGACCGGTCGTGGGGTGCTCGCGCTGTATGCGGGCACCCCACGACCGCGAACCGGCTCTCCGGCGCGCCGCCGCCTACCGCTTCAGGTCCGCGGCGATCTCGCGCAGTGCCTGGGCCGCCCGGCGTTGCAGCCCCGGCCCGAACGTGACGCGGGTGGCCCCGAGTTCCCCGAGTTCGGTGGGGGAGGGATACTCGCCGTCGCCCTCCAGCACGGCGAACACGTTCATCGGCCCCTGGATGCCGGAGCGCAGCAGCGGCAGCACGGTCGTCGGGGCGCCGATCGGATAGACGCAGTCGGCACCCGCGGCGACGTACAACGCGGCCCGTCGGATGGCCTGTTCGGGATCGGTGACGCCTCTGAGGAAGGTGTCGACGCGGGCGTTGACGAAGAGCGAGTCGCCGGCGGCGTACCGCACCTCGGCGAGCCAGTCGGCGTGCTCGTGCGGGTCCTTGAGGCCGCCCGCGGACGAGTCCTCGAGGTTGCAGCCCACGGCGCCCGTCTCCAGCAGCCGCTCCACCAGCTCCTTCGGCGCGATCCCGTAGCCGCCCTCGATGTCGGCGGACACCGGCACGTCCACGGCCCGTGCGATCCGCGCGACCGCGGCGAACATCTCGTCCGCCGGAGTCGCCCCGTCCTCGTACCCGAGCGAGGCGGCGACCCCCGCGCTGGGTGTCGCGAGCGCCGGGAAGCCGGCCTCGACGAACACGCGGGCGCCGGCCGCGTCCCAGGGGCCGGGGAGGACGAGCGGGTTGTCCGGTGTCCGGCCGTGGTGGAGCCTCCGGAAGATCTCGGCCTTGTTCATGGTGTGTAACCCCCCGGCGGGACACGGCGTCCGACCATGACCCTGTTCCAGTTGTTGATGGCGGTGATCAGCGCGACGAGGTGGGCCAGCCGAGCCTCGTCGAAGTGCACGGCGGCCCGCTCGTACACCGCGTCGGGCACGAAACCGTCGGTCAGGACGGTCACCGCCTCGGTCAGCGCGAGCGCGGCCCGCTCCCGCTCGTCGAACACGTCCTCCCCGGCCTCCTCCCACGCGGCCAGCAGACCGAGCTGTCTCTCGCTCACCCCGTGCTCGCGGGCGATGGCCAGGTGCATGTCGAGGCAGAAGGCGCAGTGGTTGAGCTGCGAGGCCCGGATCACGACGAGCTCGGCGAGGCCGGGGTCGCCGAGCCCCTTCTTCGCGGCGGAACTGAGCGCGGACATCGCCTGACCGACGGCCCGGTCGAGGAGCCCCGTACGGGTCGTCGTCACTTGTGGTGCCCCGGCTCGTAGTGCCCCGGGGCCATACGGAAGGTCACCCCGAACCGGTTCCACGCGTTGATCACCGCGATCGCGGAGATCAACTGCGCCAGCTCGGCCTCCTCGAAGTGCTTGGCGGCAGTCTCGTACACCGCGTCCGGCACGAAACCGTCGGTCAGGACGGTCACCGCCTCGGTCAGCTCCAGCGCCGCGAGTTCCTTCTCCGTGTAGAAGTGCCGCGACTCGTCCCACGCGCTCAGCTGGACGATCCGCTCGACGCTCTCGCCCGCCGCGAGCGCGTCCTTGGTGTGCATGTCGACGCAGAAGGCGCAGTGGTTGATCTGCGAGGCGCGGATCTTGACCAGCTCGTAGAGCCGGTGGTCGAGGCCCTGCTTGGCCGCCGTGTCGAGGCGGATCATCGCCTTGTAGACCTCGGGGGCGAGCTGGGCCCACTGCATCCGGGCCGGCGGTTCGGGCGCGTACTCCATGGTCGTGGGGGCGTGGTCGTTCGTCGTCATGCCCTCGACCCTAGGAGGCAGGCAGCCCAGGGGTATGGTCCATTTCCATGCCGAAACCTTGGGCCACCCTGGGCGTCGACCTGCACGTGGAGCCGACCGGTCCTGGCCTGCGCCGGGGCCTGACCGACGCCCTGCGCGAGGCAGTACGGTCCGGCCGGCTGGCCCCCGGCACCCGCCTGCCGTCCTCCCGCACCCTCGCCGCCGACCTGGGCGTCGCCCGCAACACGGTCGCCGACGCCTACGCCGACCTGGTCGCCGAGGGCTGGCTGACCGCCCGCCAGGGCTCGGGCACCAGGGTGGCGGAGCGCGTGATCGCCGCTCCGGCCGGCGCGGCCCCTCCCCGCCGGGAGCGCCACCGCCCGACGTACGACCTCCGCCCCGGCGCCCCCGACCTCGCCGCCTTCCCCCGCACGGAGTGGCTCAAGGCCGCCCGCCGGGCCCTCACCGCCGCCCCGAACGACGCCCTCGGCTACGGCGACCCCCGCGGCCGCGTCGAACTGCGCACCGCCCTCGCCGGTTACCTCGCCCGCTCCCGGGGCGTACGCACGCACCCCGACCGGATCCTCGTGGTCGCCGGCTTCGGACACGGCCTGAAGGTGCTGGGCGCGGTCCTGCGGGCGCGCGGTGTACGGACCGCCGCGGTCGAGTCGTACGGCCTGAAGATCCACGAGGACCAGCTGAGGACGGCGGGCCTGCGCACCTCACCCCTCCCGTTCGACGAACTGGGCACCGACCCCTCGTACCTGACCGACGAAGGGGCGGTACTGCTCACCCCCGCCCACCAGTTCCCCATGGGCGTGCCCCTGCACCGCGACCGGCGGGCGGTCGTCCTGGACTGGGCGCGGCGCACCGGCGGACTGGTCCTGGAGGACGACTACGACGGCGAGTTCCGCTACGACCGCCAGCCGGTAGGAGCACTCCAGGGCCTGGACCCGGACCACGTCGTCTACCTGGGCACGGCGAGCAAGTCCTTGGCCCCGGGCCTGCGCCTGGCCTGGATGGTGCTGCCGCCGGCTCTCGCCGAGGAGGCGGCCTCCGCCAAGGGCGGCATCGACACCTGCGGTGTCCTCGACCAGCTCACCCTGGCGGAGTTCCTCACCTCCGGCGCCTACGACCGCCACGTACGCGCCGCCCGCCTCCGCTACCGCCGTCGCCGGGACGCCCTGGTCGACGCCGTCGCGACCCGGGCCCCCGGCGTCCACGTCACCGGTATCGCCGCAGGCCTCCACGCCGTCCTGACCCTCCCCCCGGGCACCGAACGATCCGTCCTCCAGGCCGCCACCTGGCAGGGCCTGGCCGTCCACGGCCTCTCCTTCTTCCGCCACGAGTCGGCAACCGCCGCCCGACTGGACGCCCTGGTGGTGGGCTACGGAACGCCGCCCGACCATGCGTGGGCGGGGGCGTTGGGGGCGTTGTGCGGGGTGCTGCCGTGAGCGTCGGCACAGACCGGGGCCCGAGGGGCGGAGCACCTGGCGGTCGGAAAGGGGCGGAGCACCTGGCGGGGTCGATGGGTCGGAGCACCTGGCGGGGTCGAAAGGGCGGAGCCCTTGGAGACCATCACACCCCCGCACCCGACACCTCCCCGAACCGCGCCAACACCAACGCCCCCACCACGGCCACCGCGAACCCCAGCACAGCCACCCACCCCACCCCCTCCCGCGTACGGTCCCCCAGCCACACCACCCCCACCACCGCCGGCCCGACCGTCTCCCCGATCACCATCGCCGCCGTAGCCGTGGTCACCGAACCCCGCTGCAACGCCGACGTCAGCGACAAGAACGCCGCCCCACCGCCCAACACCAGGGCATACGCGGCCGGATCGGCGAACAGCCTTGCCGGCGCGAGCGAGTCGACCAACCGCACGGCCACCTCCACCACCCCGAACCCGACCCCCGCCCCCAGCCCGAGCAGCGCCGCCCGCCCCCGCTCCGGCAACCGCCCACCGCTCAGCCCGAGCACCAGCACCACCACGGCCACCCCGAGCATCACGTACGCCAGGACCACCGACCCGCCCCGGTCCCCCTCCGTCCCGGACGCCACGCCCAACATCGCGAGCCCCGCACACACCACCCCCACCGCACGCCACTCGCCCCAGCTCAACGGAACCCGCAGCACCCGCGCCGCGACCACCGCCGTCACCGCCAGACTCGACGCCAGCGCCGCACCGACCGCGTAGATGGGGATCGACCTCAGCGCGGCGACCTGCAACAGAAACCCCACCCCGTCCAGCGCCAGCCCGGCCAGATACCGCCACTGCCGGACCGCCCGGAGAAGGAGCGCCGCCTCCCCGCCCCCGCCGGTGTCCGCCGCCCGCGCCGCCATCGCCTGCAAAACCGTCGCCGTACCGAAACAGACCGCGGCACCAAGGGCACACACCGTTCCAAAGAGCACAAAGCGACTGTAGGGGGAGGTCATCACTGGTGGGCCGCCCGTCGGCGTGCTCTTACCGATCTCTAGGCTGTCCGCCGGACGACGCACACCGGGCCACCGGCCCGACCAACGGGGAGACACGAAATGGCAGACGCACGTCGGCAACTCCGCTCGGGCACGGTCGCACTCGGCGGCGTGGGCCTGCTCGCCGCGGCACTGACGGCCTGCTCCTCCGACCCGGACAAGCGCTGCGTCGACCGCGACAGCTACAACGCGTCCAAGGGCTACGAGGTCGTCGCCGACAAGAACTGCAAGTCCGCCACCACCGTCAACGGTGCCTACTACTACGGCGGCAAGAAGAAGAGCGGCTGGATCAAGGGCGGCTCCTTCACCAAGTCCGGCAAGAAGTCGGGTAGTTCGAGCACCGGCGGAAGCAGCAGCAGCGGCGGCGTCGACCGAGGCGGCTTCGGCAGCGGCGACAGCGGAGACAGCGGCAAGGGCAGCTCCGGCGGCTGACCGACCCACCTCTCAGGAAGCCCCACATGCAGCGCCACACCATCGACCCCCGCCCCGGCTGGCAGCAGACCGTCGAGGAGCAGGGGCTCATCTACCCGCTCACCCGCCACCCCGACGACTCCCTGCGCCCCTACTGGGACGAGAGCGCCTACTACTCCTTCACGCTCCCCGAGGTCGAAGCCCTGGAGGAGGTCGTCGAGGAACTCCACCGCATGTGCCTCACGGCGGCCGAGCACATCGTGGCCGCGAACCGCTTCGCCGACCTCGGCATCACCGACCCCCGCCTGGCCGAGGCGGTCGCCGAGGCCTGGCACCGCCGCGCCGAACTCCCCTCCGTCTACGGCCGTTTCGACCTCCACTACGACGGGACGGGCCCGGCGAAGCTCCTGGAGTACAACGCCGACACCCCCACCTCCCTCGTCGAGGCCGCCTCGCCCCAGTGGTTCTGGATGGAGGAACGCTTCCCCGGCGCCGACCAGTGGAACTCCCTCCACGAACGCCTCGTCGCCGCCTGGAAGAAACAGGCCGCCCTCCTCCCGCCCGGCAGCCCCCTGTACTTCGCGCACTCCTCGGCCGACGAACTCGGCGAGGACCTCATGACGGTCGCCTATCTGAAGGAGACCGCGGAACAGGCGGGACTCGACACCGACTGGATCTCCATGGAGGAGATCGGCTGGGACCCGCTGTCCGGCCGCTTCGTCGACAACCAGCTCCGCTTCATCCGCAGCTGCTTCAAGCTCTACCCGTGGGAGTGGCTGACCACCGACCGCTTCGCCGACCACGTCCTCGGCACCCTCGACAACGGCGGCGGCACCGGCAGCACCCTGTGGATCGAACCGGCCTGGAAGATGCTCCTCAGCAACAAGGCGCTGCTGGCGATCCTCTGGGATCTGTTCCCCGGCCACCCGAACCTCCTCCCCGCCCACCTGGACGGCCCCCGCGAACTGGCGACGACGACCGGCTACGTCGCCAAGCCCCTGCTGGGCCGAGAGGGCGCGGGGGTGACGGTCCACGAGCCCGGCGCCGACCCCGTCCTACGCCAAGAGGCGTGCTGCTACCAGGAGTTGGCCCCCCTGCCCGACTTCGACGGCAACCACGTCGTGCTCGGCGCCTGGGTCGTGGAGAACGAGTCCGCGGGCCTCGGCATCCGCGAGTCCTCCGGCCTGGTCACCGACGAGTACGCCCGCTTCCTGCCACACGTGATCCGCTGAGGAACCTCCTACAGGGCCGCGGTTCCCCACAGCCCCAGTACGGCACGCAACTGGTCCAGTCCCCAGTCCAGGTCCTCCTTGCCGATGACGAGGGGCGGCGCGATCCGGATCGTCGGCCCGTGCGTGTCCTTCACCAGCACACGCCGCTCCATCAGCCTCTCCGAGACCTCCCGGCCCGTGCCGTACGACGGCTCGACGTCGACGCCCGCCCACAGCCCGCGCCCGCGCACCGCCGTCACCCGCCCCGTCCCGGCCAGCGCGCCCAACTCCCGGTGCAGATGCTCGCCGAGCTCCGCGGAGCGCGCCTGGTACTCGCCCGTCCGCAGCATCGCGATCACCTCCAGTGCCACCGCACAGGCCAGCGGATTCCCGCCGAACGTCGACCCGTGCTCCCCGGGCCGGAACACCCCGAGCACCGCCGTGCTCGACACCACCGCCGACACCGGCACGATCCCGCCCCCGAGCGCCTTCCCCAGCACATACACGTCCGGCACCACCCCCTCGTGCTCGCACGCGAACGTCCGCCCCGTCCGCCCCAGCCCCGACTGGATCTCGTCCGCCACGAACAGCACGTTCCGCTCCCGCGTCAGCTCCCGCACCCCCGGCAGGTAACCGGCCGGCGGCACCAGTACCCCCGCCTCGCCCTGGATCGGCTCCAGCAGCACCGCCACCGTGTTCTCGGTCACCGCCGCCCGCATCGCCGTCAGATCCCCGTACGGCACGATCTCGAAGCCCGGCGTGTACGGCCCGAAGTCCGCCCGCGCCTCGGAGTCCGTGGAGAAGCTGATGACCGTCGTCGTACGCCCGTGGAAGTTGTTGCCGGCCACCACGATCTTCGCCATCTCGGCGGGCACGCCCTTGACCCGGTACCCCCACTTCCGGGCGGTCTTCACCGCCGTCTCCACCGCCTCCGTGCCGGTGTTCATCGGCAGCACCATCTCCATGCCGCACAGCTCGGCAAGCTCCTCGCAGAACGCCGCGAACCGGTCGTGGTGGAACGCCCGGGACGTCAACGTCACGCGCTCCAACTGCGCCTTCGCCGCCTCCACGAGCCGCCGGTTGCGGTGCCCGAAGTTGAGCGCCGAGTAGCCGGCCAGCAGGTCCAGACAGTGGCGCCCCTCCACGTCCGTCATCCAGGCCCCGTCCGCGGTGGCGACCACCACGGGCAGCGGATCGTAGGTGTGCGCACTGTGGGCGTCGGCCGCGGCGACGAGCCGTTCCGTAGCGTTCACGGGATCTCCCTGAGGTGGCGGTGGCCTCCTTCCTATCGTCGCTCGCATGGTGGACGCGGGACCTGTCCGATGCGGCGTGCCCGGTAGGCTGACGGGCGGGCCGTGACTGGCGCGCTGGGATGGGATGAACCATCGGGGAGCGGCCCCTGGACCTTGTCCAGCACCGAGTGCCGTGCGCCTGGGCCGTACCGTGAACGCTGAACACGACGTCCGGAGGTCCCCATGCCAGCCGAACCCCTCTCTCACGAGTCCACCGCCTTCCGTGCCGCCCTCGACGTGATCCGCGCCGTCGAGCCGCGCGTGGCCGACGCCATCGGCCAGGAGGTCGCCGACCAGCGCGAGATGCTCAAGCTGATCGCCTCCGAGAACTACGCCTCCCCGGCCACCCTGCTGGCCATGGGCAACTGGTTCAGCGACAAGTACGCCGAGGGCACCATCGGCCGCCGCTTCTACGCCGGCTGCCGCAACGTCGACACCGTCGAGTCCCTCGCCGCCGAGCACGCGCGCGAGCTGTTCGGCGCCCGCCACGCCTACGTCCAGCCGCACTCCGGCATCGACGCCAACCTCGTCGCCTTCTGGTCCGTCCTCGCCCAGCGCGTCGAGGTGCCCGCCCTGGAGAAGGCCGGTGTCCGCCAGGTCAACGACCTCTCCGACGCCGACTGGGCCGAGCTCCGCCAGGCCTTCGGCAACCAGCGCATGCTCGGCATGTCCCTGGACGCCGGCGGCCACCTCACCCACGGCTTCCGCCCGAACATCTCCGGCAAGATGTTCGACCAGAGCTCCTACGGCACCGACCCCGCCACCGGCCTCCTGGACTACGAGGCCCTGCGTGCCACCGCCCGCGAGTTCAAGCCGCTCATCATCGTCGCCGGCTACTCCGCCTACCCCCGTCTCGTGAACTTCCGGATCATGCGCGAGATCGCCGACGAGGTCGGCGCCACGCTCATGGTGGACATGGCCCACTTCGCCGGTCTCGTCGCCGGCCGGGTCCTCACCGGCGACTTCGACCCGGTTCCGCACGCCCAGATCGTCACCACCACCACCCACAAGTCGCTGCGCGGCCCGCGCGGCGGCATGGTCCTGTGCGACGACTCTCTCAAGGACCAGGTCGACCGCGGCTGCCCGATGGTCCTCGGCGGCCCGCTCCCGCACGTCATGGCCGCCAAGGCCGTCGCCCTCGCCGAAGCGCGTCAGCCCTCCTTCCAGGACTACGCCCAGCGCATCGTCGACAACTCCCGCGCCCTCGCCGAAGGCCTGATGCGTCGCGGCGCCACCCTCGTCACCGGCGGCACGGACAACCACCTCAACCTGATCGACGTCGCCTCCTCCTACGGCCTCACCGGCCGCCAGGCCGAGGCCGCCCTGCTCGACTCGGGCATCGTCACCAACCGCAACGCCATCCCTGCCGACCCCAACGGCGCCTGGTACACCTCCGGCATCCGCATCGGCACCCCCGCCCTCACCACGCGCGGACTCGGTACCGCCGAGATGGACGAGGTCGCGGGCCTCATCGACCGCGTCCTCACCTCCACCGAGCCCGGCACCACCAGCAAGGGCGCCCCGTCGAAGGCCCAGCACGTCCTCGACCCGAAGATCTCGGACGAGATCTCCCACCGTGCAACCGACCTCGTGGCGGGCTTCCCGCTGTACCCGGAGATCGACCTCGGCTGACACCTCGGCCGACGGGCCGGGTCGCCCGCGCCGACCGGGGAGCCCCGATCGCGGCTCCCTGGCCGGCGGCCGTCGCTCCGGACGCCACTCACGCGTGCTCGGCCCGTCGCCTCGGTCGACGGTCCCGGTCCGCCGTCGCCTCGGTTCCCACGGTCCAGGTCCGCCGCCACCTCGGTTCACGGTCCCGGTCCGCCGTCACCTCGGATCAAGGACTCGGTCATCGCCTCGGTCGACGGTCTCGGCCCCTGGCCTGCGCCGACGGTCTCGGCTCAGCGCCAGGGTCCGCCGGCTCTGGGTCCGTCCCCCTCGTTCCGGCTCAAAGATCGATCAACTCCTGTCGTGGTTCCTCCCGCGGCGGTCCGGCACCCGGCGGGGCTGCCGCGCGGCGTATCAGCAGCGTGCCGCCGACCCCGGCGGCGAACCCCGCGGCGAGACCCGGTACCGCCCACCAGGCACCGCTCGCCGCCGGTCCGGGCCCGTCGGCACGGCCCGCGCCCCCGGCCGCCCCCTCACTGGCCGCCCTCTCACCGGCCGCACCCAGCAGTCCCGCCCAGTTAGTCCGCTCGAAGACCGAGCGAGGCGCCCGATGCCAGCGGATGTCGTCGTCCGCCACCTCGGGCGCGACGTCCGAGCGCACCCAGGGCACACCGTCAGCGGCCACGAACAACTGGTCCTGCCGCTCCATGGCCACGTCACCACCCGGCGCCGAGTCCGTCTGCGGCCAGCCCCCGACACCCGTCAGCCCCCACATCACAGTGATCCGCACCGGTGGATACCCGCCCTCGTCCCAGGCCTCCGACACCCGCTCCGTCCCCGCGTACATCGGCTCAAGCAGCTGCCAGAGACGGGCGAAGTCCGGCTCGCCCGAGCGCAGGAGCGTCGTCCGGCCGGTGCCGCCCGCGACGACCACCGCCACATCGGGCACGTCCCGGCCCGGCCCCTGAGACGCCGCGTCCGCCGCGGGCATCCCGCACAGGGCCGCCACCACGGACACCGGCACGAAGACCGCGAGCCGCCCAGCGACACGTCTGCTCCAGGTCCTCATCCGGCTCCCCACACGACTGCGGCGCAATGCCATCCGTCCCCCTCCATGTCGCCATGTCGTCCATCGCCTCATCCGTCGCCGCCCCGGACGTCTCACACGTCCCGCAGCTCCTGCCGCGGCCCCGGCTCCGGTCGCCATCGGTCCCACGGCATCCGCGTGGCGAACAGTCGGAGCACCAGCGCCAGGACGGCTCCGGCTGCCGCGCCGGGCAGTACCCACCACCAGTCGGTGCCTTCCCCGGGCCCGTCTTGCGCGGCCGGTGCGACGGCCGCGTCCGCTACGGAGTCCGTCGTATCGACGCCGGCGTCGCTCCCGGTCTCGCTCGTCTGCCAAGGCGCCGGGAAGATCGCGGAGGAGCCCTGACCCGAGGTCTTACCCATCACCCCCAGGTCCTTGAGCAGGGCGCGCAGTTGGCCGGGGTGTCGGGCGCGGTGCCAGTGGCCGTTCACCGTTTCGGGGAGGTTCGCCGCCGTGTGTATCCAGACCTCGTCGGCGTCCGTCAGCGGGAAGACCCGGTCCAGGCGCCAGGGCGACACGTCGTGTGCCATCCAGGTGACGTTGATCTGCCGGGCGGCCATCAGATCGGCCTCCGGCGGCTTGTCGCGGACGCCGGTGCCGGGGGTGCCGAGCAGTTGCTCCAGCTCTCCGTACTCCTCGTCGGAGTAGTACAGCGCCGCCGTCTCCGTGCTCTGCGGTGAGACCACGAGCACGCTCGTGGGTCCGCCGGCCGACGCCGAGGAAGCCCCCCACAGCATCAGCGCCAACGCCACCGCCAAGGCCCCTGTCAACGCGGCCAGTTCACGACAGCGGCCGCTCCAGCCGACAACGATCCCGTTCCCGATCCCAACCCCGATCCCGCGCATCGAACCCCCTGCAAAGCCGGCCCATCCCCGTGCGGCCCGCCCACGAGCCGCGTGTCACTTCTGGTACACCGCCCGACCCGTCGGGGTTCCCACCCCGCCCGCACTATCTCGGAGACTTCTCGGGCGCCCCGTCGAGGGACTTCGCGATCTCCACCGCCCGCCCCTGCGACGCCACTCCCTCCAGCCGCAGCGTCACGTGCGAGCCGCCGGAGCCGCCCGAGTCGCCGGAGCTGCCCGAGCCGTGCATCCACAGCAGCGTCGGCCCGGCGGTCCGCTGCTCGCGGGTGTGGCGGGAGCCGTACGCATCCACCAGCCAGAAGCTCAGCAGGTGCGGTCGCGGAAACCACAGGGCCGTGTTCGTCGGCGTGCCGGCGTCCGCGGGGTTCTCGCTCAGCGAGATCCACGTGGGCTGCTCGGGCACACTCTTGGCGAAGCCGACGTCCAGACTGGCCGGGTACTGGTCCAGGCGGACCGTGCGCCCCTGCTCGCGCCAGCACAGGCTCACCAAGAACCGCCCCTGCGGCTCGTCGGTGACCGACACGGTGTCCGGCGCGCCCAGCGCCGGAGGAACCAGCGGCTCGAACCCGGCCTCGCGCTCGGCCCGCGCGAGCGAGAGTGGCTTCCCGCAGCCGGGCACCTCGGCGCCGGTCGACGGCACCGCCGACGGGTCGTACCGCACCTCGACCCCGCCGAAGTCGAACCAGTCGAGGACCGCGGCCCGCACCGGGGGCGTGAGCGCGAGGACCGCCAGCAGTCCGCACAGCGTCGCGGACAGCGATCGCCACCGAGCCCGTGTCCAGAACCGGGCCGCCCGTAGCCGATCACCTACCCCCGGCGGCTCGGCCACCGGAACGGGGACCTGCTCGGCGAGTATCCGCTCCAGCACCCGCTCGACCATCGACTCGGCCCCGGCGCCGCCCGGGGGGTCCAGCGAACGCCCCAGCGCCCGCAGCTCCTCCGGCAGCCGGGCGGCCTCGCCGCGCCGACGCCCCCCGCCCCTGTCACCGGCGCCGCCCTCACCGCCGTGGGTATTCCGCTCCCGCTCCTCACTCACGCTCATCACCCCCTTCCCGAGTCTCCCGAGTCTCCCGAGTCTCCCGAGGCCGGAAATCCGGCAGCAGCCGGCTCATCTTCCGCAGTGCGCGGTTGAGCCGGGACTTCACCGTCCCCCGGGGCCAGCCCAGGGCCTGGGCCGTCTCGGACTCGTCCATCTCCAGCAGATAGCGGTAGGTGACGACCAGGCGGTGCTCCTCGGACAGCTTCTCCAGGGCGGCCAGCAGGGCGGCGCGGCGCTCCGTCTCCAAGGTGGCCACCGCGGGGTCCGCCGATTCCGGTATCAGCGGGTCCGCCTCCACGAAGGCCGCCTCACGGCCGGCGAGCGTCCGCTGCCGGGCCGCCGTCCGCACTGTGTTCCTCGTCTCATTGGCCACGATCGACAGCAGCCACGGCTTGAACGACGCGCCGTCCTTGAACCGGCCCAGCGCGCAGTACGCCTTGACGAAGGCCTGCTGCACAACGTCCTCCGCGTCCGCACCCGCCCCGAGCGCGGCGGCCGCCCTGAGCGCGAGGCCCGTATGGGCCCGCACCAGGTCCGCGTACGCCTCCGGGTCTCCGGCGCGTACGCGTGCGATCACCGCGGCCTCATCGACGATGCGGCCCCCCTCCCGCGTCCTCACATTCTTGGTACACCGCTCGGGCCGGATCGGTTCCCACCCGAGTCCCCTCTGTTTCCGGCCGGTTCCGGATCGGCCCCCGACACCTGAGAGAATGGTGAGCATGGCCTCTGACCGACCCCGCGTGCTCTCCGGAATCCAGCCCACCGCAGGCTCGTTCCACCTCGGCAACTACCTCGGCGCCGTCCGCCAGTGGGTGGCCCTGCAGGAGTCCCACGACGCGTTCTACATGGTCGTCGACCTGCACGCGATCACGGTCCCGCAGGACCCCGCGGACCTGCGTGCCAACACCCGGCTCGCCGCCGCCCAGCTCCTCGCGGCCGGTCTCGACCCGGAGCGCTGCACGCTCTTCGTTCAGAGCCACGTCCCCGAGCACGCCCAGCTGGCCTGGGTCATGAACTGCCTCACCGGCTTCGGCGAGGCGTCCCGCATGACCCAGTTCAAGGACAAGTCGGCCAAGCAGGGCGCCGACCGCGCCAGCGTCGGCCTGTTCACGTATCCGGTCCTCCAGGTCGCGGACATCCTGCTGTACCAGGCGCACGAGGTCCCGGTGGGCGAGGACCAGCGCCAGCACATCGAGCTCACCCGCGACCTCGCCGAGCGGTTCAACGGCCGCTTCGGCGCGACCTTCACCGTCCCGAAGCCGTACATCCTCAAGGAGACGGCGAAGATCTACGACCTTCAGGACCCGTCGATCAAGATGAGCAAGTCGGCGTCCATGCCGAAGGGCCTCATCAATCTCCTCGACGAGCCCAAGGCCACCGCCAAGAAGGTCAAGAGCGCGGTCACCGACACCGACACCGTCATCCGCTTCGACCCGGAGAACAAGCCGGGTGTCAGCAACCTGCTCACCATCCACTCGACCCTCACGGGCGAGGGGATCGCGGAACTGGAACAAAAGTACGAAGGTAAGGGCTACGGCGCTCTCAAGGCGGACCTGGCCGAGATCATGGTCGAGTTCGTGACGCCGTTCCGCGAGCGCACCCAGCAGTACCTGGACGACCCGGAGACACTGGACTCGATCCTGGCCAAGGGCGCGGAGAAGGCGCGTGCCGTGGCCGCGGAGACGCTCTCGCAGGCGTACGACCGGGTGGGTTTCCTGCCCGCCAAGCACTGAGGCGTACGACCGCACAGGCGCACCGCAGGGCAGAGCGCTGCACATCACTACGGTTGCGCCTGCCCACAACACAGCCGTGGCCGTACAGTCGATAGCCGGACGGCTGGGAACGCACCCGAACAGGACGACAGGAGACGACGTGGGGACCGTAACGATCGGCGTGTCGATCGCGGTCCCGGAGCCTCACGGCAGCCTGCTCCAACAGCTGCGTGCGGGCTTCGGCGACGCAGCAGCTCACGGCATTCCCACGCACGTCACCCTGCTGCCACCGACGGAGATCGACGAAACCGCGTTGTCGGCCGTCGAGGCCCACCTGACCGAGGTCGCCGCGGCCGGCCGGCCCTTCCCCATGCGGCTGTCGGGCACGGGCACGTTCCGGCCGCTGTCGCCCGTGGTCTACGTCCAGGTCGCCGAGGGCGCCGAGGCGTGCACCTGGCTGCAGAAGCAGGTCCGGGACGCCTCCGGCCCCGTGGCACGCGAACTGCAGTTCCCGTACCACCCGCACGTCACGGTGGCGCACGGCATCGACGACGACGCCATGGACCGCGCCTTCGAGGAGCTGGCCGACTACCGGGCCGAGTGGCCCTGCACCGGCTTCGCACTCTACGAACAGGGCGCCGACGGCGTGTGGCGCAAGCTGCGTGAGTACGTCTTCAAAAGCCCGGTGGTGCCGCCGCAGGCGGAGCACCTCAAGCGCGGTTCTCTGCCGACAGGCCAGCTGTAACCACGGTTACAGCGGCAGCCGCCGGAACACCGGCCGCGGCACGTGCCGCAGTGCCGACATCACCACGCGCAACGCCCCCGGCACCCATACCGTCTCGGTGCGCCGCCGCAGCCCCAGCTCGATCGCCGAGGCGACCGTCTCCGGCGTCGTCGTGAGAGGTGCCTCCGGCAGGCCCGAGGTCATCTTCGTGCGGACGAATCCGGGGCGTACGACCATCACGTGCACGCCGGTGCCGTGCAGGGCGTCGCCCAGGCCCTGGGCGAAGGCGTCGAGGCCGGCCTTGCTCGAGCCGTAGATGAAGTTCGAGCGGCGGGCGCGCTCGCCGGCCACGGAGGACAGCACCACGAGCGAACCGTGGCCCTGGGTCTGCAGCCCGCGCGCGGCGACCAGCCCCGCCGACACCGCTCCCGTGTAGTTGGTCTGCGCGACACGCACCGCGCTCGCCGGTTCGCGTTCGTCCTGCGCCTGGTCGCCGAGGATCCCGAAGGCGAGCAGCACCATATCGACGTCGCCCTCGGCGAAGACCTTGCCGAGCGTGGTCTCGTGGGAGTCGGGATCGAGCGCGTCGAAGGTGACGGTGTGGACCTCGGCCCCGAGGCCGCGCAGGTGCTCCGCGGCCTCGTCCAGGGCGGGCGTGGGGCGTCCCGCCAGCCACACCGTGCGGGTGCGGCGGGCGATCAGGCGGCGTGCGGTGGCGAGCGCGATCTCCGACGTGCCGCCGAGGACGAGCAGGGACCGGGGGATGCCGAAGGCGTCCTTCACGACAGCTCCAAGAGGTTGCCCCAGCCGTGCGGCTGAAGGGGGTGAGACGGCCGGGGTGATCAGATGTCGAGGCGCCGGGACAGGTCCGAGGCGAAGACCCCGCGCGGGTCCAGCTCCGCGCGCAGGGCGCGGAAGTCGGCCAGGCGTGGGTACATCGCGGAAAGCAGTTCGGGACGCAGGCGGGAGTCCTTGGCGAGGTAGAGGCGCCCGTCGGCCGCGGCGACCTCCTCGTCCAGTTCGTCGAGGAAGGCGCCGAGGCCGGGCAGGTGGGCCGGGATGTCCAGGGCCAGGGTCCAGCCGGGCACGGGGAAGGAGAGCCAGCCCGGGTCGGCGTCCCCGAAGCGCTTGAGGACGGCGAGGAACGACGGGCACCGGCGCTGCGAGATGCGGCGCACGATCCGGCGTACGGCGTCCTCCTGGCCGTGGCCGACAACGAACTGGTACTGCACGAAGCCGCCGCGGCCGTAGATCCGGTTCCAGTGGGGGACGCCGTCCAGGGGGTGGAAGAAGGTGGAGATCTTCTGGAGTTCGCCGGTACGCGCGCGTGGGGCTTTGCGATACCAGAGCTCGTTGAAGAGTCCCACGGTCTTCCGGTTGAGCAGGCCCTCCGGGAGGAAGGCGGGAGCGGCCGGAAGGTGGGAGGTGCGGAAGGCCAGTGGGTCTCTGCGCGCGCGCGTGCGTTGCGGCAGTGCCTCCAGGGGGGCGTGGTCACCGCGGGTCAGCACCGCGCGGCCCGTCGCCGCGCCGCGCGCCAGGAGGTCGATCCACGCGACGGAGTAGCGGTAGTGGTGATCGGTGGCCGTCAGACGGGCCATCAGGTCGTCCAGGTCCCGTGCGCGCTCGGTGTCGACCGACATGAGCGAGGTCTCGACCGGCTGGAGCCGGACCGTGGCGGTGAGGATCACGCCGGTCAGGCCCATGCCGCCGGTCGTCGCGTCGAACAGCGGCGTGCCACGGCCGACCGTGCGGATCTCGCCGTCGGCGGTGAGGAGTTCGAGCGACAGGAGGTGCCGGGAGAACGAGCCCGACACGTGGTGGTTCTTGCCGTGGATGTCCGCGCCGATCGCGCCGCCCACCGTGACGTAGCGGGTGCCGGGGGTGACCGGCACGAACCAGCCGAGCGGCAGCAGCACGTGCATCAGCCGGTGCAGGGAGACGCCCGCGTCGCACAGCACGATCCCGTCGTCGGCGTCGATGACGTGGATGCGGTCGAGAGCCGTCATGTCGAACACGGACCCACCGGCGTTCTGTGCCGCGTCACCGTAGGCCCGCCCCAGGCCTCTCGGGATGCCTCCACGGGGCCCGCAGTCCCGGACGGCGGCCACGGCCTCCTCGTACGTCCGTGGGCGGACCAGACGCGCGGCGGTGGGGGCGGTGCGGCCCCAGCCGGTGACGGAAACGGTGTCGGCAGACATGTCGGTGACCGTATCGCCCCTTAGTGGGCGATCAGTTTGCAAACATTCACCTGATCCCCGAAATGGGTGATTAATGGGATGTCGCCCTATATTGCCGGAAATTGGATGGTGTTGACGTGAACAGTGAGTCCACATGGACGATCACGACGACCTGGACCACCGAATCCTTTCGGCGCTGAGGGCGTACGGCGGCGACCCCCACATCGCGAACACCGCGCGCGCCCTGTCCTGGGCCGGCGAGCACGGCGCGCTGTGGCTCGCGGCGGGCCTCGCGGGAGCCGCCGTGGACGGCCCGCGGCGCGGCGCCTGGCTGCGCGGTACCGCGCTCACGGCGGGCGCCCACCTCGTCAGCATGGGCGTGAAAAGGGTGGTGCGCCGTCCGCGTCCAGCGCATGTCGAGCCCCTGGTACGCACCGCCGGCCGGCACTCCTTCCCGAGTTCGCACGCGACCTCCGCCGCGGCCGCCGCGGTCGCCTTCGGCGCTCTGGGGGCCTACACCGTCCCGCCGCTGGCGGCCGCGATGTGCGTGTCGCGCCTGGTCGTGGGCGTGCACCACCCCTCCGACGTGGCGGCGGGCGCGGTCCTGGGGGCGCTCACAGCGCGCATGGGGGCGCGCTGGATGAGAGGGGGCGAGCATGACTGAGGCCGCGCCGATGACAGGCGGCGCACGCACCCGCGAGACGGTGCTGCTGGAACAGAGCACGCCTCTCCGGAAGCCCCCACCACCGCGCAAGGGCTCCCTTCTGGGAGGGCTCGTCAAGACCGCGCGCCCCAGGCAGTGGGTCAAGAACGTCCTGGTCGTGGCCGCCCCTGCCGCCGCCGGCCAGCTCTTCTCCCGGCACGCCCTCACCCGACTCGCACTCGTCTTCGCCCTCTTCACCGCCTGCGCCGCCGCCGTCTACCTGATCAACGACGCCCGCGACGCCGACGCCGACCGCGCCCACCCCACCAAGCGCCGCCGCCCGGTCGCCGCCGGACAGGTCCCCGTACCCGTCGCCTACGCCGTCGGAGGCGCCCTCGGCGTCCTCGCGCCGGTCGTCGCGGCCTGGCTGGCCTCGCCGGCCGTCGCGGCGCTCCTGACGGCGTACCTGGCCATGCAACTGGCCTACTGCGTCAGCCTCAAGCACGTCCTGGTCGTCGACCTCGTCGTCGTCACGACCGGGTTCCTGATGCGGGCGATGGCCGGCGGGCTCGCGCTCGGCATCCCGCTGTCGCGGTGGTTCCTGATCACGACCGGGTTCGGCGCGCTGTTCATGGTGTCGGCCAAGCGCTACTCCGAAGCCGTCCAGATGGCCGGGAAAGCGGGTGCCACGCGCGCGTTGCTGAGCGAGTACACCCCCGGATACCTGCGCTTCGTGTGGCAGCTCGCGGCCGGCGTGGCCGTCCTCGGGTACTGCCTGTGGGCCCTGGAGGAGGGCGGCGTCCCGCACACCAGCGTCCTGCCCTGGCGGCAGTTGTCCATGGTCGCGTTCGTCCTCGCGATCCTCAGGTACGCCGTCTTCGCCGACCGTGGCACCGCCGGTGAACCCGAGGACGTCGTCCTGCGCGACCGCGCACTCGCCGTCATCGGGCTGGTGTGGGTCGCGATGTACGCCCTGGCGGTGGCCAATTGGTGAGCACACGCGCGCGGGCGAGCCGAACGGAACGGCCGCGCAAGCGCGCGTGGGCCGGCCGCCGGGAAATCCTGGGCTTCGCCACGGTCGGCCTCCTCGCCTACGCCGTCGACCTCGCCCTCTTCACCTGTCTGCGCGGCCCGGCCGGGCTCGACCCGCTCACCGCCAAGGTGCTCTCCTTCGTCGCGGGCTGCTCGGTGGCGTACCTGGGCAATGCGCTCGGCACCTACCGGAACACCGGGCCGAAGGGGCCGCGCCCGTACGCCGTCTTCTTCGCGGTGAACGTCGCCGGCGCCCTCGTACAGCTCCTGTGCCTCGCGGTCAGCCACTACGGCCTCGGCCTCACCTCGCAGCGCGCCGACACCGTCTCCGGCGCGGGAATCGGGATGGCCCTTGCCACCGTCCTGCGGTTTTGGGGCACCAGGACATTGGTCTTCCGCAACTAGGGCAGAGTCGGTTCATGGACTGGCTGAAAAGACTCCCCGGCGTCGGGCCGCTGGTCGCCCGCCTGACGGCCACGCACGCGTGGCGGTCGTACGACAGGCTGGACCGGGTGAAGTGGACTCGGCTGGCCGCCGCGATGACGTTCACCAGTTTTGTGGCGCTCTTCCCGCTCCTCACCGTGGCCGCCTCGATCGCCGCGGCCACGCTCAGCAAGGAGCGTCAGGGCACGCTGGAGGACAAGATCGCCGAGCAGGTGCCCGGCATCTCCGACCAGCTGAACATCGACGGCCTGGTGCAGAACGCCGGCACCGTCGGCCTCATCGCGGGCGCCGTCCTGCTGTTCACCGGAATCGGCTGGGCGGGCTCGATGCGTGAGTGTCTGCGGGCGGTGTGGGAGCTGCCCGACGAGGAGGAGAACCCGGTCCTGCGCAAGGCCAAGGACCTGGGCATCCTGGTCGGCCTCGGCGGCGCCGTGCTGGCCACCCTCGCCACGTCCACCGTGGCCTCCGCCATGGTCGGCTGGATCACCGACCAACTGGGCATCGACAGGGAGGGCTGGGGCAGCGTCCTGCTGCAGATCGCCGCGTTCCTCGTCGCCGTACTCGCCGACTTCCTGCTCCTCCTCTACGTCCTGACCCTGCTTCCGGGAGTCGAGCCCCCGCGCCGCCGCCTGATCGTGGCCGCGCTGACCGGCGCGGTCGGCTTCGAGCTGCTGAAACTGCTGCTCAGCGGCTATATGCAGGGTGTGGCCACGAAGAGCATGTACGGCGCGTTCGGCGTCCCCGTCGCCCTGCTGTTGTGGATCAACTTCACGGCGAAGCTGGTGCTGTTCTGCGCCGCGTGGACGGCGACGCAGAGCAAGGAGGACGAACCTACGGGCGGGGCCGGCGACGTACCAGATCCGGCAGCGGCCAGCGGCGGTTGACCAGGAACCCGGCGCCCGCGAGCAGCACCAGCAGCCCGCCGGTGATCGCGAGCGCGATACCCATGCCCCCGGAGCCGCCCTCGGTGGTGGCGGACGCCACCGGCTTCGACGAGGCGTCGGCCTCCGTGCCCCCGGCGTTCGCGCCCCCCGCCTCCCCGGAGGCGGTCGCCCCCGGCTGGGCGCTCGCCTGCGCGGCGCTCCTCGGCGGCACCAGCTCACCGACCGGCTGCACCTTGCCGGCCGCCTTGAAGCCCCAGTCGAAGAGCTTGGCGGTCTCCTTGTAGACCTCGTTGTGCTCGTCTTTGCCGGGGTTCATGACGGTGACGAGCAGCACCTTGCCGCCCTGCTCGGCGACGCCGGTGAAGGTGGCGCCGGCGTTGGTGGTGTTGCCGTTCTTGACGCCCGCGATGCCCGGATAGACGGAGACGTCGGAGTCGCCGGTCAGCAGCCGGTTGGTGTTCTGGATCTCGAAGGACCCGCGGCTGGTCCTGCCCTTCTTGTTCTTCGTCGTCTTGCCCGGGAACTTCGCGCTGACCGTCGAGCTGTACTCGCGGAAGTCCTTCTTCTGCAGCCCCGAGCGGGCGATCAGGGTCAGGTCGTACGCGGAGGAGACCTGGCCGGGCTGGTCGTAGCCGTCGGGGCTGACCACGTACGTGTCGAGGGCCTGGAGCTCCTCGGCGTGCGCGTTCATCTCCGCGACGGTGTTCTTGATGCCGCCGTTCAACTGCGACAGCACGTGCACGGCGTCGTTGCCGGAGCGCAGGAAGACGCCGAGCCACAGGTCGTGGACCGTGTACGTCTCGCCCTCCTTTATCCCGACCAGGCTGGAGCCGGAACCGATGCCGGCCAGGTCGGAGGGGACGACCTTGTGCTTCTCGGTCTTCGCGAACTTCGGCAGCACCGTGTCGGCGAACAGCATCTTCAGGGTGCTCGCCGGGGGCAGCCGCCAGTGCGCGTTGTTGGCGGCCAGCACGTCACCGGACTCGGCGTCGGCGACGATCCACGAACGCGCACTCAGGTCCTTGGGCAGCACCGGGACCCCGCTCGCGAGATTGACCTGCGCCCCCGCCTGGCCGAGGCGTTCGCCGCCGACGGTCGACATGTTCGCCGGGGGAGTGGCCGACGGGCTCGCGGACGGGCTCGGCGACGGACTCGGGGCCGCCAGGGAGACGGGCGCGGTCAACGCGAACGACGACAGGACGGCGGAGGTGACCAGCAGGGATCGCCTGGCGGTCTTCTTCGGTGCGGGCACGGTCAGGAACGTACATGGCACAGCGCGTGAAGTCCCGTCCGGCTCCCCACCCCGGCGGAGGAACCGGACACCCGGCGGCGATACTGGGCGTATGAAGCTCAGCCGCCCCGTCTCCTGGTTCCTGCTCGCCTTCGGGGTGTGGAGCTGGGTCATCTGGGTCACTTTCGTCAAAAACCTGATCAAGGACAGCAGTGGGCTCGCGTTCGACGACGGTCACCCGACGGCGTATTTCTGGGTGCACCTGGTGCTCGCCGTCGTCTCCTTCGTATTGGGGACGGTCGTCGGGGGCATCGGGTTGCGTTCCGTGCGCGCATTGCGCCGCACGTCATAACCGACAGGCCTGACAGCCCACAACGGGGGACACGAGACCGTGGTCATACTCTTCGTACTGCTCGCCCTGGCCGTCCTGGTGA
Source organism: Streptomyces sp. NPDC058678 (assembly GCF_042714835.1). Classification (NCBI taxonomy): domain Bacteria; kingdom Bacillati; phylum Actinomycetota; class Actinomycetes; order Kitasatosporales; family Streptomycetaceae; genus Streptomyces; species Streptomyces sp. NPDC058678. The sequence continues at coordinate 176,706 of NZ_JBHXSG010000007.1, read as the reverse complement.
CGGCCAACTGGTACCTCTACAGACGCCTGTTCCGCGACACGACCCGGGCCCCCGGCCCGGTGCGCCGCGCCGGTGCGGTGCTGATCGCGGGCGGCTGGGTGCTCACCGTCACGGCCGTCGTGGCCGAGCGCGCGGGTGCGCCGTTCTGGCTCCAGCGCGTCCTGGCCTGGCCGGGCTTCCTGTGGATGGCCCTGTCGATCTACCTGCTGCTGGCCGTGGTCGCGGGTGAGGCCGTACGACCGCTGCTGCGACGGTTCCTGGAGCGGCGGGCGGGCGCCGAGACGGCCGTACGCCGGCCGGAGCCGGTCCCGGCGGGTGGGGCGCCCCTGCCGGAGCCGGAGCCGGAACAGGACCCCGAGCCCGAGCCGGCCCCTGAGCCCGCGGCCACCCCGGCGTCCCTCCCCTCCCGCCGTCTGTTCGTCTCCCGGGTCGTCGGGGGCGCCGCCGCGGCGGCGGCCCTCGGGACCGTCGGCTACGGCACGTACGGCGTCCTGAACGGCCCCACCGTCAAGCGGGTCACCGTCCCGCTGGCCAAGCTCCCGCGCGCGGCGCACGGTTACCGGATCGCCGTGGTCAGCGACATCCACCTGGGCCCGGTGCTCGGCCGCGGCTTCGCCCAGAAGGTCGTCGACACGATCAACGGCACCCAGCCCGACCTGATCGCGGTCGTGGGCGACCTGGTCGACGGCAGCGTGAAGGACCTGGGGCCGGCGGCGGCCCCGCTGTCCCAACTGCGGGCGCGCCACGGAAGCTTCTTCGTCACCGGCAACCACGAGTACTTCTCCGGCGCCGAACAGTGGATCGAGGAGGTACGACGGCTCGGCCTGCGCCCGCTGGAGAACGCCCGCACCGAACTGGCCCACTTCGACCTCGCCGGCGTCAACGACGTGACCGGCGAGAGCGAGGGCCAGGGCCCCGACTTCGCCAAGGCGCTCGGCGACCGCGACAAGGCACGCGCGTGCGTGCTGCTCGCCCACCAGCCGGTGCAGATCCACGACGCCGTCGAGCACGGCGTCGACCTCCAGCTCTCCGGCCACACCCACGGCGGCCAGCTCTGGCCGGGCAACTTCATCGCCTCGGCCGCGAACCCGACCCTCGCCGGTCTGGAGCGCTACGGCGACACGCAGTTGTACGTCAGCCGGGGCGCGGGCGCGTGGGGCCCGCCGACCCGGGTCGGGGCCGAGTCGGACATCACGGTGATCGAACTGGCGTCGAAGCTGTGAGGGCACTGTGAAACGTGGCCGAAACCGCTTGCGGTAATGTCTTTTCCAACTCCCCAAATCTCTCTTCCCCCAGGTGAAACACCTGTGGTTAATTGATCCGCGCCGCTAGGGCAGTGGCTCGTGCGGGGTGGTCCACCAGGGGCCTGGGGAGGGCAAACCGATGCGATCGGTTCGCATGCGGATCATCGCGACGCTGCTGGTGCTGGCGGCCGTGTGCGTGGGCGGCTGGCAGTTGCTGCCGGCGCAGGAGGACGCGAAGACCATCACGGTCGGCACCACGGACGCCGTCACGTCGCTCGACCCGGCCGGCGCCTACGACGCCGGATCCTGGGCGTTGTTCAGCAACGTCTTCCAGTCACTGCTGACCTTCGAGCCGGGCGGCGCCAACCCCGTCCCGGACGCGGCCCGGAGCTGTGCCTTCGTCGGCAAGGGTCTGCGCACCTACCGCTGCGAACTGCGCAAGGACCTCACCTTCCCGAGCGGCCGCAAGATGACCGCAGAGGACGTGAAGTACTCCTTCGACCGGGTCAAGAAGATCAACTCCGAGGTCGGCCCCGCCTCCCTGCTGAGCACCCTCCGCTCGGTCGGCGCGAACGACCTCACCGTCACCTTCCAGCTGTCCTCGGCCGACGCCACCTTCCCGTTCAAGGTGGCCACCGGAGCCGGCGCGATCGTCGACCGCACCAGGTACCCGGCGGGCAGCCTGCGCACCGACGCCGGCGCCGACGGCACCGGACCGTACGACCTGACGACGTATACGAAGGACAAGAAGGCCGTCCTCGCGCCCAACGAGCGCTACGAGGGCGCCCTCAAGGACACCGGACGCCCCGTCGAACTGCGCTACTACGCCGACGCCGACAAGCTCGACGCCGCCTGGAAGGCGAAGCAGATCGACGTCGCGACCCGGCAGCTGCCGCCCGCGGTCCTCGCCGGCCTGAACGCCAGCGACCCGAACCAGCGCGTGTCCGTGGCCGACAGCTCCGAGACCCGCAACCTGTACCTCAACACCCGCTCCGGATCGCCGCTGCACGATCCGCGGGTCCGCCAGGCCATGGCCTGGCTGATCGACCGCGACCGGCTGGCCGCCACGGTGTACGACGGGACCGTCGACCCGCTCTACTCGCTGATCCCGACCGGCATCACCGGCCACACGACGTCCTTCTTCGACCTCTACCCCAAGCTGAACAAGGACAAGGCCAAGCAGCTCCTCGCCGAGGCCGGCGTGACCCTGCCGGTCCACTTCACCTACGGCTACGCCAAGGGCCGCGGTGCCGCCGCCGAGGAGGCCGCGGAACTCAAGCGGGAGCTGGAGGCGGACGGCCTGTTCAAGGTGACACTCAAGGGCTACGAGTGGACCGGATTCCAGAAGCAGTGGGCGTCCGGGAAGCTGGACGCGTACGCCGTCGGCTGGGTGGCCGACTACCCCGACCCGGACACCTTCGGCTCCCCGCTCGTCGGCACCGCCGGCACGATGAACACCGGCTACAGCAGCAAGGCCGTCGACCGGCTGATCCGAACCAGCCAGCAGTACGCCGACCGCACCGAGGCCACCGAGGACTTCCGCGAGCTGCAGCAGACCGTCGCCCACGACGTTCCGGTCATCCCGCTGTGGCAGGCCAAGGAGTACGTCGTCAGCAACGAGGACGTCGGCGGCGGCCAGTACCTCTCGGACGGCACCGGAGTGTTCCGCCTCTGGCGCCTCACCTGGATCTGACGCGATCTCGCGGACAGCGCTGCGCAGGAAGCGGAACGGTGTGGGTCACGACCGAAGGGCCGCTCCCGCCGGCAGCGTGACCGTCACCGCCAGCCCCTCGCCCGGCGCCGTCCGCACCGTCACCTCCCCGTCGTGGGCCCGCACCACCCCCTGCACGATCGCCATGCCGAGCCCGCTGCCCGCGCCCCCGCCGGCCCGGAAGAAACGGTCGAAGACACGCGCCGCGTCCTCCTGGCAGAGCCCCATTCCCTTGTCCGCGACACACAGCCGTACGACGCCGTCCGCGCGCTCCACAGCGAGCCGCACCGGCACGTCCGCGGGCGTGTGCGTGCGCACGTTGGCCACCAGATTGCCGAGCACCTGGCGCATCCCGGACTCGTCGGCATGGACCAGCAGGGAGCCCTCGGCGTCGACCGTGAGGGGCCGCCCCGGCTGCTGCACCCGCAGATCCTCGGCGGCGTCCCGGACCAGGCGGCTGATGTCGACGTTGCGGAAGCGGAGTTCGGGCTGCTGGTCGAGGCGGGCGAGGGTGAGCAGTTCGTCGACGAGCCGGCCCATGCGGTCGACCTCGCCGTTCATCCGGTCCCAGGCGCGCTTGCGCTCGCTCGGGTCGGTGAGCATGCCCTTGTCGTACAGCTGGAGGTAGCCGCGTATCGCGGACAGCGGGGTGCGCAGCTCGTGCGAGGCGTCGCCGACGAAGCGGCGCAGCTGGGCCGCGCTGCGCTCGCGCGTGCGGTACGCCGACTCCACCTGATGGAGCATGGAGTTGAGGGCGACCCGGAGCTGTTCGACCTCCAGGGTGGCCTCGCTGCTGGAGGGGACGCGCCGGGCCAGGTCGCCCTCGGCGATCGCCGACGAGGTCTCCACCATGTCCTCCAGCGGCCGCATCCGGCGTCGCACACTGAACATCGTCAGACAGGCCAGCAGCGCGAGCAGGAGGGTGCCGATGGCGAGGTCGAGCTTGACGGCCTTGGCGACGCCGCGGTGGACGGCGTCGGTCGAGGTGGCGAGCAGGATGAAGGTGCCGTCGGCGAGCCGGGTGGCCGTCGCACGGTAGGCGGAGCCGTCCACGGTGACGTCGTGCGGCTCGGGGTCCTCGGTCAGGGGGCGCGGGTCGCCGACCTCGTCGGCCAGACCGCGCTGGGCGTCGGTCGGCGTGAAGCCGAGGATGCCGACGGCCTCGCCCCGGCTGTCGACCGCGGCGAAGATCGAGTCCGGAGTGGGCTGCTCGGCGCTCTGCTGCGGGTCGAGCCGGTCGCGCACGAAGCCCAGCGCGCTGAGCGAGTCGATCGCGCGCAGGGTGAGGTGCGATCTGCCCAGTGAGTCACGGGTCTTGGTCAGCTCCGTGTCGACCTGGTCGAGCAGGTAGTACCGCATGCCCATCACGCTCACGGCGGTCGCCGCGACGATGCCGAGGGCGAGCAGCGCCACGTTCGCCAGCGTCAGTTTGCCGCGCAGGGAGTGGATGCCGCGCTTGTGCGGAAGGACCCGGATCCTCATGCCAGCCCGTATCCGACACCCCGCCGGGTGGTGATCACCGGCGCCCCCAGGGCTTCGAGTTTGCGCCGCAGATAGCTGATGTAGGTCTCGACGACGGTCGACTCGGACGGGGTGTGCTCGTACTGCCAGACATGACGCAGGAGTTGTTCCTTGGGCACGATTCGGCCGCCGTTGCGCACCAGGAAGCGCAGCAGGGCGTACTCGGTGGGGGTGAGCTCGACGGAGCGCCCCGCGCGGTGCACCGAGTACGTCGTCTCGTCCAGCTCCAGGTCGCCGTAGCGCAGTGGCGGGCGGTGCGGCAGGACGTCGGCCGGGCGGGTGCGCCGCAGCACCGCGGTGATCCGTGCGACGACCTCGTCGATGTTGAACGGCTTTGTGATGTAGTCGTCGCCGAAGCCGAGCGCGCCGACGACCTCGGCGGGCGAGTCGCGCGCTGTGAGGAAGACGATCGCCAGGTCGGATCGCTGGTCGCGCAGTTTGCGACCCAAAGCCCGCCCGTCCCCGTCCGGCAGCATGACGTCGAGCAGCGCGACGTCGGGCCTGGTGCGCTCCGCGAGCGTGAGCGCCTCGCGGACAGTGCCCGCCGTCATCACCTCGAACCGGTGGTAGCGCAGCGCGATGGCGAGGACGTCCGCGATGCTCTCCTCGTCCTCCACGACCAGCACGGTGCCTGGAACCGTCGTCATGCTCCCCAGTATCGGCGCGGGCACTGACAGCGGGGCCGGTTCCCGCTTTGGAGTTCCTTGAGAGTCACGGGATTTGCATGTCCACGCGCGCGTGCCGCAGCCAATTCTGTTGCCCAGGACCTGGGGGACCGACCGGAATACGAGGGGGTTTTTGGCGTGGCGACATTGGCACGCTGGTGCTACCGGCACCGGCTGGTGGTCCTGTTGCTGTGGGTGGGGGCGCTGTTCGGCCTGGGCGCGGCGAGTTCGAGCGCGGGCACGAACTACGCGGAGGTCTTCTCCCTGCCCAACACGGACTCCAAGCACGCGTACGACCTGATGGAGAAGGCCTTCCCGGAGCGCGCGGGCGACACCGACACGGTGGTGTGGAAGGTCGACGAGGGCTCCGTAAGGGACGGCTCCGTACGGTCCCGAATAGAACCCGCCCTGAAGGAGATCGGCGCGATGAAGGGGGTCGGCGAGGTCACCGACCCGTACGGGGCGCAGGGCGCCGCGCAGATCAGTAAGGACGGCCGGATCGCGTACGCCCAGGTCACCTTCGCCGAGCAGGCGAACGCCGTACCCAAGGACCTGGTCCAGGACGTCGTCGACACCGCGCGGGAGGCGGGCGGCGACGGCCTGCAGGTCGAGCTCGGCGGCCAGGCCATCACGCGGGTGCAGGAGCCGCCCACCGGCACCGCCGAGATCGTCGGCATCCTCGCCGCGGCCGTCGTGCTGTTCCTGGCCTTCGGCTCGGTGTTCGCGATGCTGCTGCCGATCCTGATCGCGCTGTTCGGCGTGGGCACCGGCCTCTTCTCCACGCAGCTGATCAGCCACGTCACCAACGTGCCCGAACTGGCCTCGCTGCTCTCCACGCTGATCGGTCTGGGCGTCGGCATCGACTACGCCCTGTTCATCGTCACCCGGCACCGCAAGGGCATCCTGCGCGGCCTGGACCCGGAGGAGGCGGCGGTCACCGCCCTCAACACCTCCGGCCGGGCCGTGCTGTTCGCGGGCGGCACGGTGTGCATCGCACTCGCCGGGATGCTGGTGACGAACCTGCGTTTCCTGGACGGCGTGGTCATCGGTACCTCGCTGACCGTCGTCCTGAGCGTGCTCGCGGCCGTCACCCTGCTGCCCGCGCTGCTCGGTCTGCTGGGCCACCGGGTGCTCAGCCGCCGCCAGAGGCGCCGGCTCGCCGCACAGGGCCCCGAGGTGGAGCGTGCGAGCGGCCTCGCGGCCCGCTGGTCGGCGACCGTCGAGCGCCGCCCGCGCTCGGTCGCCGCGCTGGCCGTCGTCGTGATGGCCGTCCTCGCCCTGCCGCTGCTGTCGCTGCGTCTGGGCACGGTCGACCAGGGCAACGACGACGCGTCGACGACGACCAGGAAGGCGTACGACCTGCTCGCCGAGGGCTTCGGTCCCGGCTTCAACGGCCCGCTCCAGGTGGTGGTGAACGGCGACTCGGGGGACGGTCTGGTCGCGACGATCAGGGAGACGGAGGGCGTCGCCCAGGCCTTCTCCGCGCCTCCCGCGAACGGCGTCACGGTCATCCAGGTCGTCCCCACGACCTCACCGCAGGCCGAGGAGACCGACCGCCTCATCGACACCCTGCGCGACCGGGTGATCCCGGAGGCGGGCGTCCAGGCCCACGTCGGCGGCGTGACAGCGGTCTCGAAGGACTTCGCGTCGGTGACGGCCGACCGCCTGCCGTACTTCATCGCGACGATCATCGGTCTCGGCTTCGTCCTGCTGCTGATCGCCTTCCGCTCCGTCGTGGTCCCCCTGACGGCCGCGCTGATGAACCTGATCGCGGCGGCGGCCTCCTTCGGTGTCCTGGTCGCGATCTTCCAGTGGGGCTGGAGCCTGGACCTGCTGGGCCTCGGCCAGGAGGGCCCGATCGCGGCCTTCCTGCCGATCATCATGCTGTCCCTGCTCTTCGGCCTTTCCATGGACTACCAGGTGTTCCTGGTCAGCCGGATGCACGAGGAGTGGGTGCACACCAAGGACAACGCGCGAGCGGTCCGGGTGGGCCTGGCGGAGACGAGCCGGGTCATCAACTCCGCGGCCCTGATCATGGTGTGCGTCTTCATGGCGTTCGTGCTGAGCGGCGACTACGGGGCGGCGATGGCGGGCGTGGGCTTGGCCGCCGCGGTCGCCCTCGACGCGTTCATCCTGCGTACGGCCCTGGTGCCGGCCGCGATGCACCTGCTCGGCGACTCCAACTGGTGGCTGCCGGTGTGGCTGGAGAAGCGGCTGCCGCATCTGGCGGTGGAACCGAAGGAGGAAGCGGCCGCTTCGGAAGCATCTGCCGCCGAGGGTCCCGCCTCGGCCATCCACGGCTTCGTCCGCACGGCGGACGGCGAGCCGGTCCTGGAGGCGGCGGTGACGCTGCTGTCGGCGGGCGGACGTCAGCTGGACCGGGTGGTGTCCCTCGCGGACGGCTCGTACATCGTGTCGGTGCCGGGTCCGGGGACGTATCTGCTGGCGACGACGGCTCCGTCGTACGGGTCGCGGGCGCGGCACGTGGTGGTCGGGGACGGGCCGCTGGTGTGTGACGTGGAGCTGGCCGAGGGCGAGGTGGACGCGGTCAACTAGCCTTCGGCTGCCCGGCCTTGAGGATCTCGTCCACGTCGAGGGTGACCTTGGCGCCGAGGGAGTCGGGCAGGGTGACGAGCTCGCCGGGAGCGTGGACGCGGTGGTTGGCGTACGTGTCCCCGGCGGGTTCGGTCAAGACGTGGAGGCGCTGATGCTGGCGGTCGACGATGACGTGGACGGGGATCTTCGCCTGGGCGTATGCGGTGACCTTGCCGCGGAGGTCGTTCTGGTAGTTGCTGGACGTGACTTCCAGGACGAGGCGGAAGGCGATCGGGTCGTAACAGTTGTTCTCGACGAGATGGTCCTCGAAATCGGCGTCCACAACAACGAGGTCGGGGATGGCGAAGTCTTCGGCGCCGGCAGGGAGCCAGAGCCCAAGTCCCTCGAGGATTTCGGTTTCACCGCCATCCAGCCCCGCTGCAGCGAAGGGGCGCCTCAACCTGGAGAGCGCGCGAGCATGAGCACCGTCGGGGGGCGGGGACACGATGATCAGGCCTCCGATGATCTCGACGCGGTACCCCGGAAGGCGGTCCATGAGCCGGTTCGCCTCCGCGATCAGCGGACGGTCGCCATGGGGCCGCTCGACGGATGCTGCGAACATCACGTGCCTCCTGTGGGCTGGTGTCGAGAGCATCATCGTAGGCAGGCCGACTCCCCGATGTCCCGTTCGAGCCCATTCATCCGATGGTGGATCACTCCGTCCGCCCCCTCGCCCCCGCCCCCGGATCCGGCATCATCTTCGTCATCCCCGGCAGGAAGTCCGTGAACAGCTCGTGCACCTCCCGCACCAGCGGCCGCAGCACCCGGAACCGGGCCAGTGACACACCCCGTGCGGTGAGCCGCGCCCCCCGCTCGGCGAGCCGGTAACTCCGCTCGCGGCCCTCCGTCCGGTCGAAGATCCAATACAGCACGAGCCCCATCTGGGAGAGCCACATCAACTCGGGCAGGACGTCCCGCAGTTCCTCCGGCACCTTGGTCTTCGTCCCGGCGAGCACCTGGCGGTGGACGCTGATGGCCTCCACGCGCGCGTGCTCCGACTCGGGGGAGAAGGGGCTGAGCGGGCTGTCCGGGTCGGCGGCGTTCTTGAAGAACTGCACGGCGAACTCGTGGTACGGCGTCGCGATGTCCAGCCAGACCCTCAGGACGCCCGCGAGCCGCGCCTCCAGGTCGGTCTCCCGGGCCAGGACCTCCCGGACCGCCACCTGGTGCTCGGCGGCGATCCGGTCGTAGAAGCCCTGGATCAGGTGCTCCTTGCCCTCGAAGTAGTAGTACGCGTTGCCCACGGAGACCCCGGCCTCCTTGGCGATGGCCCGCATGGTCGTCTTGTCGTAGCCGCGCTCCTGGAACAGCCGCATCGCCGTCTCCAGGATGAGCGCGCGGGTCTGCTCGGACTTGCTCGGGTTACCGCCCTCGTCGGGGCCGTCGTTGTTCGCAGGCACGGAACGAGAGCCTAACGAGTGGCGCAGGTACCGCTGTCGCAGGCCGGTGGGCCGTACGTCCATCCCTGGGCGGGGTCGTACACCCACCCGTCCGCGCGGCGGTACACCGTCCCGCCCCACCGGCCGCCGTCGGCAGGGCCCCACTGGCCTTCGTTCCCCCGCCGGCCGCTCCACTGCGCCCCGCGCCACCTGGCCGCGGCGAGCACCGCGCCCTTGGCGAGCCGCGCGCCGGACGCCGTGCTCAGGCGGTGGGCGAGCGGCCGGTGCGCGCGCAGGGCCCACAGGGTGACGATCCAGGCGGCGGTGTCGCGGTAGACCTGCCCCGCGTCACCCACGACGGTGATCTCGTCGAGGGTGGCCCGGTGGTCGAGCCCGGGAAACCGCCGCCTGGCCTCGTCCGACCCGGCGGGCACCAGGTCCAGCGGCACCAGCTGCGGCTGCCGTACGAGCCAGTCGCGCAGGAAGGCGCACAGGGCGCACTCGGCGTCGTACAGGACGGTGAGCCGGCGGACCGGGACGCGCTCGGCGCCCCGGCTCTCGGTGGACGTCACGGTGCTCACGCCCGGACCCAGTCCTGCGGTGCGACCGGCGGCACCTGCTCCCGCTCCATGACGCTCCGCCGCCGGATCCGGCTGAGCACGTACACGTTGCCCAGGTGCATGACGCCGAGCACCAGCAGCACCACACCCAGCTTGGTCGACAGGGCCTCGAAGATGCCGCGGGTGTCCTCGATGGTCTCGTCACCGCTCAGGTAGAGCGCGACGAAGCCCAGGTTGACCAGGTAGAAGCCGACCACCAGGAGGTGGTTGACCGCGTCGGCGAGGCTGTCGTTGCCGCGCAGCACGTCGGCCAGGAAGACGCGGCCGTTGCGGCTGAGTGTGCGGGCCACCCACATGGTCAGTCCGATGCTGACCAGCAGGTAGATGACGTAGGCGATGACTGTGCGGTCCATGCCCCACCCCTTCTTGAACGCGTTCAAAACGCTGACGGGACAGACTGTAGTCCCGTATTTGAACGTGTTCAACTCATCTCCGGGGCGAGGGGCATGGGATCTGCGTCACGCCCGCCGCGCGAGCTCCGGCCGCTTGCCGTAGTCCGTGAACCCGATGACGTTCCCCCATGGATCGGCGACCTCGACGGTCCAGCCGGTGGCCACGGAGAAGGGCGGATCGAGCAGGGGGATGCCCGCGGCGGTCAGTTCGGTCGCGGCGCGGCGGGCGTCCGGCACCTCCAGCCACACGCGGGCGGGGGGCCAGGGAGGCGGTCGGTGCCCGAACCCCTCCTCCTCTCTGAGGAGGATCCCGGGCGTCTCGCCTCCGACCCTGAGCGACGCGATCCCGCCCTCGTCGAACCGGAACCCCACCGTGAACCCGGCGCGCTCGTAGAACCCGACGGCTTCGGCGAGGTTCCCGACCGGCAGGAGCAGGTTGTCGAAACCGAGTAGTTCGTACGACTCGTCATCTGACATGCCATCAGATTAGGTGCGAGGGCGCCACTTGCCGGGCGGGCTGTCCGCGGGGTCACTCATTGGGCCGAGGCGCGGCCCCTTGCGCCGCTACGCTGAAACCTCGGCAGAGCTGCGGCGCAGGGGGCGTGGATGGTTCCGGGGGTGAAGGTCTTCTTCGCGGAGGTGCGTGACACCTGTGCCGAGGTCGCCGGGCGGCTGGGTCTTGAGGGACCGGGCGAACAGGAGTCGGGCCTGCCCCTCGCCGTCGCGACCTACACCGGCTCCGACGTGCGGTACGAGGTCGTCCTCGGCCTGTGGGACGGCTACGTCGAGATCCACGCGTGCCGCGAGACCGAGGCCACCCTCTGCAAGGTGAGCATCGAGAAGCTGGCCCTCGCCGCGGGCGCCGTGGAGAGGCCCGGCGGCGTCTCGTTCAGCGCCCGCAGCCTCAAGCGGATGAAGAAGTCCCTGGCCGGCCAGCTGCGTTACGTCGAACTCGTGCATCCTCTCGTGAGCGGCGACGCGGCGGCCGCGGTGGAGCTGATGCGCAGGGCCGACGCACGGGAGTGGAGCAGGCCGGCCGCGAGGTGAGGGCGGCTCGGTGCCGTGGCAGGGCCCGTTGTCAGTGGTGGCTCGTACTGTCGACGGCATGGGAATCGTGACGTTCGTCGACGAGACGACAAGCGGGAGCCGCAGTGACGGCTGGGGGCTGGAGATCGCCGAGGAGCGGCTCACCGTGCGGGAGCTGATCCGGCGTCGGGTGTTCCAGGAGGTTTTCGAGTACCACGCGCGTACGCCCGGTGCGGTGTTCCAGGGTCTGGTACAGCCCCGGGACGCCGAGCGGGTGCTGAACGGGTACGCGCTGCGGACGCCGAGGCGGATAGACCCGGAGACACAGACGGAGCTCGCGCTCGCGGCCTTCGCGGGCAACGGCTTCCTCGTGCTGGTCGGCGACCGCCAGGTCACGGACCCGGACGAGGAGATCGAGCTGGGGCTCGGTACCGAAGTCACGTTCCTGAAGCTCGTACCGCTGGTCGGGGGATGACATGGCGTACATCCAGACGTACAAGGACCTGATCGCCCAGCGGGTCGCCGACGGTGACCTGGCAGCGCTCGCCGTCGACATGCTCAAGGCCGCGGCCGTCAACAACGGCAACTGGTCCGGCCTCTGGACCGAGGTGCTGGACCGGCTGCGCGAGCTCCCCGCGGACACACGGAAGCTGCTCGCCGACGCTCTCGTGGACCAGTACCACTCCGAACAGGCCGGGCCGGCCGCCCGGGGCAACGCCCTGACCCTGCTGGGAATCCTGTCCCGAGGCCTGACCGGCGACTTCCTCTCCACCGAACGGCTGAAGAAGCTCGACGAACTCTCACGCCAGCATTCCGTCTGGTGGGGCTCGCGCTACGAGGCCCTCGCCGAGGCCGAGCTGGCGACGGGCCGTCCGCTCGCACCCGCCGTGGTGGCCGTGTTCCGCCGCTCGGCCATGGACCCGTACGGCTCGAAGCCCTTCGCGGAGCTTGCGGCCAGCCTCACCGCCCCCGTCCTCAACGTCGGCGAGGAGTGGGCCGAACAGGCCCTGCGGGACGCGACCGGCCCCGACTGGCAGGCCCTGCTCACCCACGCCACAACCGCCACCGCCGCCAAACCCAACCCCAAGTGGGACGCGCGGGCGAGCGACCTCATCGAAGCCCTCGGCCCCGACCACGTCCGCGAGACGGTGCTGCCCTGGCTCGCCCTCGTCGGCCGCCCCCGCACCTTCCCGCTGGATCGCGGAACGTACGAGCCGGACGTCAACAGCGCCTACGACCCCTACAACGCCAACGCCCTGCGCGGCCTCACCTGGCTCCTCTCCCTCCTGCCGCCGCACCCCGACACCGCGCGCGCCCTCGGCGCCCTCGTCGAGACCTCGCTGAAGAAGGTCGCCGGACTCGGCCCGCGCAACCCCAAGGTCGCCAACGCCGGCGCCGTCGCACTCGCCCGCATAGACAGCGAAGCCGCCCTGGCCGAACTCGCCCGCCTGGCCACCCGGGTGACGTACAAGAACACGGCCAAGCTCCTCGACTCGGCCCTGGAAGCGCGTGCCGTCGCGCTGGGTCTCGCCCGCGAGGAGATCGAGGAACTGGCCGTGCCGACGTACGGACTCACCGAGGTCGGCGGCGCGGAGTACCGGCTGGGAGAGGCGACCGCCCGGCTCGAAGCGCACGGTTCCAAGACCCAGTTGACCTGGTTCAACGCCACCGGCAAGCCGGTCAAGAGCGTGCCGGCCGCCGTCCGGCGCGACCACGCCGACGAGCTCAAGGAGCTCAAGGCGGCCGTCAAGGACGTCGACAAGATGCTCTCGGCCCAGACCGAGCGCCTGGACCGCCAGTTCCTGGCCCGCCGCGTCTGGCCGTACGCCACCTGGCGTGAGCGCTACCTCGACCACCCGCTGGTCGGCACCCTGGCCCGCCGCCTGCTCTGGACGGTCGACGGCACGACGGTCGGATACGCCGAGGGCGAGCTGCGCACCCTCACCGACGACCCCGTCCGCGAGGGCCACGAGGTCCGGCTCTGGCATCCCGTCGGCCACGAAAGCGCCGGGATCGTCGCCTGGCGCGACTGGCTGGAGCGCCACGAGATCACCCAGCCGTTCAAGCAGGCCCACCGCGAGGTCTACCTCCTCACGGACGCCGAGCGCTCGACAGGCACGTATTCGAACCGCTTCGCGGCCCACTTCCTCCGCCAGCACCAGTTCCACTCCCTGGCGGCGATCCGCGGCTGGCGCAACAAGCTCCGCCTGTGCGTCGACGACGAGGCACCGCCGGCCACCCGTGACCTCCCGCAATGGGGCCTGCGCGCCGAGTACTGGATCGAGGGCGACGGCCAGGAGTACGGCGTCGACACCACCGAATCCGGCAGCTACCTCCGCCTGCGCACCGACCAGGTCCGCTTCTACCCGATCGACGCACCGCAGAACTCCGCGCACTGCTACGGCGGCGAGTACCACATGTGGCTCCGCGACGGGGCGGCCCCGGCAGACCCGCTGCCCCTCGAATCCGTCCCACCCCTGGTCCTCTCCGAAGTCCTGCGTGACGTCGACCTGTTCGTCGGGGTGGCCAGCGTCGGCAACGACCCGACCTGGCAGGACGGCGGCCCCGGCGGCCGCTTCCGCGAGTACTGGACGTCGTACGGCTTCGGCGAACTCAACCAGAGCGCCGAGACCCGCCGCCTCCTCCTGGACCGCCTGATACCGCGCCTCGCCATAGCCGACCGCTGCACCCTGGAGGGCCGCTTCCTGCACGTGAAGGGCGAACGCCACACGTACAAGATCCACCTCGGCTCGGGCAACATCCTGATGACCCCGGACGACCGGTACCTGTGCATCGTCCCGAAGTCCAACGCGAGTGCGCCGCAGCCCGGTTACCTGCCGTACGAGGGGGACCGGACGCTGGCGGTGATCCTCAGCAAGGCGATGATGCTGGCCGACGACACGAAGATCACGGATCCCACGATCCTCAGCCAGCTGTGATGCTGATCCGTGGGCAGCGCGGTCGAGGGCCGTCGGACCGGTCGCCCGACTGCCCCCGACCGGCATCCACGTTGGCCAAGCCTGCCGGATCAGCCGCGCCATCGGGGAGCTGTTCGGCTCACCCGATGGCGGTTCCTTCTGGACGCAACTGCGCCTGGACACGGTGACGACCAAGGCGGCCCGCGCCGGGCAGACCGGTCTCGGCCCAGTCGACAAGTACACGCTGCGCCAGTCCTTCCCGGAGGACTGGTACGACAGCGCGCCCGGTCTGTGGCTCAACTCGATCACCCGTACCGGCTACGCCCCGGGTGACACCACCGGCACCCTCCAGTCCAAGGACGGCATCAGTTTCGCGCCGTACACCGTCGGCTCCGGATCCCCCCAACTGTTGCGTGATCGGGGCCTCCTGCACCGCCAGTTGCCCAACCTCGTCCTGACCGGCAAGAGCGACCAGCGCCCCGGCTTCACCCGCCCCCGCATCGGCATCGTGTCCACCGAGTACGGCGGTGACATCGAGGTCGAGTACACCGGTGGTTGCTCCGCCGACCCGTCCGAGGACAAGGGCAAGAGCAACGGCACCTGCTACCCGGTGCGCTGGTCGCCGGACGGCGACGAGAAGACGCCCGCGAAGTCGTGGTTCAACAAGTACGTCGTCGCTTCCGTCTCGGAGATCGACAAGGTCACATCGCACGGCGAGCCGGTCGTCAACCAGTACGCCTACTCGGGCCCGGCCTGGGCCAAGAGCGACGACGAGTTCAGCCGCCCCGCGCTGCGCACCTACAGCGACTGGCGCGGTTACCGAGAGGTCAAGGTCACCAAGGGCAGCAAGTCCACGTCCGAGGTGGGTGTCCCGCAGACCCAGTCGCAGTCCGCGACGCGGTATTTCCAGGGCGTCGGTGGTGAGGTCAAGGACTCCACCGGTACCTACACGCTGCTGTCGGACGACGCCCCGCAGTACTCCGGGATGACCGCCGAGTCCATCACCTACGTCGACTCCGACGGCGCGATCCTCGAGCGCACCGTGAACTATCCCTGGTCAAAGCAGACCGCCTCCCGCGCCCGGGAGAACGAGGACGCGACGACCGCGGATCCGTTGCTCGCCCACCGACGGCCTCCCGATCCAGGTGGAGACGGCGGTCGTCCAGCCGAGCGGCACCTCCGAGGTGCTCTCCGACCAGACCTGCACCAGGACGTCGTACCTGCACAACACCACGGCATGGCTGATCGGGCTGCCCAAGGAGCAGCGCACCACGGGCACTTCTTGCGCCGGTTACGACACGGCCGATCCGGCGACCAGGCTCAAGTCGTCGGGGCAGTACACCTACGACAACCTGGCCTACGGCGGGACCCCGACCAAGGGCCAGGTCACCTCGGTGGCCGACATCAACGGGGCGGGCACGGCACACTCCGTCGTCACCGGGACGACGTACGACGAACTCGGTCGCGTACGCACCATCACCAAGCCCGGCGCGGGCGTCACCGAGACGGTGTACACGCCCCGGGACGGCGGCCCGGTCACGGCTGTCGTGCAGGTTCGCGCCGGAGATTCCGATCGAGAGGGGTAAACCGGTCCGCTCGGTGATCAAGTGGATCTTCGAGCCCTTCTTGCCCCGGTCCACAGGATTCGGACCTGTCAGGTCCCCCCTTTCAGGGCCCGCATGTTCACCGAATCGATCGCGCACCGGCTCCAGTCCAGGTCGCCGCGCCTGCCCAGCTCGTCCAGGACCAGACGGTGGAGCTTGGCCCATACTCGGGCCTTCGTCCACTCGGTGAACCGCCGGTGGGCTGTCGGCCCCGAAGGTCCAAACGAAGGGGGCAACTGCCGCCACGTGCAGCCCGACGTAGCCACGAAGATGATCGCCGCTGCGACTTCACGATCTCCGTACCGGCGCCGACCGCCGCCCTGCGGCCGCGATGGAACAGGCGGGACCACTCGCTGGAACAGCTCCCACAACTCATCTGGCACCAGACGTTCAACGATCCCCACGAGGCCAGACTATCGAACAGCCCAAATGAGATGACGTCTACGGAGTCGATCTAGCTGCGGAGATGTGTCGTCTCCAGAGTCGCTCGGGCTGCCTTCAGCGCCGGGTGGGTCTGTTGCGCGACGCGGTGGAAGGTTTCCTGGGCGGGGCGGGCCGGCCAGGCCGGGGGAAGGTGGCGGGCCGGGAGTCTCGGGTCCGTGCGGATGGTCCGGAGCCAGTCGCTCACCAGGCGGAGGCGGGTGCCGATCGGGTCGTGGTCGGTGCCGTTTCCCAGGTGGGCGCTCCAGCGCTTGTCGAAGGTGACATAGCGGGCGGCGATGGACTCCAGGTCCCACGTGTCGCGGATCATCTGCTCGATGTCGGTCACCTCGGCGGCCTGGGCGTGGAAGATCTTGACGTGGGCCGTGAGACCGAGGTCGGTGACCACCGCGGAGACGTCCACGTGACCGGGGGCGATCCACAGGCCGCTGTACAGCGCGCCGAATCCGGACCAGGTGAGCCGTGAGCGCAGGACGTGGCGCTGGCGTTTCCAGGAGTCGGGCAGGGAGAAGCCGAGCAGGGTCCAGGAGCCGTCCCAGTCGTCGTTGACGGCGCCCTGCTTCCAGATGCGGGTGCGGCCGTCGATCAGGACGCGGCTGGCCTGCGGGGTCAGGCCGAAGAACATCTTGCGGCCCTCGCGCTGACGCTGGAGCAGGCCTCGGTTGACCATGCGGGTGAGGGTGGAGCGTACGGCCTGTTCGCCCACGCCCACGCGGCCCAGGACGTCGATGATGCTGCCCGAGTAGACGCCCAGGTCCCCCTCCTCCAGAACGTGGTTGCCGAAGAAGGTGAGCATGAGCGACTGCGGGCGCGGCTGCGGCCCCTCCGCGGTGTCCAGGATGTCGTCGTCCTCCACGGGGGCAAGGGTACGACCGCCCGCCGACCGTGCGGCAGGCGGTCGTACGAGGTCACCGGCGGTCGGCGGGGTGGGCAAGGTCGTAGGGGCGGAGGTAGGGGGTGGGACGGTACGTGATGTAACGGGTGGGGGTGGTGGGGTCGGCCGCGGTGGCGCGGGCGTTGAGCGACGCCGGGTCGGTGCCCTGCCAGCTGCCGGTGGTCAGGCGGTCCTCCAGGGTGTGGAGGGCGGCCAGTTGTTCGGCAGGGCTGAAGGTGCAGTGGCCGGCGTTGTCGACGTAGGCCTGGCGGAGGAGGAGGGCGGAGCCGGCGGCCGTCACCGCTCGGCGCAGGGCGCTTTCCGTCTGGACGGGGACCAGGGGGTCGCCGATGGTGTGGATGGAGAGCTGGGGCTTGGCCAGCTTGCCGGTGAAGCTGCTGGTGGTGCTCATCCAGGCGACGGCGGCCGGGTCCGCGGTGACGCGCGGGGCCCGGTTGAGGGCGGCGAGGTCCTTGGTCAGGGAGAGGCCCGCCTTCTTGTACAGCGCGGTGACCTCCTTGCGGACGGAGGACTTCCCGAGCAGCCGTGCGTAGTCGATGCCGGTGTTCCAGGACATGTTGCCGCCCGCGCGGGTCTCGGCCTCCTGACGCCGGTTGAAGGCGGCGATCTTCAGCAGGCCCTTGACGGCGTCGTACTGGTTGGCCTGCTGGGCGTCCCAGTCGTTCGCGGCGGGGCGGGTCTGGGTGGGCGCGTTCCAGACCGGGATGTTGTGCAGGGCCGCGGCGAGGGCGATACGGGCCCGGCCCTCGGCCGTCGACTGGGCGGAGTCGACCGTGGCGGTCAGGGTGTTCGCCGCGGCGGTGGCGGCCTCCTGGCTAGGGAGGTCCACCAGGGGAACGTCGGAGCCCAGGAGCGTCTTGAGGGCGAACACCGGGTCGAGGGTGTTGTTCCAGTTGGCGACGCCGCCGTGGACCAGGCCGCACATGGAGAGCGAGCCGTCGATCTCGTCCGGGTGGCGTTCGGCTATCGCCGTGGTGACCAGGCCGCCGTACGACCGTCCCCAGGCGAGGGTGCGGGAGGCCTGGCCGAAGCGGGTGGTGAAGGCCTTCAGGGCGGCCATCTGGTCGGGGACGGCGTCGGTGACCGCCCAGCCGGTGGTGGCGTAGGAGGAGCCGACGAGGGCGTAGCCGCCCTGGAGAAGGAGCGCCTTGGTGGTGTCGTCGGGGGCGTCCTGGGCGGGGTTGGCGGGGCCGGCGTTGTAGCCGTGGCTGAAGAGCAGGACGGTGCCGTTCCAGGTGGCGGGGACGTCCATCATGTACGTGGCGCCGGAGGAGAGCCGGCCGTCCACGTGGGTGGGGCCCGCGTCGGCCGCCGTGGCCGCGGGTGCGGTGGTGAGGGTGAGCAGCAGGGCTGCCGTACAGGCGATGCGGGTGCCGTGCCTCATGCGGTGATCTCCTCCGTGTGAGGGGTGGTGGGGAGTTCGGGGGTGGGTTCCTCGGCGAGTGAGGTACGGCTCGTCTCGCGGACGAACCACACCGTCAGCGCGGTGATCAGCGAGCCGCCGCACAGCAGGAGGGCGACGGGGGTGCCGTTGCCGCTGCTCGCGACCAGGCTGCCGGCGATCAACGGGGAGAAGCCGGCGCCCACGAGGGTCGCGCCCTGGTAGCCGAGGGAGGCGCCGGTGTAGCGGACCCGGGTGCCGAACATCTCGCTGAACAGGGCGCCCAGCGGGCCGTACATCAGCGACTGGGAGATGCCGTGGCCGATGACGACGGCCAGGATCAGGGCTCCCGACGACCTGGAGTCGACCAGCGCGAGGACGGGGAAGGCGGTGGCCGCGGACAGGATCGCGCCGGTGAGGACGACCGGGCGGCGGCCGATCCGGTCGGAGAGCGCGGACGCGCAGGGCAGGACCACCAGGGCGACCGCGGCCGAGACGGTGAGCGCGGTGAGCACCTGCGGGCGGGGATAGCCGATGCCGGTGGCGTACGCGATCAGATAACTGGTCAGCAGGGACTGGGCGGTGAAGGCGCCGATGCCGACGCAGCAGGCCAGCAGCACGGGCTTCGGGCGGCGCAGGACGTCGAGGATGGGGAGCCTCGACTCGGCGCGGTCCTTCTTCACCTCGGCGAACAGCGGACTCTCGACCACCTTGAGGCGGACGAACAGGCCGACGCCGAGCAGCAGCACGCTCAGCAGGAACGGCACGCGCCAGCCCCAGGCCGCGAACTGGTCCTTGGGGAGGGTGGAGACCAGGGCGACCACGGAGGCGGAGATCAGGGAGCCGAGCGGGGCTCCCATCTGTGTGAAGCTCGACCACAGGCCGCGGCGGCGCTCGCCCGCGTGCTCCACGACCATCAGGGTCGCGCCGCCCCACTCACCGCCGATGGCGATGCCCTGCACCACGCGCAGGGTGATCAGCAGGACCGGGGCCCAGACACCGGCGGTGTCGTACGTGGGCAGCACGCCGATGAGGAAGCTGGCACCGCCCATCAGGCCCATCGTGAGCAGCAGCATGTTCTTGCGGCCGAGGCGGTCGCCGAAGTGGCCGAAGACGATGCCGCCGATCGGGCGGGCCACGTAGCCGGCGGCGAAGGTGCCGAACGCGGCGATCGTGCCCACGGCGGGGTCGGCGCCGGGGAAGAACAGTTCGCCGAACACGAGTGCGGCGACGGTGCCGTAGACGAGGAAGTCGTAGAACTCGACGGCGGTGCCGAGCATGCCGGAGAGGGCGACTCGGCGGAGTTGGAGGGTGCGTTCTGACGCGGTGGGGGCCGGGGGCATCGCGCTCTCCCTTGAGCGGGGGAAGGACACCGTGAAATTAGGCTGTCCGGTGACTACCGTCAAGAAAGTGCACAACATTAGCGCGAACATGCGGGGAGAATGTGACGCGCGTCACTGGAACTCGCTGATCCCCACAGGCAGTGCGTGCGTGACCACAGATATGCGAACCCGGATACGCGCCAGGGATCCGGACGCCTTCGCGGAGCTCTACGACGAGTGCGCTCGCTCGGTGTACAACCACGCCTTTCCGGCTGACCGCCGACTGGTCCGTGGCCGAGGACGTCATGTCGGCGACCTTCATGGAGGCCTGGCGGCGCCGGGCGTCGATCGAAACCGACGGCGGTTCGCTGCGGCCCTGGCTGCTCGGCATCGCCACGAACGTCTCCCGCTCCCACGGGCGCGGCAACCGGCGGTACCGGGCGGCCGCGAGCGCGGCGGCCGGGGCGGGTGTCGCGGAGGTCGCCGACCACGCGGAGGAGATCGCCGGGCGGCCGGACGACCGGCGCCGGATCGCCGCCACGCTGACCGCGCTGGGCTCGCTGAGACGCCCCGAGCGCAAGGTCCTCGTGCTGTGTCTGTGGGAGGGGCTGGAGTACGCCGAGGCCGCCGGCGCGCTCGGAATCCCCGTCGGGACCGTCGGCTCCCGGCTGACCCGGGCGCGGCAGGCTGCGGAAGCTCGCCGAGGCCGAACTGACCGAACTCACCCGAACAAACCGGCAGATAAAGGGTGATCGCGACTACGTGATCCGGTCCGTAGAGGAAGGAAACCGATGAACGCCAGCCCCTCCCAGCCGCACCCGGCCGAGTGGAAGGAGGCCCAGGGTCTTCTGCCCTTTGTGGAGCGGGATCTGCCGGCGGGCCGCCACCAGTTCCACAAGGAGCAGATGATGGTCCGGATCCGCGAAGACCTGCGTACGACCACTGGCACACCCCGCCGCAACCCGTTCCCGCGCCGGGCGGTCCTGCTGCCCGCGCTGGCCTGCGCCCTGGCCGGCGCGCGGTCGTGGGCGGTCTCGCCCTGACCGGCCGTGACGGGAACTCCCTGGCCACCGGGCCCGCCCTGACGACCCGGATCGGCACCGCCGACGCCCGGGGCGCCGACCGGCTGCTCGACTTCCTGCTCGTGGCCCGACCGGCCCCGTCGGCAGCGAAGGAACTGCGGGTGAGTGTCCGGTCGGTGGAACGCCGGCGGTTCAACGACGAAGAGCCGGGCGTATGCTCGCGGCCTCAGCGCCAGTCGGGTACGCCGGAGACGGGCGGCAGGCGGGTTTCGATCTTCGCTCGTATCTCCTGCATCTCGGAGATGATGCGGGCCTCGTGTTCCCTGGTCAACCGGGCCACCGGCACCGAGCAACTGATGGCGTCGGTGGCTGGTGTGTCGTACCGCAGGGCGAAGCCGAAGCCGGCAATACCGGGCACCGTCTCCTCGCGGTCGATGGAGTAGCCGCGCTCGCGCACCTGGGAGAGGTCGGCCAGCAGTGCGGCACGGTCGGTGTGCGTGTTCTTCGTGAGGGTGGTCAACAGCCCGTCCGTGAAGGGTAGTTCGTCGTCGGCGCGCTCGGCGAGCAACGCCTTGCCCAGCGCGCCCGCATGGGCCGGGACGCGACGGCCGACCCGGCTGATGGTGCGCAGGTACTCGTGGGACTCGCGGGTGGCGAGGTAGACGACGTCCGTGCCGTCGAGTCGTGCCATGTGGATCGTCTCGCCGAGCGCGTCCGACGCCTCGTCGAGGTACGGGCGGACCAGGCGGATGCGCCGGTCGCCGTCGAGGTAGCTCGTGCCGGTGAGCAGCGCGCGGATGCCGATGCCGTAGAGGGAGCCGGTGGCGTCGGTGCGGACCCAGCCGTATTCGACGAGGGTCTGGAGCAGCTGGTACATGCTGCTGCGCGGCACACCAAGCTCCTCCGCGAGCTGATCCAGGCGCGAGGGCTGCTCACCCCGCTCGGCGAGGAGTTCCAGCAGCACGACGGTCCGGGCCGCTGACTTCACCCCGCGAACGCCTCTCGTCTCTGACATGCGCTCATCGTAAATCCGCGTCTATTCGTGTCTGCGCACCCATTGACCCGTCGGGTTCATGGTTCTAGCCTCCATCTGCATACATAGACAGCATCTGCATACAGGGACAGGCGACAGGCATGACAGCAATCAGCACCGAGGCCGCAGGGGTCGTCCAGCGGCTCCGTGAGGGAATGGCGAGCGGGGTACTGTCCTTCCCCGTCACGAGCTTCCGGGACGACGGCGGCCTCGACCTGGACGCCTACCGGGCATACCTGGCCGACCGGTTGGACAGCGCACCCGGTGCGGTGTTCCCGGCCTGCGGGACGGGGGAGTTCTTCTCGCTGGACGAGGACGAGTACCGGGCTGTCGTGCGGACCACGGTCGAGATCACCGACGGGCGGTTGCCGGTGGTCGCGGGCATCGGCTACGGCTGGGCACAGGCGCTGCGCTTCGCCCGTATCGCGGAGGAAGTCGGTGCGGACGCCGCGCTGGTACTGCCCCACTACCTGGTCGGTGCCCCACAGGACGGTCTGGTGGAGCAGCTGCGCCACATCGCCGACGGCACCCGGCTGCCACTCATCGCGTACCAGCGCGGTCAGGTCGCCTTCACCGCCGACAGTCTGCGCCGGATCGCACAAATCCCCACCGTCATCGGTCTGAAGGACGGACACTGCGACCTCGACCGGCTCCAGCGCCTCACACTGGCCGCGCCCGACGGCTTCCTCTTCTTCAACGGCGCCTCTACCGCCGAGATCCAGGCCCGTGCCTACGCCACCGTCGGCGTGCCCGCCTACTCGTCGGCCGTCCACGCCTTCGCACCCGAGATCGCGAACGCCTTCTTCGCCGCTCTGCGGGACGGGGACGACGCGGGCGTGACCAAACTCCTGCGCGAGTTCTACGTCCCGCTGGTCGAACTGCGCGACCGGGTGCCCGGTTACGCCGTCTCCCTGGTCAAGGCCGCCGCCCGGCTGCGTGGCCTCCCGGTCGGCCCGGTGCGCGCCCCGCTCACCGACCCTAACCCGGTCGACCTTGCCGATCTGGAGAAGGTGCTGGACCACGGTCTGAGCCTGGTCGGCGCCGTACGACGACCCGCTTGACGAACCCGGTCACTCTCGTGCCCGGCCGCCCCCCGGCTCTGCCACGCGCCAGTGCCCTCTGCCTTCCGAGACCTGCGGCCGTTCTCGCCGTACGCCGATCGGGCCGCCCAGAGCCGACGGAGCGTCCGACTGCCCAGCCAACAGTTCAAAGGGGAACTGCCATGCCCATACTCGTAGTCGGGATCAGTGTTCTGATTCTGCTGCTCCTCATGACCAAGCTGAAAGTCAACGGCTTCGCGGCCCTCCTGCTCGTGGCGGTCGGCGTCGCACTGGTCCGGGGAATCCCGGTGGCGACCATCCCGGACGTCCTCTCCGAAGGCATCGGGGGCCAGATCGGCGACACCATGCTCACCATCGGACTAGGTGCCATGGTCGGCCGCATCATGGGGGACTCGGGCGCCGCTCAGCGTATAGCCGGCAAGCTCCTGGACGCTTTCGGCCCCCGTGGGGTTCAGGTGGCCATGGTGGTCACGTCCATGCTGATCGGCGTGACCATGTTCTACGAGGTCGCGTTCGTCATCGTGGTGCCCATAGCCTTCACCCTGGTCAGGGTCACCGGAACGAAGCTGCTGTGGGTCGGCCTGCCGATGTCCATCGCCCTGTCCACCATGCACAGCTTCCTGCCGCCGCACCCCGGCCCCACCGCGGTCGCCGCGACCTTCCACGCCTCCGTCGGGCTCACGTTGTTCTACGGCCTGTTCATAGCCGTTCCCGCCGGTGCGCTCATCGCCCTGACCTGGCCCCGTCTTCCATTCATCAAGGCGATGAACCCTTCCATCCCCAAGGGACTGGTCAGCGAGCGCGAGTTCACCGACGAGGAGATGCCCGGGCTGGGTTGGTCACTGTTCGTGGCGCTCTTCCCCGTGGTGCTGATCGTAGCCGCCGCCGTGACCGACATGGCCACCTCCACCGAGAGTCCGCTCCTGCACACCGTCGCCTTCATCGGCTCGGCCCCGATCGCGTTGCTGCTGACCCTTTGCCTGGCGGCGTGGGCGTTCGGACCGCGGATCGGCCGCAGCCTGGACGACGTCAGCGCCTCCTGCACCTCAGCGGCCAAGGCGATGGCAATGATCCTCCTGGTGATCGGCGCCGGCGGCGCCTTCAAGAACGTCCTCGTCGAAGGCGGGATCTCCGACTACATCAAGGACGCCACGGACGGCTGGTCCATCTCGCCGATCGTCCTTGCCTGGCTCGTCGCCGTCATCCTCCGCATCGCGCTCGGCTCGGCGACGGTCGCCGTCGTCACGGCCTCCGGCGTGGTGCTGCCGCTCCTGGCGGGCAGCGGGGTCCACCCGGAGATCATGGTGCTCGCCGTCGCCTGCGGTTCCATCGCGTGCTCCCACGTCAACGACCCTGGATTCTGGCTGTTCAAGGAGTACTTCAACCTCTCCGTCGTCGAGGCGATCAAGGTCCGCACCACCTACACGACGGTGCTCGCCGTTCTCGGCCTGGGCGGCGTCCTGGCGGCCGAGTGGGCCCTCGACATCCTCAACCTCTGAACCGGAACCCCCTGAACCGGAAACCTCTGATCACCCGCACCGTCTCACCCGCAGAAGGACACCCGATGAGTATCGGACAGCCGACCGTCACGGCGCTCTCCGTCTACCCGGTCGCAGGCCGGGACAGCATGGAGCTGAACCTCTCCGGCGCCCACGGCCCCTACTTCACCCGCAACATCGTCGTCCTCACCGACTCCGAGGGACGCACCGGGCTGGGCGAAGTACCCGGTGGGGAGAAGATCACGCAGACGCTGCGCGACGCCGAACCGCTGGTCGTCGGGGCGAAGGTGGGCGACTACAAGCGCGTCCTGCGCGAAATCGGCGACCGGTTCGCCGACCGCGACACCGGCGGACGGGGCGCCCAGACCTTCGACCTGCGCACCACCGTCCACACGGTCACCGCCATCGAGTCGGCGCTGCTCGACCTGCTCGGGCAGCACCTCGACGTGCCCGTCGCGGCGCTCCTGGGCGACGGGCAACAGCGGGATTCCGTACGGGTGCTGGGCTACCTCTTCTACGTGGGTAACCCAGACCGGACCGACCTGGAGTACGTCCGGGAACCCGACTCCCCCGTTGAGTGGTACCGGGTCCGGCACGAGGAGGCCCTGACGCCCGAGGCGATCGTCCGTCAGGCCGAGGCGGCCTATGGCCACTACGGATTCCGGGACTTCAAGCTCAAGGGGGGTGTCCTCAACGGCGCCGAGGAGGTCGCGGCCGTACGAGCCCTCAAGGACCGCTTCCCCGAGGCCCGCATCACCCTCGACCCGAACGGCGCGTGGTCACTGAGCGAGGCGATCGAACTGTGCCGGCCGCTGGTCGGCACGCTCGCCTACGCCGAGGACCCCTGCGGAGCCGAGGACGGCTACTCCGGACGGGAGATCCTCGCCGAGTTCCGCCGCGCCACCGGTCTTCCCACCGCAACCAACATGATCGCCACCGACTGGCGCCAGATGACCCACGCCCTGGCCCTCCAGTCGGTCTCCATCCCGCTGGCCGACCCACACTTCTGGACCATGCAGGGCTCTGTCCGGGTGGCGCAACTGTGCAACGCGATGGGACTGACCTGGGGCTGCCACTCCAACAACCACTTCGACATCTCCCTGGCCATGGTGACCCACTGCGGCGCCGCGGCCCCCGGCGAGTACAACGCCCTGGACACCCACTGGATATGGCAGGAAGGGCTGGAACGCCTCACCACCGCCCCACCGCTCATCACCGGTGGCGAGATCGCGGTCCCGGACGCGCCGGGGCTGGGCGTCCACCTCGACATGGACCGGCTCCTCGCAGCCCACGATCTCTACCAGGAAAAGACGTTGGGGGCCCGCGACGATGCAGTCACGATGCAATACCTCATTACTGACTGGAAGTTCGACAGTAGGCGCCCCTGCCTGGTTCGGTAGGCGACTGTTCGTGGACCCGCCTTCGTTCGGCCCTGGTGAGCGCACCCCCGTCCCACCAGCAGCAGTACGACGATGCACCAGGACCAGAAACGCTCGTCACTCCGATCGGCGCCGCAGTCCGGGGCAGTCCCCCACCGTCGACGCTCCCTGGACCGCACCGAAGGGCAAGCCAGAAGATGAAGCTTCCGCTTGATCGTGGACACCTGGAGACTGGGACGTGCGAGCCCCGAGGAAGCAGTGCCAGGTGGCGAGCAAGTACACGAATCGGTACTCAGCGGAGTACGAACGGGACGCGATCGAGCTCATGGGTAGTCGGGCCGGACGGTGACCGAGACGGCCCGGGAGCTCGGGATCAGCTCGGAGTCGTTGCGGGGCTGGGTTAACCCTGGATATTCAGTGGAATTGGGTGATCTGACGCCCCGATAGTTGCATCACCGGCCGTTATTCGGGCCTGCGGTCTCGGATTCCACGGCCCGCCGCGCTCTTGCCGCGCTCGACGAGGCCGCCCGTGTGGCGATCGCCAAGGTAAGGGCGAGGGTGCGCCGGCACATGTGGAGTCTGCTGCATCTGCGGCCGGGCGGCTTCCCGTGGCTGGTTGTGGCGGGCAAGCGGCTGACCCGCTGGATCGTCATCGATCTCGACGCCACCATCATCACGGCGGCGTCCGAGAAGACCGGAGCGGCGGTCACCTTCAAAGAGGCGTTCGGGTTCCATCCGCTGGCCGCATGGTGCGCCAACACAGGCGAGTCCCTGGCCATGCTCCTGCGCCCCGGCAATGCCGGCGCAAACACGGTGACCGACCACATCGCCGTGCTCACTGACGCGCTCGCGCAGATCCCCGGTTCCTCGACCGCGAATATCCTCATCCGGGTCGACAGCGCCGGAGCCACACACAGACTGCTCGAACACCTCGAAGCACTGAAAACCACGCGGCGCACGGTCCGCTACACCCTCGGCTGGAAGATCACCGAAGACGACGAGAAAGCCATCGCCCGCCTGCCCGAGACCGCCTGGGAGACCTCCCTGCACCAGGACGGCAGCCTGCAGGAAGGCTATTTCGTCGCGGAGTTGACCGGGCTGAACACTGGCGCCGGCTGGCCGGAGGGGATGCGGTTGATCGCGCGCCGCGTCAGACCGACCCGGCGGCATCTGAAGAAACTCACCCGCTTCGAGACCAAGACCGGCTGGCGCTACTGCATCACCGCGAACAACATCCGCCACATGTGGAGCATCGCCGGCTCACGCCACAGCCAGTTCCTGGACGTGCTGCACCGCTCCCACGCGTCCATGGAAGACCGGGTGCGCACCAACAGGGCTATGGGACTGGACAACCTGCCCTCACAGTCGTGGGAGGTCAACTGCGGATGGATGCTCGCCACCGACCTGGACGCATGGGTGCGGCTGCTGACCCTGCACGACATCGACGGCCTGTTCCACGCCGAGCCGGACACCATACGTTTTCGCCTCTACCATCCGGTCGCCCGCGACGTGGAAGAGGCGCGGTCCGGCGTAACGGTAGTGGAAGACGCTTCCTTTGGTGGTGAGGTGTAGCGGCAGCTGCCGTAGCCGTGGATGAGGAGATCGTCCTTAGATGTCGTCTCATTTGGAGAGTCTGCGGTAGCAGATGAGGCTGCAGGCGATGGCGGTGAAGGCCAGGAAGTGCTCGGCCTTGCGTTCGTAGCGGCGATGCAGACGGCGGCAGCCGCCCAGCCAGGACATCGTGCGCTCGATCGTCCAGCGATGCCGGCCCAGCCGGGTTGAGGACTCGATGCCCTTGCGGGCGATGCGGTAACGCGAGGGCGGTCGCGTGATCGGGCTTCCGGCCCGGTCGCCGTACCGGCCCGGCACACTGCTGTCGTGGCGAGTACGAATAGGTGAGCAGGAAGGCTCCCTACCGCTGCCAACGGTGATCCTCAGCAAGGCGATCGCGCTGGCCGACGACACAGGATCACCGATGCGATGATCCTGAGCCCGCGGCGAGGGGTCGGCTCACATGTTGCTCAGCGACCGGGCGTAGTTGATCTGCCCCATGACCGCGGGGAAGGTGTGGGGACCGAGGGCCGGGAGCATCGTCGAGTGGTGTCGGCCCGCGCTCGTCACGGTGACCTGGATGTAGCCGACGGTCTTCTTCTCCTTCATCAGGAGGAACAACAGGCCGAGGAGGCAGAACACGAAGAAGAGGATGGCCAGCACGATGGCGTGCGGCGGCATCCTCTCCTCCGTGTGCGACATGTCGGTGGCGTTCCACACCGCGCCGCGCAGCGGAAGCGGGCCGGCCGGCGTGACGATCTGGTCGCCCATCACCGTGATGTCCCCGATGGCCAGCACCGGCGCACCGCCCACGGGGACCGGAGCCGCGGGCTGCTGGGGGAAGCCGTACGCCGGCGCCGGGTTGGGGTATCCGTAGCCGGGCACCGCGGGAGGCTGGGCGGGCGGTTGCCCGGGGCCCCACTGGCTGGCTCCGCTCTGGTACGGATTCGGCTCGGTCATGCTGTGGTCCCCCGTTTTCAGCTGTATCTGATCGGCTCTGTGGCCGAGGGGCCGTTCCTCCCGCCACCGGGAGGAACGGCCCCTCGTACTTTCTCAGACGTCCCGCTGTGTCAGCGAAATCTCCTCAGAAGCGGCGCGTGATCAGCGCCCTCTTCACTTCCTGGATCGCCTTCGTGACCTCGATGCCGCGCGGGCAGGCGTCCGTGCAGTTGAAGGTCGTGCGGCAGCGCCAGACACCGTCACGGTCGTTCAGGATCTCCAGTCGCTGCTCCGCCGCATCGTCGCGCGAGTCGAAGATGAAGCGGTGGGCGTTGACGATGGCCGCCGGGCCGAAGTACTGGCCGTCGTTCCAGAAGACCGGGCACGAGGACGTGCAGGCCGCGCAGAGGATGCACTTCGTCGTGTCGTCGAAGCGCTCGCGGTCCTCGGCCGTCTGGAAACGCTCGCGTGTGGGCTCGTTCGTCTCCTTCGTGATGAGGAAGGGCATCACGTCGCGGTACGCCTGGAAGAACGGGTCCATGTCGACGACCAGGTCCTTCAGGACCGTCAGGCCCTTTATGGCCTCGACCGTGATCGGCTTCTCGGGGTTGAGGTCCTTGATCAGCGTCTTGCAGGCCAGACGGTTCTTGCCGTTGATCCGCATGGCGTCCGAGCCGCAGATGCCGTGCGCGCAGGAACGGCGGAAGGTCAGGGTGCCGTCCAGCTCCCACTTGATCTTGTGCAGGGCGTCGAGGACGCGTTCCTTCGGGTCGATCTCCACCTGGAAGTCTTCCCAGGTCGCCTCGGCCGAGACCTCGGAGTTGAAGCGGCGGATGCGGAAGGTGGCCGTGATGTACGGGGAGTCGGCGAAGCCGGGCTCGGGCGTGCCGGCCGCGTCCGCCTTGTCCAGGGTCGGGGTTGCCATCAGTACTTACGCTCCATCGGCTGGTAGCGGGTCTGGACGACCGGCTTGTAGTCGAGACGGATCGACTCGGTTCCTTCGTCGCCCACCTCGCGGTACGCCATGGTGTGGCGCATGAAGTTGACGTCGTCGCGGTTCGGGTAGTCCTCGCGGTAGTGACCGCCGCGGGACTCCTTGCGGGCCAGGGCGGACACCGCCATGACCTCGGCGAGGTCCAGGAGGTTGCCGAGTTCGACGGCCTCCAGCAGGTCGGTGTTGAACCGCTTGCCCTTGTCCTGGATCGAGACGTTCAGGTAGCGCTCGCGGAGTTCCGCGATCTTCTCCACCGCCGTCTTGATCGTCTGCTCGGTGCGGAACACCATGACGTTCGCGTCCATGGTCTCCTGCAGCTCGCGGCGCAGGACCGAGACCCGCTCGGTGCCCGTCGCGTCGCGCAGGCGCTCCACCTGCGAGATCACCAGCTCGGCCGGGTTCTCGGGCAGCTCGACGAAGTCGGCCTTCTGCGAGTACTCGGCGGCCGCGATGCCGGCCCGCTTGCCGAAGACGTTGATGTCCAGCAGCGAGTTGGTGCCGAGGCGGTTCGCGCCGTGGACGGACACACAGGCGACCTCGCCGGCCGCGTACAGGCCCGGGACGACCGTCGTGTTGTCCGCCAGGACCTCACCCTCGACGTTCGTCGGGATGCCGCCCATGGCGTAGTGCGCGGTGGGCTGGATCGGGATCGGGTCCGTGTACGGCTCGATGCCCAGGTAGGTGCGCGCGAACTCGGTGATGTCCGGGAGCTTGGCATCCAGCTGCTCCGGCGGGAGGTGGGTGAGGTCGAGGTAGACGTGGTCGCCCTCGGGGCCGCAGCCGCGGCCTTCCCGGATCTCCGTGTAGATCGAGCGGGACACGACGTCTCGCGACGCCAGGTCCTTCATCACCGGCGCGTACTTCTCCATGAAGCGCTCGCCGTCCTTGTTGCGGAGGATGCCGCCCTCACCGCGGGCGCCCTCCGTCAGCAGGATGCCCATGCGCCAGATGCCGGTCGGGTGGAACTGGAAGAACTCCATGTCCTCCAGGGGGAGGCCGCGACGGTAGACCGCCGCCTGGCCGTCACCCGTCAGCGTGTGCGCGTTCGACGTCACCTTGAAGAACTTGCCGCAGCCGCCGGACGCGTAGATCACGGCCTTCGCCTGGAAGACGTGGATCTCGCCGGTCGCCAGTTCGTAGGCGACGACACCGGCCGAGCGCTTGACGCCGTCGACCTCGGTGATCAGCTGGTCCAGGACGTAGAACTCGTTGAAGAACTCCACGCCCTCCTTGACGCAGTTCTGGTACAGCGTCTGGAGGATCATGTGACCGGTGCGGTCGGCCGCGTAGCAGGAGCGGCGGACCGGGGCCTCGCCGTGGTTACGCGAGTGACCGCCGAAGCGGCGCTGGTCGATGGTGCCGTTCGGGGTGCGGTTGAACGGCAGGCCCATCTTCTCCAGGTCGAGGACGGAGTCGATGGCCTCCTTCGCCAGGATCTCGGCGGCGTCCTGGTCGACCAGGTAGTCGCCGCCCTTGACCGTGTCGAAGGTGTGCCACTCCCAGTTGTCCTCTTCCACGTTGGCCAGCGCGGCGGCCATGCCGCCCTGCGCGGCGCCCGTGTGGGAGCGGGTGGGGTAGAGCTTGGTCAGCACGGCGGTGCGGCTGCGCTTCGTCGACTCGATGGCGGCGCGCATACCGGCGCCGCCGGCGCCGACGATGACGGTGTCGTACTTGTGGATCTTCATGGGTGGATTACCTCAGCCCCGTGCCTAGCGGATGTTCGGGTCGAAGGTGAAGATCACCAGCGTGCCCAGCAGGATGGTGAACACCGTGGCGGTGTAGAGCAGGCCCTTCAGCCACAGGCGGGTGCCCGCGCGCTCCGCGTAGTCGTTGATGACCGTGCGCAGACCGTTGGCGCCGTGCAGCATCGCGAGCCACAGCATCAGCAGGTCCCAGACCTGCCAGAACGGGGACGCCCAGCGGCCCGCCACGAAGGCGAAGCCGATCTTGGAGACGCCGCCGTCCAGCACCAGCTGGATCAGCAGGTGGCCGATGACCAGGACGACCAGGACGATGCCCGACAGGCGCATGAACAGCCAGGCGACCATCTCGAAGTTGCCCCGTGTGGACTTCGGGGTCTTCTTGGTGCGCTGACGCGGGGCCTCGATGAGGGGGGCCGGGTTGTCGACGCTGTAGAGGGACTCGCCCTCGACGGGGCCGATACCGGACGCGGTCTTCTCGGTGGTGGACATGCGCGTCAGCTCCCGAACAGTTCGCGGTAGGCGTGGCCGAGGACGGGGTAGATCGCCCCGATCATCAGCACCAGCCACAGGCCGACGACACTCCAGAGCATCTGCTTCTGGTAGCGCGGGCCCTTCGACCAGAAGTCGACGGCGATGACGCGCAGGCCGTTGAGCGCGTGGAAGAGGATGGCGGCGACGAGGCCGTACTCCAGCAGCGCCACGACCGGCGTCTTGTAGGTGGCTACGACCTTGTCGTAGTCCTCGGGGGAGACACGCACGAGCGCGGTGTCCAGCACGTGAACGAACAGGAAGAAGAAGATGAGGACGCCGGTGACTCGGTGAGCCACCCATGACCACATACCTTCCCGGCCGCGGTACAGCGTTCCAGCCGGCACGGAAGAGCCCTCCGAAAGCGGGGATTGGGGCCGCGCCGGCTTCTGTGTCGGACGGGCCCGGCCGGGTACGGTCCACCGGCCCCCAGCATCGTAGCGATGCGCGGCCGCTGGGCTGAGCCGGGGTCTGAGGGTGTGATCAAAGTGGCACGCGTATGGGTGAGCGTTTGCGGCTTCTGAGGAGGCATGTCCTGTTATTTGCCGGGTGCGGGCGCGTTGTGGCTGGTCGCGCCCCGCGGCGGAGCCGCCATGTCAGAGCCCCGCGCCCCCGGCCAGCTCCACCAGGCGCCCCTTGGCGAGGCGCCTCAGCTCCTCCGCGGCCACCACCCGTTCTTCCTCCGGATCGTTTGTCAATCGTGACCGGAATCCCGCCAGGACGTGGTCCAGAACCTCCCCGGGGGCCAGACCGTCGAGGCAGATGACGAACTGGTGTCCGAACCGAGCCTCGTACGCCGCGTGCGCGGCACCCAGTGCCATATGTGCGGCCCCGTACGCGTCGTCCGGCAGCGCCGGCAGTGTCTCGCCCGACAGCGCCTCCGCCAGATCCCCCGGCGTCAGGTCGTACGCCGCCTCGTCCGACGCGGCCAGGAGGGATTCCAGGTTCGGGTAGGGCCGATGGGTGACGACACGGGTGGCCCAGCGGAGGCTGCGGAGGCAGGTGAGGAGGGTCGCCAGGATCTCGTCGGCGGGAGCGGTGTTGAAGTGCTCCAGCGGGGCAGGCGAGCCGGGCGTGTCCCGGGTCTGCTCGGGCAGCGAGGGTATGGCCACTCGGCCAGGAAGGTGTGTGGGCGTCACGTGGGTTTCGGCAGAAGGTGATGTGAGAGATGTGGCGCCAGGCTATCGAGAGCGGACAACACGTGTCCGACGGATGCCCGAATTTCATCCGAACGGGAGAGTTTAGGAACGTCTGGTGACGCGCCCCTGTGCTCACAGGGCCTAGCGTGGTGGGTGTGAGTCAGCACAGGCGAAGTCAGCACAGGCGCCGGACAGCGGCGAAGAGCGCGCTGAAGCAGACGTGGGTGCTGATCGTCGCGGTGGTGGTCGTGACGGTCGCGGCCGGGGTGAGCCTCGGGCTGCTGGCCGCCGGCGGCGACGGCAGCGAGTCCGCGGGGTCGGCGCAGGGGCGGCCGTCGCAGGGCGCTTCCGCGGGCGAGGCGCCGCCCCCCTCCAAGACCCCGAGTCCCACGCCGACCCGCTCCTACCCGCTGTCGCAGACACCCCGCACCATCCCCGCAGTGCGCACCCACACCCCCGCGCGCGGTCCCGGCTGGGAGCCGGTCAAGGGCGAGCGGGTCGTGGTCAGCGACGGGGACCTGGCCGACGAGGGCCGGCTGCTCGCCGGTGAGCTCGGGCTGACGTACGCGGGCGAGAAGGACGACGTGCGCGCCGGGGACGTACGGCTGGCGCTCAACGACGACGAAGGCGCGAATCCGGAGTCGTACGCGATGACCGTGCGCGGCGGGCGGGTGACCATCAGCGGGTCCGCGGACGCGGGGGTGTTCTACGGCACGCGCACCCTCAAGCAGGAGGTGCACGCCGGTGGTACGGCCCCGGAGGGCGTCGTGCGGGACGAGCCGGCCAAGCCGGTGCGCGGATTCATGCTGGACATCGCGCGCAAGCACTTCACGGCCGACTGGATCGAGGACCGGGTCCGGGAACTCGGCGACCTGAAGTTCAACCAGCTGGGGCTGCACTTCTCCGACGACCAGGGGTTCCGGATCGAGTCCGACTCCCACCCGGAGATCGTGTCGCAGGAGCACCTGACCAAGGCGCAGGTGAAGCGGATCGTCGCCCTCGCGGCCAGTCGGCACATCACCGTGGTGCCCGAGATCGACTCGCCGGGGCACCTGGGCGCCGTGATCGCCGCGCACCCGGACCTCCAGCTGCGCAATGTGCGGGGCGTGGCGACGCGCGGGGCGGTCGACATCTCCGATCCGGACGCCGCCGAGATCGTCGACGACCTGCTGAACGAGTACGCCGGCCTCTTCCCGGGCGGCCAGTGGCACCTCGGCGGCGACGAGTACCAGGCGCTGGTGGTGTCCGACCCGGAGGCGTCCTATCCGCAGCTCGCCACCGCCGCCAGGGAGGCCTACGGCTCAGGCGCCACGGTCGAGGACCTCACCACCGGCTGGCTCAACGACCGCGCCGACACCGTCCGCGCCCACGACAAGGTCCCCCGCGCCTGGAACGACGGCTTCTTCGCCGGCACCTCCGTCCAGGCCGACAAGGACATCCAGGTCGCCTACTGGACGGGCAAGGAGATCGGGGCGCGGCTGCCGATCGCGTATCTGCGCGAGGGCCGCAAGATCATCAACTACAACGACGAGTTCCTCTACTACGTCCTCGGGCAGCCGCTGACCTTCGTCTACCCGACCGGGCAGCGGATCTACGAGCAGTGGACGCCGCTCGTCGTGCGCGGCACCCAGCCGGTGCCCGCGAAGTACGACGCCCAGATCCTCGGCGGGTCCTTCGCGGTCTGGTGCGACCTGGCGAACTCGCAGACCGAGGCGCAGGTCGCGGCCGGTGTCCGGATGCCGATCAGGGCGACCGTGCAGAAGCTGTGGGACCCGGGGCAGCCGGAGCTGTCGTGGCAGCAGTTCAAGGCGCTCGCGGACCGGCTGGGCTGAGTTCGGTTCAGGAGCCGGGGCGGATTGTTCCGTCCGGCTGCGAACGGCCGTACGAATGTGGTGTATTCGGGCGGAGCCGTACGGAGAGCAGCCGGGGGGAACCGGAATGGGTTACTGGGGGTACTTCGTCGTCGGCCGCGGGGAGCGGCCGCTCGCGGAGCTGGAGGCGCTGGCCGGCGTCAAGGGCATGTCGCCGCGGGCGTCGGCGCCGGGTGGATGGCAGGTGTGGGAGTACGCGAGCGGCGACGGTGACGTCGGGAGCATGAACGGCCTCGCCGTGGAGACCGGCGCGCCCGCGCTCTTCGGGTATGTCATGGACAGCGCGACCGTGGTCGTGGAGGCGGCGGGGCCGGAGAGCGGGGCGTGGACGACGTGTCTGGCCCGGGCGGCGATGGCCACGTATCTCGGGGCCGACCGGGAGGGGCTGACCCTGGAGGACTATTTCCTGGAGCCCCGGGACGCCGGCGAGCGGGCGGTGGCGTGGGCGGCGGAGGCGGGGCACGAGATCGCCGCCGAGCCGGTGATCGACGTGCTGACCGCGGACCCCGACCCGGCGGCGGACGTGTTGGCCGAAAACCTGTTCTTCCGGCTGCTCGACCGGCTCGGTGTGGTGCCCCTGTGACACTCCCGGGTCGTCGCGCGCAGTAAGGGGAAGTGCGGGCTCCGTGAGGGAGGACGCCTGGCGAGGGAGCGTGGGATGAGCCTGGTGGAACTGATCGCTCAGGCCGACGAGCGCGGACTGGCCGCCAGTGGGTTGGCTTGTTTGGATCGGTGCCTGCCCCTGCTGGGCGGTGACGACGAGGTGCTGAGACCGCTGTGGGCCGGCCTCGCAGACGGCGGCGAGGTCGACGACTGGGCCGCCCGCATCGCGGAGGTGCGCGGCAAGCTCGGCGACGGCGGTCCCGCCGACCTCGCCGACCTCGCCGGTCCCCCCGGGTCCCCCGGGGACGAGGCCGCGCTGCTGGCCCGACGGATGCTCGCCGCCGCGCCGGCCGAGCCGTCCGCCGCCGAGGTACGGGTGTGGGCCGACGCCTGCTCCGTCGCCTCCCTGCACATCCACCGTCTCCTCGACCCGCTGGCCGACCGGGCGTCCTCGGTCGACGCCCGCCGCGAGGGCCGTACGGAGGGCATGTCGCCCCTCGTCGCCGCCGAACTGCGCCGCCAGATCGCCGTCCTCGAACTGCTCGCCGAGTACGGCGCGGGAGGGGTACGCCGGGCGCTGGAGGTGTCCACCGAGGGGCGCCGTGTGCTGCGAGCGGTGGTGGCGCGGCGCTCCCGGCGGCGGGCCTGAGGGCCGCTCGGCCGTTCGGCCGTTCGACGGTTCAGGCGGGCTGAGCGGTACCGCTCACCGCACCAGCCACTTCACCACCGCGTCCCCGTAAAGGGCGGTCTGCGCGTAGAACGCGGTCAGGTCGCGGTGCGTGGACTCGAACATGCCCCGTGCCCCGGGCTCCGCGCCCGACCCGCCGTACCTCGGCAGCAGATCCTCGCGGGCGTCCCGCCACAGCGCCTCGAAGTCGGCCGACGCGAGGTAGTCGGCGACCCGGGCCGTCTGGGCGGCCGTCAGCACCAGGAACGGCGGATCGTCCGGCTCGGTGGCGGACACCGGGCCGCCGCCGAGGACGACGTGGGTCCGCGGGGCGTCCTCGGCGTGGTGCGGGGGAGCGCCGGCGTAGAGGAGTTCGTGACCGAGGTACCCCTTGTCGAGCACCTCTTCACGGCACCGGCCGATCCGTTCGCGCACGGTGTCCCAGTCGTCCTCGAACAGCTGTCGCAGCCAGGTCGCGCTGTTGCGCAGGGCCGAGGGCGGCACCGCGCGGAGATGGAAGTACAGGCTCATCAGAGAGAGGAGCGCACGGGAGCGGTGAACTGTCACACCCGCGCAAACCTCGTTTCTGGGGGAGTCCTGTGACCGTGTGAGGTGGCGGTGGGGCGGTCCTGCACCGGTTGCGGAAACGTCCCGGATCCGGGTGACGAAACGCCGCCCGGCCACGCTTTTCCGGGTGTGACGACTGTGACGACGCATCAGGAGACCAGGCCTTCGGCCGCGGCGAAGCCCGTGCGGTGGGCGGCGGACGTGGTGGCGACCCTGCGTGAGGGGGCGCGGCTGCGGCTCGACTACTCGGCGCAGAGTCTGTGGAGCGTCGACCGGATGATCGGCGAGATGCGGCGCGACGGGGCGCCGTACGCCGCCGTGGACACGGTGCTGCGCGGGCTCGGGGCGTACGCCGGTGAGGTGATCGCCCGCCAGACCGGTGCCGAGTGGTGGACGACGGGCGGCGACCACTGGATCCGCACCCCCGACGGTCGCCTGTGGGACCCGATCGACGAGGCCCGCCGGTGCTTCGCGGGGGACGACGGGTCGCTGCGGCTGCTGTGCCGGGACGCGACGACGGCGGCGAGCACGTCGTAGTCACTCGTACTGGTGCGGTGGCCCGGACGGCCGGGGTCGACGTACAGCGCCTGGAAACCTCGCGCTGATCGGCAGGGCGCTCTACCCGGCCTGCGGTTGCTCCGAGGCCGGGTAGAGCGCCCGCGTTCGCCGGGGGCGGATTACGGCGTCAGGGTCTGGCCGAGGCGGCCGTCGGTCGGAGTGCCGAGGGTGGTCTTGCTGTAGATGACGGAGTCGGCGTAGCCGAGGCCCGTGCTGTTGCTCGGCACGTGGAGGAGGATCCCGTCGGTGCCGTCCTCGCCGTCCGCGCCGAGAGCCAGGTCCGCGCGGCCGTGGCCGGACAGGTCGGACAGGGACACGGACGAGCCGAACCGGTCGCCGGTCTCCGTGGCGCCGGGGATGCCGGACGTGTCCTGCGAGACGCCGACCGAGCCGGAGCCGGTGAGGCCGGAGACGCTGCCCCTGACCAGGATCGCGTTGCCCGCGTCGGCGCGGTTGACGCCGTCGCGGGTGAGGTCCTCGCCGGGGGCGCCGGCGAGGACGTCGGCGTAACCGTCGGCGTTGTAGTCGCCGACCGAGACCGAGGTGCCGAGGGCGTCGCCGGACTCGTTGCCGCCCGGGACGCCCGTCGTGTCCTGGTGGACGGTCGTCATGCCGGTGGTGGTGAAGCCGGTCGACGTGCCGGGGACCATGGTGATCTGGCCGCCCGAGATGCCGCCGGACTCGGAGGCGACCGGCTGGCCGATGACGATGTCGTCGTAGCCGTTGCCGTTCACGTCGCCCGCGGCGATGGAGCGGCCGCCCCGGACGGAGATGACCCCGGCCTTGGTCAGGCCGGTCGCCGAGCCCGCGAAGCGGACCACACGGCCGATGCCGCCGGTGTCGCGGTAGTTGAGGGCGACGTCCGCGTAGCCGTCCCGGTTGAAGTCGCCGGTCGCCGCGTCCAGGTAGGCGACGGAGCCGGTGGCGGAGGTGAGCGCGCCGTACTGGTACCTGCCGCTGCCCAGCCGGACGTTCCAGTTGCCGCCCTTGCCCGTGCCGGCCGCGAAGACGTCCGCCTTGCCGTCGCCGTTGAAGTCGCCGACGGTGACGGCGGAGCCGAGCCTGGCGCCGGCCGGCGTGATCCCCGAGGTGCTGTACGAGAAGCCGGTGTCGAGGGCCGGGCCGTACATGACCGCGACCGAGCCGCGGTCGGTGCCGCTGGTGTCGTCCTCGCCGGGGGTGCCGACGGCGAGGTCGGCGTAGCCGTCACCGTTGACGTCGCCCCAGGCGGTGGAGGTGCCGAAGGCGTCACCGGACTCGGTGGCGCCGGGGACGCCGGGGCTGTTCTGGGTGAGCGTGATCTTCGCGGCGGGGACCGGGCCGTCGACGCCGCCGGGGATCACCTTGACCGAGTTCGCCTTGGGGACACCCGCGACCAGGTCCGTGACGCCGTCCCGGTCGTAGTCGGAGGTGGCCAGGGCGTGCGAGATGCCCGGGGTCTTGGCGACCTGGGCGATTCGGGTGAGCTTGGAGTAGAGGTTCGCGCCGGGGCAGGCCGTGGCGTTGGTGTCCCGGTGGCCGAAGACGCGCGGCAGGGTGATCGACTGGCCCTTCGGGACCTTGTTGCCGTCGACGTTCAGGTCCGAGCCCGAGGTCAGCGTCACCTTGCCGGTCGGGTCGATGCCGTACATCCCGAACTTCCACGCCACGATCCGGGAGATCGCGTCGAGCGCGGCCCGGCTGGGCTGGGCCGTCTCGAAGTTGCCGATGTACGAGATGCCGACGGTGTTGGTGTTGAAGCCGATGTCGTGCGCGCCGACCACCGGCAGGTCCATGCCGCCGCTGCGGCCCTCGAAGATCTGCCCGCACCGGTCGACGACGAAGTTGTAGCCGATGTCGTAGTAGCCGCGGGCGAAGTGGTCCTGCTGGATGGACCGCAGCCGGGCGGCGGACTCGGCGCAGGAGAGGGTGTTGTCGCTGTCCACGCCGGTGTGGTGGACGACGGCGGCCTTGATCTCGGTGCCGTAGGTCGGCGTGCCGTCGTAGTCCGTCGAGGCACCCCACTGGGCCTGCGTGATGATCGGTGGCTTGACGACCGTCGAGGGACGCGGGGCGGGGACGGTGGCGGTGGGGGACGGGGAGGCCGAGGCCGACGGGGACGCCGGGACGGATGCGGAGGGCGTCGCCGAGTCGGAGGGCGTCACGGTCGCCGTGGGAGAGGAGTCGGTGGGCGGCACCGTCGCCGTGGGTGAGTCGGTCGGCGTCGGGGAATCGGTCGCCCCGGGAGAGCCGGTCGCCGCCGGGGTCTCCGCCGCGAACGCGGCCGGCTCCAGGTCAGAGGCGACGCTCCGCTTCGGGTCGGTCCCCGGATCCAGCAGCTTCACGTCCATGCCGGCCGGCTGGCCGCCCGCCTCCGTGCCGTCCGCCTTCACGATCCGCACCTCGACGCCGTCGGAGTCGCCGGTCCACACCGAGGTCGTACCGCCGCGCACCGCGGCCCCTTCGCGCTCGGCGCCGTCGGCCTGGTTCGGCTCGTTGTCCAGCCTCTGCCAGCCGGACCACTCGCCGGTCGTCAGGTCACGGGTGCGCACCTCGGGAGTGCCCTTGGCGTTCGCGGCGGGGTCGTCCCAGGTCACCAGCACCGCGCTGAAACGGTCCGTCTCCCGTTTGGCCAGGCCCCTGCGGCCTCCGCCCTCGTCCCGGAGCTTCAGCGTGTGCACGGCCGGCGCGCGGCCCTGGCCCTTGGCGTCGGACCGCGCGGGCTGATCGGCCATCGCGTACGTGACGACGCCCGCGCCGCTCAGGACGACGGCTCCGACCGTCAGCCAGGCTCTGCGCCGAAGGCTCAGCGGTCTGTACGCATGGGACTTGCGAGGACTCAACTACCCCACCCCTAAAAAAGGTCACGAGAACACCACCTGTCACACAGGTCGCACTTACACAGCGCACCTGTCAGGTCGGACGTCACCTGACCTCGCCGGAAAGGGGGAGACGTAAGTGACGGGTGATGTTTGTGGGGTGCTGGCCGCTTGGTCAGTAGGGGGGAGCGCCGAAGGCGGGCGCTCTTGATACCGGGCAAGGGGGGCCTCTATGGACAAGATGGACGAACGTCTGGTGCGCGCGAGGGACATGCGGCCGTACGCGACGGCCTTCGTCGCCCGCGTCACCGCACGCAACCGACTGCCGCTGGACTACTCGGTGGCCAGCCTGCGGGTCGTCGACTTCCTGATCGACGGGCTGCGCAAGGGCGGCGCCGACCGGGAGCGGGCACGCGAGACGCTGCTCGGGCTCGGGGCGTACGTCGGTGAGGTGCTGGTGCGCCGCGCGGGGGCGGTGTGGGTGGACCTCGACGCCGACCAGCGCACGTACTTCGCCCAGCCGGTCGGCGTACGCATGCCGGACGGCCGTGTCTGGAACCCGCTCGGCAAGGTGCACAACCGTTTCGACGCCGGCGACCCCCAGGATTCGCTGCGGACCTTCTATCTCACGCTGCACGGACGGGCGCGCCGGGCGGTGGTGTGACCGTGCGCCCCGGTGGTCCGGTGGTGCTGAGCACCGTGGGGCCCACCAGCGGCTGTGACACTTCCGTCAGGTGCGGCGCTGATCACCGTGGGGGACGTGGGAAAGGGCAGCCGGATCGGCAGTGTGCGGATCCGCCGCCGACCGGGTACGGACGAGGACGGTTCTTGGGCCAAGGAGGGGAACCCCGCCGAGTGCAGGCGTACGACGGGGAACTGGGCGCGGCCGTCGCGCGGGCCCAGCAGGGTGACGAGGCCGCCTTCGCGGTCGCCTACCGGCTGGTGCAGCCCGGCCTGCTCGGGTACGTGCGCGGGCTCGTGGGCGACGACGCCGAGGACGTGGCGTCCGACGCCTGGCTGGAGATCTCCCGGGATCTCGGCCGGTTCAAGGGCGACGGGGCCGGGTTCCGCGGCTGGAGCGCGACCATCGCCCGGCACCGGGCGCTGGACCATCTGCGCCGCCAGAAGGTACGGCCCCGGCCGACGGCGCTCGAACAGGACGTACTGGATCTGCCAGCTTCGCACAGCACGCACGACCAGGCGCTGGAGTCCATCTCCACGGAGTACGCCCTGGAACTGGTCCGCGGTCTGCCGCGCGACCAGGCCGAGGCCGTCCTGCTGCGGGTCGTCGTCGGTCTCGACGGCCCCGCCGCCGCCCGGGTCCTCGGCAAGCGGCCGGGCGCGGTGCGGACCGCGGCGTACCGCGGGCTGAAGCGGCTGGCCCGCCAGCTGGGCGGCGAGGACGCGCGCGAAGGTGTGACGGATGAAGGCCCCCGGACGCTGGGGGAGTCGACATGACGGGCGACGGTGACGACAGGACGCCGACCGGACCGGACGCTCCGGTCAGGCGGAACGGCCCGCACGGGCCGGACGGGAACGGACACGGTATGGGTGAGCGGCAGAACGGCAGCGGGGCTCCCGACCGCCGACGCGTACGCCCCGACGATCGGGTGCCGAGCGGTGCCACGGCCGACCCCGCCGCGTTGGAGACCCTGCTCGCCGCCGCCATCCGCGGGCGCGGCGTCGACGCCGAGGCCGAGCAGCGGGCCGTGGCCGCCTTCCGGGCCGCCCGGGACGCGGGTGCGCACCGGACGCGTACCCGGCGCCGGGACGACTGGCGACCCCGGGAGCAGCGGCGGGCGGCTCGTTCGCTGAAGACCACGCTGTCCGTGTTCGTCGCCAGTCTCACGCTGGGCGGTGTCGCGGTCGCCGCGATCGGCACGGTCGGCTCCTCCTCGGGCGGCGCCGACGACGGGCGGGGCCGTGCCCACGCCTCCGCGAGCACGGAGGCCCGGCCGGGCGGCCCGTCCGCCGCACCGAGTTCCGGCCGATCCGGGCGCCCGGACGCCGCGCAGGACACCGAGGCCCACTGCCGTGCGTACGAGCAGGTCAGCGGCCGGGGCGAGGCGCTCAACTCGACGGCCTGGCGGCGGCTGCTCGCGGCCGCGGGCGGCGAGGCGAACGTGCGTGCCTACTGTGCGGAGAAGCTGGCGCGGGCGACGGCCGAGAGCAAACCGGGAAAGACGGTCAGGCCGAGCAGGACCGCGAAGACTCCCAAGCCCGCCGAGCCCGCCGCCCCCGCCGAGACGGGCGCAGGCTCCGGCAACAGTCAGGAAAAGGCCGACAAGGCCAAAGAGAAGAAGAACTAGCCGCCGCGGCAACGGCCGGGGCCGCCACCCCCCACAGGAGAGGCCCCGGCCGTCGCGCGGCACGGGCCGCGCGGCGGCCCGTATTTCCTACAGCGCCAGGACTGCGTTTTCTGTCACACCCCGCCCGGTCCCTCGCGGCAACAGAGGGTGGTCGCATGTTGTACGGACATGGACGAGCAGCGGTTTCAGGTCGTAACGTGCCTTTCGCGCCGGGCGCGGAAGTTGCATGATCACCGCAACCATCGGCGGTTCGAAGCCGCGACCATCGACCGAGGAACAGTGTGCTGGGGGACGACGCGGAGCTGACGGCCGCCGTGCTTGCTGCACAGGACGGGAACGAGACCGCGTTCCGGACTGTGTACCGCACGGTGCACCCGCGGTTGCTCGGGTACGTGAGGACGCTGGTCGGCGATCCCGACGCCGAGGACGTGGCGTCCGAGGCGTGGCTGCAGATAGCCCGTGACCTGGAGCGGTTCAGCGGCGACGCGGACCGTTTCCGCGGCTGGGCCGCGCGGATAGCCAGGAACCGCGCGCTGGACCACATACGCATGCGCGGCCGCCGCCCCGCCGTCGGCGGCGACGAGACCGAGCTGACCGGCAGGGCCGCCGAGTCCGACACCGCGGGCGAGGCCATGGAGGCCCTGGCCACCGACAGCACCCTCTCCCTCATCGCCCGGCTGCCGCAGGACCAGGCCGAGGCGGTCGTCCTGCGGGTGGTCGTGGGTCTGGACGCGAAGACCGCCGCCGAGACGCTCGGCAAGCGGCCGGGAGCCGTACGGACGGCCGCGCACCGCGGTCTGAAACGGCTCGCGGAACTCCTCGACGGCGATCCGGAATCGGCGGGCGCGCTCGACGCCCTGCCGCCCCAGCGAGAACCGCGCGGACGCGCGGTGACGTCCGCGAGTGTGACGGATACGCGTGCGCGGACGCAGAAGGACATGTGATGGCCGACGAGCGCTGTGTCTTCCCGGAGGACGCGGAGTCCTCCGACGGCTCCGCCGCGGCCCGGACCCCCGACCGGTGGCTGGACCGCGAAACGGCGGAGCGTCTGCTGCGCGGGGAGTCCCTCGACGCGGTCGACGTGGCAGACCGCGACCAGGCCGAACGGCTCGCCAAGACCCTCGGCGCGCTCAGCGTGGACCCGCCGGCCGATACCGAACTCCCCGGTGAGGCCGCCGCGTTGGCCGCTTTCCGCCAGGCGCGCACGGACCGCGTGGACGACTGGGTCGGCGAGCGGGCCGGTGAACGGGCCGGAGAACGGGCCGACGCGCGGGGGGCCGATGCGCGGGCCTCACTGGGCCGGCGCTCCCGCGGCCGCGGCTCCGACGCCGGGCTCGTCCGCATCGGCGGCCCGGACCCGGACGCCCCGCCCCGTCGCCGGGCCCGCCCCGTGCACTTCGGGCTGGCCGCCGCGCTGGCCGTCGGCATGGTGGGCGGGGTCGCCGTCGCGGCCGGAACCGGAGCGCTGCCGTTCGGCGAATCCGAACCGGAACCCGCCGCCTCCGTCTCGGCCGCGGTGACACCGGACCACCCGAGGGCGACCGACTCGCCGAACGCCCCCGAGAGCGGGACCACCCCGGACGGCGCCACCGGCGACACCGGGCAGGGCTCCTCGCGCGACACCGCGCGCGGCGGCTCGGCCACGCCGGACGACGGATCCGGCGCCGACGGCCGGCCGCCCCGCTCCGGCGACGCGTGGAGCGGGGCCGCCTCGGCGTGCCGTGCCGTGCGCGACGGCGAGGAGCTCAGCGCCGACCGCAGGCGCACCCTGGAGGCCGCGGCAGGCGGCCCCGCGCGGGTGTGGAAGTACTGCAAGGGCGTGCTGACCGCCGGCTCCTCCGACGAGGACGCCACCAACGGCGGCAAGGGCGGCAAGGGCGCCAAGCGCGATCAGGACGGCGAGAACGGCCAGAACGGCCAAGAAGACAACGAAGTCAAGGACGACCGGGGCGGCAAGGGCGAGGGGTACACCGGCGGCCAGGACGGCTCCGGCGACCACTCCTCCGGCGGCAACCACCACGACTCGAACGGCGGCTTCAGCACGCCGTCGGCATCCGCGTCCACCGCGTCCACCACGCCGCTCGCGCCGACGCGGGCGACGACCTCGTACGGGCCGACGCCCAGCCCGACGTACACCGCGCTCTGATCGCGACAAGTCCTGCCGGGACCTGTCTGCCGAGACCCCGCTGACCTGCGATTTCGTGAGCCGCGCTGACTTCGTCGAAATAGTTCGGCGGTGGGTGTGACGTTTTTGGCCGCCGTAGCGCAGTAATGAGTGTGCCGACTGGTCATCGGCCGTAGCACAGAGCCGGGGTTCCCCCCGTACTCACGGCTCGTGCACCTTGGCGCGGGCGGGGCACGTTCCCCCGGTCCCGCCCGCGCCCCGCACGTCTCTCCTTCTCGCGCTTCCGTCTCTCTCGCGCGTCACCAGTGGACGACGACCTTGTCCCCGTTCCTCACCTGCGCGAACAGATCCGCGATGGCCGGCTCGTCCCGTACGTTGACGCAGCCGTGCGAGGCGCCGGCGTATCCGCGGGCCGCGAAGTCGGACGAGTAGTGCACGGCCTGGCCGCCGCTGAAGAACATCGCGTACGGCATCGGCGAGTCGTACAGCGTCGACACGTGGTGGCGGGACTTCCAGTAGACGCTGAAGACGCCTTCGCGGGTGGGCGTGTACTGCGAGCCGAAGCGGACCGAGACCGTGGTGACCGTCCGCCCGTCGACCATCCAGCGCAGGGTCCGGCTGGTCTTGCTGATGCACATCACCCGCCCGGTCAGACAGCGCGGATCCGGTGCGTCGGCCGGCTGGCCGCCCATCAGGTAGAGGTCCCACTGGCCCGGCTCACGCGTCATCTTCAGCAGCCGCTGCCAGGTGACCGTGTCGGTCTCGCCGGTCTTCGGCAGCCCGCGCTTGCCCTGGAAGCCCCTGACCGCCTGCTCGGTCAGGTCGTCGTACGACCCCGTCGGCCCGTCGAAGAGCCAGGCCACCTGCCGCAGCCGGGCCTGGAGCTCACGCACGTCCCGGCCGGAGTCGCCTTTCGACCAGAGGACTTCGGGCGC
Source organism: Streptomyces sp. NPDC058678 (assembly GCF_042714835.1). Classification (NCBI taxonomy): domain Bacteria; kingdom Bacillati; phylum Actinomycetota; class Actinomycetes; order Kitasatosporales; family Streptomycetaceae; genus Streptomyces; species Streptomyces sp. NPDC058678. The sequence continues at coordinate 131,711 of NZ_JBHXSG010000007.1, read as the reverse complement.
GGGCTCGCTCTTCCTCGTGGTGGGCGTCGAGCTCGGCTTGTCGTCCGCCGGGGTGGCCGAGGGGCTCTTGTCGGGGACCTCTATGCGCACCGGCGAGCGCTGCTTGCCGTCCCCGTCGGCTGCCTGCACCGTGCAACCGCTCAGCACGGCCACGGCCAGCAGTGCGGCGAACCGTCTCCCCATGCCCTCAGTACGCAAGCGGACCCCCGTCGTCTCACGGATGTGCACCGATGCCACCTGAGATGTCTGCCCCCGGATGACTGGTTGCGAACGGCGCGGCATTGTTGTGACCGGGACCTCAAAAGTGCTGTGAGCAAGGTCCCAGCGTGCTCCCCTCCACCGGGTGCACGCCCACCGCTACAGTCCGTCGAAGGGTCGGACCGTACCAGTTGGTAACCGGCGAGTAACCTCAGCGGGAGGCAAGACACCATGGCGCGCGAGTCGGAGTCCGGACTGCCCATCGAGCCGGTGTACGGGCCGGATGCCCTGGCGGGCTGGGACCCGGCCGAGAAGCTGGGGGAGCCGGGGGCCTACCCCTTCACCCGCGGTGTCTACCCGTCGATGTACACCGGCCGCCCCTGGACCATGCGCCAGTACGCCGGTTTCGGTACGGCGACCGAGTCCAACGCCCGCTACAAGCAGCTGATCGCCAACGGCACCATGGGTCTGTCGGTCGCCTTCGACCTGCCCACCCAGATGGGCCACGACTCCGACGCGCCGATCTCGAGCGGCGAGGTCGGCAAGGTGGGCGTGGCGATCGACTCGGTCGAGGACATGCGGGTGCTTTTCGGCGGGATCCCGCTGGACAAGGTGTCGACGTCGATGACGATCAACGCCCCGGCGGCCCTGCTGCTGCTGATGTACCAGCTGGTGGGCGAGGAGCAGGGCGTCACCGCCTCCCAGCTCACGGGCACGATCCAGAACGACGTGCTGAAGGAGTACATCGCGCGCGGGACGTACATCTTCCCCCCGAAGCCCTCCCTGCGCCTGATCGCGGACATCTTCAAGTACTGCAAGGCCGAGATCCCGAAGTGGAACACCATCTCGATCTCCGGCTACCACATGGCGGAGGCGGGCGCCTCTCCCGCGCAGGAGATCGCGTTCACCCTCGCGGACGGCATCGAGTACGTCCGCACGGCCGTCGCGGCCGGCATGGACGTCGACGACTTCGCGCCCCGCCTGTCCTTCTTCTTCGTGGCCCGGACGACCATCCTGGAGGAGGTCGCCAAGTTCCGTGCCGCACGCCGGATCTGGGCGAAGGTGATGCGGGAGGAGTTCGGCGCGAAGAACCCCAAGTCGCTGATGCTGCGCTTCCACACGCAGACGGCCGGGGTGCAGCTGACGGCCCAGCAGCCCGAGGTGAACCTGGTCCGCGTCGCCGTCCAGGGACTGGCCGCGGTGCTGGGCGGTACGCAGTCGCTGCACACCAACTCCTTCGACGAGGCCATCGCGCTGCCGACCGACAAGAGCGCGCGGCTGGCGCTGCGCACCCAGCAGGTGCTGGCCTACGAGACCGACGTGACGGCGACGGTCGACCCCTTCGCCGGGTCGTACGTCGTCGAGAAGATGACCGACGAGGTGGAGGCGGCGGCCATCGAGCTGATGGCCAAGGTCGAGGAGCTCGGCGGCGCGGTCTCGGCCATCGAACACGGCTTCCAGAAGGGCGAGATCGAGCGCAGCGCCTACCGCATCGCCCAGGAGACCGACTCCGGCGAACGCGTCGTCGTCGGCGTCAACCGCTACCAGCTCGACACGGAGGAGCCCTACGAGCCGCTCCGCGTCGACCCCGCGATCGAGGCGCAGCAGGCGGAGCGGCTGGCGAAGCTGCGGGCGGAGCGGGACCAGGCGGCGGTGGACTCGGCTCTGGCTGCCCTGAAGAAGGCCGCCGAGGGCGAGGACAACGTCCTCTATCCGATGAAGGACGCGCTGCGGGCCCGGGCGACGGTGGGCGAGGTCTGCAACGCGCTGCGCGAGATCTGGGGGACCTACGTGCCCTCGGACGCCTTCTGAGCAGCGGTTTCACCCTGACCTGAGGGGAGTGTCGTACCTGCGTGCGACACTCCTTCTCATGTTCGGAGTCATCGATCTCTCCACCTATCTGGCAGGACTCGTCCTGATCGTCCTGCTGCCCGGTCCCAACTCCCTGTACGTCCTCTCCGTCGCCGCCCGGCGCGGGGTGCGGGCCGGGTACACGGCCGCGGCCGGGGTCTGGTGCGGGGACGCCGTGCTGATGACCCTGTCGGCGGCCGGGGTCGCCTCGCTGCTCCAGGCGAACGCCGTGCTGTTCGGGATCGTGAAGTACGCCGGGGCCGGGTATCTGACGTGGCTGGCGATCGGGATGCTGCGGGCCGCGTGGGGGATGTGGCGGGACCGGCGGGAGAGGGCCACCGTCGAGGACGCCTCCGCTGCCGTCGCCGACGAGCGGCCGTATCGCAGGGCACTGGTCATCAGTCTGTTCAACCCCAAGGCGATCCTGTTCTTCGTCGCCTTCTTCGTGCAGTTCGTCGACCCGGGATATGCCTACCCGGCGCTCTCTTTCGTCGTCCTCGGCACGTTCGCCCAGCTGGCCAGCTTCCTGTATCTCAGCGCGCTGATATTCGGTGGGACCAAGCTGGCGGCGGCGTTCCGGCGTCGTAAGCGGCTGTCGGCGGGGGCCACTTCGGCCGCGGGGGCGTTGTTCCTGGGGTTCGCGGTGAAGTTGTCGTTGGCGAGTTCGTGACGGAGAAGGCCGGCGCGCCGACCTCAGCGCACCCTGGCCAGCGCCGCCCGCAGTCTCGGCGTCAACGGCTTCTCCACATACCGGTTCAGCAGCCACGCCAGCAGCAGCATCGAGGCGACGGTCAGCGCGAAGGTCTCCGCCGACGGCAGGCCGAGGCTGATGTGCAGGGCGTGGATCACCACCCAGCCGAGGTGCTCGTGGACGAGGTAGAAGGGGTAGGTCAGCGCCCCCGCGACCGTCAGCCAGCGCCAGTCGGCCCAGTTCAGCCAGCCGAGCGCGATCGCCGCGACCGCCACGAACCCGAAGGCGACGACGAGGACGATGCCGAGCGAGGTGCGGTGGGCGAAGGCGTTCGGGTCGGACGCGTTCCACAGGCTGCGCACCGCGTAGTGCTGCCCGATCAGGAAGCTCACCGCCACGATGCCCCAGCCGTAGACGTCCCGCCGGTCGCGGTGGACGAGGTAGAGGCCGACACCGCCGATGAAGAAGGGGGCGTACTCGGGCATCAGCACGACGTCCAGCAGCGGCTGGTGGGCGGCCTGCGTGAGCGCCGCCGCCAGCGTCCAGCTCGCGCAGAAGAGGATCACGCGCCGCCGCGAGGCCCCGGGCAGGACGACACACAGCGCGAACAGCGCGTAGAAGCGGACCTCCGCCCACAGCGTCCAGCACACGCCCAGCACCCGGTCGACGCCCAACGGCTGTTGCAGCATGGTCAGGTTGACCAGGGTGTCGCTCGGTGACAGCGCCGCGTAGGCGACCATCGGCAGCGCGAACACGGCGGACACGAGCAGGACCGCCGCCCAGTAGGCGGGCAGCAGCCGTGCGGCGCGGGAGGCGAAGAACGACTTCAGGGGCCGGCCCCAGCCGCTCATGCAGATCACGAATCCGCTGATCACGAAAAAGACCTGGACACCGAGGCAGCCGTACGCGAAATAGCCGTGCAGGGTGGGGAACTGCTCTTTCGGTGAACTTCCCCAGGCCCGGGTGATCTCGCCGCCCCGGCCGCCGTAGTGATAGGCCGCCACCATCAGCGCCGCGATCAGCCGCAGTCCGTCGAGGGCGCGCAGCCGGGATTCCCGGCGGGCCGGCCGATCCGGCCGAGGGGGTGCGGGCGCGTCGGGCACCGGCCTGACGGACATGCTGGTCACGAAATTCCCCTTGGTCGACGCGCGGGCACTCCTGAGGTACTCGCGGCACATTAGTCCGAATCACAGGGATGTCGTGGTCCGCGGGGTGACGGTTGTCCGGGTGGTCTCTGCGAATTCACCTGGACTTCGCCTTCGTTTCCTAACTTTCTCTCAACCTCCCCCACGGGCCGATAAAGAGCGAATCGCGCAACATAGCTGCGGCAAAATTCAGGAGTGCCATGACGAGGGTCCAGAACAGACGGGCACGTGTGCGCGGAGGGGGGCTGGACGACTGCTTGCGCGCCTGCGCGGCGCACAGCGGCAAACTCGTCGGCAGCATCGACCGACGCCGCGTGGAACTCGCCGAGCAACTGCGGAAGTTGCTGGTCGTGTGGGGCACCACCTCGACCGTCGCCCCCGCACCCGCCCCGGCCGGTGCCACCGCTCTGCTCAAGCGGGCGGTCAAGGGCGCCGCGACGCCTTCCGCCGGCATCGGCAACGAACTCCTCGACGCCCTGCTCGCCGTCGCCAACAAGGCGCTGGAGTGCGGCTACGACGACGAGTTGAACCTCGCGCTGGTCATCAGCGACACCGTCCTCGCCCAGCGCAAGAACTCCCGGGCCGGCTGGCGACTGCGCGCCCGCCTCCTGGAGGCCCTCGGTGAGGACAAGGAGGCGGTGGAGGCGTACGAGCGGTATCTCGCCCTCACCGAGGACGACGGCTTCGGCGTCCGCGCCCGCATCACCGGTATGCGCACCGCGGGGGAGAGGGAGCGGGAGCTGCTGAGCCTGCTCCGCCGCCAGTGCCCGCGCGCCGAACAGTTCGCCCGCGGCCCCGCCACCGACCTCTGGGCCGAGGGTCTTGCCGCGCACGCCGTCGGTGACTGGCAGGCCGCCGAGCCCCGGCTCGTGGGAGCGCTCCTGTGCCTCGCCGCCGAGGATGCCCCGGCCACCGACCGGCAGGAACTCATCAGCCAGTACCTCGACCTGCGCATCGCCGAGTCCACCGAGAGCGGGGACCTGCCCGCGCTCACCGAGGCGATCGCCCTCTACGCCGAGCAGCGCCGCACCCGGATGCGCGGCCCGGTCGACGACCCCACCGTCGGCGGGGTGCAGTGGATCAGCCTCGGCGAGTTCCGTAACCGGATCGCCGGAAAATCGGTCTGCCTGATCGCCAACTCGGGGCGGGTCGGCGCCAGTTCGATGGGCGCGGAGATCGACGCGTACGACCTCGTGGTGCGCTTCAACTCGTACCGGATCGACCCGAAGCACACCGGCAGCCGTACCGACATCCACGCCACGATCCACAAGCACGGCTTCAACTGGGACAAGCGGGTCGACACCCGGCTCGTCTTCGGCGGCGTCTCCGGCGACTGGAAGCACTCGCTGCGCAACCGCCTGGTCCCCGGCGCCCAGACCCACCTCGGCGACGAGTCCCTGCGCTGGCCCGTGCGCAACATCGGCAAGCTCGGCACCGACGTCTGGTCGGGCATCCCGACCACCGGCTTCAACATGCTGTTCCTGCTGGACTTCCTCGACGTCAGTCCGACCCTCGACCTGATCGGCTTCGACTTCTACGAGAGCGGCGCCTACCGCGTCCAGGAAGCGATGAAGCTGGCCATCACCTCCGTGCACGAATACACCAGCGAGAAGGCATGGGTCATGCAGCGGGCCCAGAGCGTGACCGACATGAGGATCTCCCTGCGATGACCACGACCTCCCTGACCGGGGCCGCCGCGCCCCTGGCCCCGGCGACCGACGCGCACGCCCTCACCGGCAAGCGCCGCATCGCCTTCGCGAGCTACGTCGACGAGAACTACCTTCCCGGCTTCCTCGTCCTGCTGCGCAGCCTCGCCCTGTCCAACCCGGGCGTGTGCGAGGACTTCGTCGTCCTCTACGACGACCTGCGCCCCGGCTCCATCGCGAAGATCCGCGACCTGCACCCGCGCATCGTGCTGCGCCGCGTGAACGCCGAGCACTACGACTCGTACAAGAAGGGCGACCAGGACAACTACCTGGTCCGCAAGGCGTACTTCATCCTCGACGTCTTCCGCCTGCGCGAGTACGACACCGTCATCACCCTCGACACCGACATGGTCGTCCTCGGTGACCTCAGTGAACTGCTCAGGCTGCGCGAGGGCCTCGCGGCCGTGTCGCAGTTCTTCTACGGGCAGCACAAGCTCAACTCCGGTCTGCTGGTCATCCAACGCGAGTACCTGAGCGACGAGTTCTGCGCCAAGCTGGACCGCTGCGGCCGCAGTGGCGACTACGAGCTCGACAAGCACGACCAGGGCATCCTCAACGCGGTCCTCGACGGCGACTTCATCCGCCTAGACCCGCGCTACAACTTCGTCAAGCGGCGCCTCTCCGGCGACCTTCCGGTCCCCGACGACACCGCGATCCTGCACTTCACCGGCCGCCACAAGCCGTGGCAGGGCGGCGAGGCCGGCTACAGCCAGGCCGAGGACCGCTGGCGCGAGTTCGAGCTGTCCGACGCCGACTTCCACACCGAGTACCTCGCGAAGCCGGGCGGCCTCCACCACGACCTCCTCGTCCACTACGGCACCCCGCACGTCGCCCGCACCGGGGACGTCGAGGCCGCCCGCAAGGTCGCCGCCGCGCACATCTCGACCGGCGACTACCAGGACGCCGTCGACATCCTGAGCAGCGTGCGCATCCCGCTGGACGCGGCCTGGCCGCACGAGGTGCTCGGCCACGCCCTGATGAGCGTCTCGCGCTACGACGAGGCCAAGGCCCAACTACTGCTCGCCACCGCCGCCCCCAACCGGGCCGCCACCGCCTACGCCCGCCTCGCCCAGATGGCCTGGGTGCACGGCGACAACACCGCGGCCTTCGAGTACGCCACCGCCGGTCTGTCCGTCGACATCACCCACCGCTCCAGCCGGCTGTGGGCGCAGCGCGCCTCCGGCCTGCCCTCCCAGGAGCAGGGCGCCGCCGAGGAACAGCTCGCGCACGTCGCCTTCTACATGGACCGGCAGGGCAACGCGGGCGACAAACTCCTCCCCGAGACCGTCCGCCTCGCCTTCGGCCCGGACACCGGCTCCCGCCGCTGGCACTCCGTGCACGCCCACCGCCTGTTCGACGAGGCGGCCCTGGAGCGCGTGAACTCCCGGCGCGGCCTGGTCATCGGCGGCGGCGGCCTGTTCATCCCGGACACCATGCCCAACGGCAACAGCGCCTGGCAGTGGAACGTCCCCGACGAGCTGCTGAACCGCGTCGACGTGCCGATCGCTGTCTTCGCCGTGGGCTTCAACGCCTTCGACGGCCAGTCGTACCGCGCGGGCCGGTTCCGGGAGTCGCTGCGCCTGCTCGTCGAGAAGTCGTCCTTCTTCGGGCTGCGCAACCACGGCTCGATCGAGAAGGTGCGGGCCATGATCCCGGCGCACCTGCACGACAAGGTGCGCTTCCAGCCCTGTCCCACGACGGTGATGCGCCAGCTCGTGGACGGCTGGCAGGACCCGTCGACGCGCGACGACACCATCCTGATCAACGCCGCCTACGACCGCGCGGGCCTGCGCTTCGGCCACGACTACGACTACTTCCTGGCCCAGATGGCCCAGGCGGTACGGGACCTGGGCGAGCTCGCCGAGGTGAAGTGCGTGGCGCACTCGCTCGACGACGAGAAGATCGCCTTCGACCTGCGGCGCGAGCACGGCATCTCGCTGCCCGTCATCCCGATGTACGACTTCGAGAACGACGAGATCCGCGAGCTGTACGCGCGCACCAAGCTGGTGATCGGCATGCGCGGCCACGCCGGCATGATCCCGTTCGGCGTCGGCACACCCGTCATCAGCCTGATCTCGCACCCGAAGATGGCGTACTTCCTGCGCGACATCGATCGCCCCGAGTGGGGCGTCTCCGTCCACGACCGCCACCTCGCCGCCCGCCTGGTGGAACGCTCCAAGGACCTCCTCGCCGACCACGCGGCGACCGTCGCCGACGTGCACGGCCGGCAGCAGGAGCTCTGGAAGGTCACCGAGGCGAACGCGGCCGACCTCCGCGCCATCCTGGGCGGCTGACGGATGGCGACCGTCCTGGCCGACGAGGCCGCCCCGGAGGCACGGCCACGCCGGGGCGGCCGCCGGTCACCGTACTGGTGGCCGCTGGTCGCCCTGCCCGCCGCGGCGGCCGTGGTGTACACCGTGGCCACCCGCCGCCTCACCGGTGACCTGCACTACGTCCTGGGCGCCCTGCGCACCGGCCGCGCGGCAGGCTACTCACCGTCGGAGGTCTTCACCCACCGGCCGTACTTCTACCGGTGGTTCATCGCCGGCCTCGACCGGCTCACCTTCGGTGGTACGACGGCCCGCGAGGCCCTGATGGGAGTGGCGGGCGTCCTGCTCGCCGCCGCGGCCGCCCACGCGCTGTACGTGGTGCTCCGGCGACGGCTCACCGGCCGCGAGGCGGCCCTCACCGCGGGCGCCACCGGCCTCGCCCTGGCCCTCGCGCCCCGCAACGACTTCCTCCAGCCGGAGTGGGCCGCCGTGGTCCTGACGGCGTTCGCCGTCGCCGCCGCGCTCGGCCCGTCCCGGCCCTGGCCGGCGGCCCTGCTCGCCGCGCTGCCCTTCGGCCTCGCGGTCATGATGAAGTACTCGACCGCCGCCACGGCCGCGATCGGCGTCCTGCTCGTGTACGCCGCCGACCGGGGCCGGGCCGTACGGCTCGCCCTCGTCGGCCTGCCCGCCGCGCTGGCCCTGTTCGGGCTGAGTCTGCTCGGTGGGTCGCACGAGTGGCAGTGGACCGAGGACATGCCGCAGATCAACCAGTCGGCACTGAGCCGCACCGGCATCCGCCCGGCCTTCATCCTCGACCGCTCCGTGGACTTCCTGGCCGACCGGGCCGTGGAGAGCCCGGTGCTGCTCCTCCTGCCCGGAGCGCTGCTGCTGGTCCTGTCCCGGGTGTCAGGGCGGGCCCGACGGCTCGAACTGCTCCTCATCGCCCTGACGATCGGCCTCGGCGCCCAGGCGGTCGTGATCGTGCAGGGCAACTGGTTCCTGTACCACGGCGCCCAGATGCCCGTCCTCGCCGCCATGCTGTGGGGCCTCGCCGTGGGCGGCGCCCGGCGCTCGCCGCCGTGGTGCTTCGGGGTCGTGTCGCTGCTGTACGGCGCGTTGCCCGTGCTGTACGCACAGGCGCCGACGGGGCTGCAACGACCGTACGTGGCCTGGGCGTTCGCGTTGCTCGCCCTGCTGGCCGCGTTGGTGGACGTCCTGCGCGCACGGGCGACGGCGGGGCGTCCGGCGCGCCCGCTGTGGCCGGTCGCCCTGGCCGGTGTGGTGTGCCTGGCCGCGAGCATCTGGCCCGGCTCCCCGCACCTCGTCCAGTACGGCAAGGTCAGGATGACCAGCGCCGAGTACCTGAAGGGGATGCGGAACAGCGAGGCGGAGGCCGACCGGCTGCGGGCGGAGATGCCCGCCGGTGCCCCGGTGCTCTACCTCGCTTTCGGCGACACCACGTACTACGTCGACCACCCGGCCCGGTGCCGCTACCCCATCGCCACGTTCCTCCAGCGCACCCGCTACCTCGCGGACGTCACCGAGCTGAAGTCGTACCGCGAGAACGCCGACTGCGTCGACCACGGCACCGCCCCGTACGCGATCCTCGACCGCGCCTGGTTCCGCCCCGCCAAGGTCGACCCGGCACTGTGGCGGCGCATCACCGCGGTGTACGACTGCCCGCCGTCGAGCGCCGGCACGATGACGGTGCTGTGCCGGCGCAAGTAGGGCCGAAGGTCACCGCAGCCCGAGTGCCGCGGTGACCTTCCTGGCCAGCTCCACCGAGTAGCTCTGCCCCCGGTCCTGCGGGTAGATCTGCGCCATCGTCACCAGCGTGACCCGGCTCATCGGCGTCTCGTGAGCCGGGATCAGCGCCCGGTACTCGGGCGTCACGACGGGCTGCGCGAACCCGGCCTTCGAGAAGTGCCAGTCCTTGATCCAGGACTCGTCGAAGTCCGGGTTGACCCGCCGCAGATACGGCACGAATTTCCGCAGCAGCTCGGCCGGTTCGGAGGTGAACCGCCAGTCCTCGCGCTCCACGTAGTTGCCGACGTAGAGGATGTGCCGGCCGCCGTACACCGACGGGTCGATCATCTTCGTGTGCTCGACCACCGCGAGGAACGGGAAGTCCGGCTCGTTGATGTTGAGCCAGTAGTACGGGATCACGCTGCGGTCCAGCTCCAGCACGAAGCAGGTCGCGCCCAGGTACTGGTTCTTCCACACCGTGTCCTCGGACGGCAGCCCGGCCGCCTTGGCGAAGGCGGGCTGCGGAGTGGTGACGAGCAGCCGGTCGAACGCGTACGTCGAACCGTCCGCGCACCGCACGACCGCGGGCGCCTCGTCCCCCTCTCGCTGTTCTCGCTGTTCTTGCCGGATCGACTCGACCGCCTTGCCGAACTCCACCTTGCCGCCGCGCTCCTCGACACCGTCCCGCAGCGCCGCGTACACCCGCTCGAACCCGCCGTCCACATAACCGAGTTCGAACGTACGGCAGTGGATACGGGCCCACAGCCAGGCCATCGACACCTGCTCGGCCCGGTCGCCGAACTTTCCCCGCAGCAGCGGCTCCCAGATCGCACCGGTGGCCTTCTTGCCCGCCCAGCGGCGCAACCAGGCAAGGGCGGTCAGGTCGCTGAACCGCTCACCGTTGCGGATCGCCTTCAGCGCCGCCGACGAACCGGCGAACCGCACCGCGTCGACGGGCGAGAACTCCGGGAAGCGCAGCATGTCGAACGGGGTGGTGAAGTCGATGAGCTTCCCGCCCCGGTAGATGCCGGTGGTCGGCTTGTGGAAGCGCAGTGCGTCGGCGAGGCCCAGCTCCTCGATCAGGGCGATCATCGCCTTGTCGCTGCGGAAGATGTGGTGGTAGAAGCGCTCCAGCGGAACGCCGCCCACCTCCAACGAGGCGGCGAGGCCGCCCAGTTCGTCGGCCGCCTCCAGGACGGTGACCTGGTGGCCGGCGCGTACGGCGTCCCAGGCGGCGGTGAGGCCGGTGGCACCCGCGCCGATGATGCCGAGGTTCATGCGAAGCTCCACTTTCTGTTGAGCACGAACTGGAGTGCCAGGACCAGCGGCAGCGAACCCGCCTTGACCAGGTTGGCGTCGATCCCCAGCCCGTCGGTGAAGACGAGGAAGAGCAGGTTCGTCAAGGCGATGCCGGTCAGCCCGACGGCGTAGAAGCGCAGGAAGCGCAGGAGGATCCGGTCCCGCCGCTCGAAGGTGAACAGCGCGTTGAGCACGAAGTTGTTGGCGATGCCGAGGGTGGTGCTGAGCGCGTTGGCGAGCTGCTCGTCCATCCCGGTGAGGTTGTGCAGCAGCAGGAAGACGACGAAGTCGAGGGCGACACCGCTGCCGCCGATGAGGGTGTAGCTCAGGAGCTGGCGCAGGGTGCGGTGCTGCTTCTCGGGAGCCGCGTCGATCGTGGCGGTGGTCTCAGTCATCGTCGCCCGGACCGCCGATCACCTCGCGCACGAGGTACAGCGGACGCCCCTGCGTCTCGCTGTATATCCGCCCGATGTACGCCCCGATCACGCCCAGGGACAGCATCTGGGTGCCGCCGAGGAACAGCACCACACACATCAGCATCGTCCAGCCGGAGACGGTGATGTCGGGCCGGAAGAACTTCATCGCCAGGGCGTAGAGGATGCCGACGAGCGACAGCGCGAGCACCACGAAACCGAGCCGGGTGATCATCTTCAGGGGCGCGGTGGAGAAGCTGGTGACCCCGTCGACCGCCAGCCGGGCCATCTTGCGCAGCGGGTACTTGGTCTCGCCCGCGAACCGTTCGTCGCGGTCGAAGGCCACCTCGGTCTGCCGGTAGCCCATCGAGGCGACGATGCCGCGGACGAAACGACTGCGCTCACGGTACCTGCGCAGTTCGGCGGCGACCTTGCGGTCCAGCAGCCGGAAGTCCCCGGTGTCCAGCGGGATGTCCACGTCCGTGGAGGCCCGCAGCACGCGGTAGTACAGGTGCGCGGTGGCCCGCTTGAACGCGCTGTCCTGCCGGCTGCGCCGGCGCGCGTGCACGATGTCGTGGCCCTCGAGCCAGGCGTCCACCAGTTCCAGGCTGACCCGGGGCGGATCCTGGAGGTCGGTGTCCATCACGATCACCGCGTCGCCCCCGGCGACGTCGAGCCCGGCCGTGATGGCGATCTGGTGCCCGAAGTTCCGGGCGAGGTCGACCACCCGGACGCGCGGATCCTGCTCCGCGAGGCCCTTGAGGATCGCGAGCGACCCGTCACCGGACCCGTCATTGACGTACACCAGCTCGAAGTCGAGCTCGGGACGCCCGGCGAGGGCGGCGGTCAGCTCGCCGTGGAAGGCGGCGATACCGTCCCGCTCGTTGTAGACCGGGAGCACGTACGAGACCAACGGCCGGCGGGCCGGTCCCGGCTCGACCGCCGCGAGCGCGACGGGAGCCGGGACGCGGGCGGGCGGCCGGATGTCCTGCTGGGTCATCTCCGCCGGTCCCCGGGGCCGTACGGGATGAACGTGAAAGCTGTTTGCAGCATTTGGGGAAGCTATGCGCGCTCAGTGAACCTGCCCCGAACACATCGCGTCCGGGAGCTGTCTTCCCCGTTTCGCTTGAACCCGGCTCAGTCGTGAGGGGTGAAGAGCAGATTCCGTGTCTTGGGCGGACGAGGCGCGTACCACGGGACGAGCGTCCCGTCGTGTTCGGTGACCCAGTGGGAGTCGTAGCCGAGGGGGTCGAACTCGGCGAGGAGTGTGTCCAGCGGTGCGTCCCGCAGCGCTTCGAGCATCACGGTCGGCCGGTCGCGCTTCAGCACCTGCCGTGCTCCTTGCAGGACCGCCATCTCGTGACCCTCGACATCGATCTTGACGAGGTCAAGCCGGGTGTCGGCGAACACCTCGTCGAGGGGCATCAGCTGGATCCGCTTCAGCTGGGCGTCGGCGGCGGCGTGTTCCAAGGTCGACCCGGTCGAGAGCAGGTTTCCCGAGAAGCGGACGCTGATGTCGGCCCAGCCCGCGCTGCTGGACACCCCGGCCTGGTAGAGCTTCACGTTCTGGACGTTGTTCGAGCGGACGTTCACCGAGAGCCGGGCGTGGACCTGGTCCACCGGCTCGAAGGCGTGCACCTTGGCGTTCGGGTTGGCGAGTGCCGCGATCAGCGAGAAGTACCCGACGTGCGCGCCGACGTCGGCGATGGTCGCGCTCTTCGCGGCAAGGGCGGCCCAGGTGGCGAGGCTGCCGGGCTCGTAGCCGAACTTCCCGTTCCACAGGGTGTCGAGGGCGACCGCGTCGTCGTTCACGCAGAACATGACGAACGGCGGGCCGTAAGGGGAGTCGATCTCCGCGAAGCCCCGGTACGGGAACTTCTTGCGGTGGGTGCGGATGATGTCGCCCGTGGAGACCGGCCGGACGGATGGTGCGTGGGCCAGCATGCGGGCATTGGCTTGTTCGAGCTGGGGGATACGCATCCCGCGATGGTAGAGCCGCGGTCATGGCCTGGCACAGGCTCCGCAAAGCCTGGAAAGGCCAGATCACGGGCGCGTGACCTGGCCTTTTCTCGAGGGACATCTCCAGGTCCCCCATGGTTCACCCCTGCTTCGTTCAGCGCTTCACGGCCTTCTTCAGCGCCCGTGCCCGCCGCACCACCCGGCGGGCCGTCGCGCTGTGCGGCAGGAACGCCAGCCGCTCCGGAACGCCACCGGGCAGCCCGAGCGAGGTGAGCCGCTTGCGCTTGAAGTACCGCCGGGTGCGCGGGCCGAAGTGCTTCGCGAGGTAGCGTTCCGCCGCCGGGCGCAGGCCCGGGTGGATCTGCGGCTGCATCGTGAAGCCGACGGCGGTGACCAGGCCGTTCAGGTCCTCGGTGGGGATGGGGTCCTCGCCCTTGCGGGACTCCACGTCCGGCAGCACCGCGTCGGCCAGCACGGCCGGGACCCGGTTGCTGTTCTGGTACGGCGTCAGCCGGTCCAGCAGCGGCTCGGTGCCGATGCGGGCGACGGGGAGGTCGTAGAACGCGGACGCCGTGAAGAGAGCTGTGGAGAAGCAGCCGATCACCAGCCCCGGTCGCGCCTTCTCGAACAGCACCTCGGCGAGAACGGGGGTGTCCAGGACGGTGAGGTCCACGCCCAGTTTCCCGGCCTCGGTCTCCAGGGCGCGGCTGTAGCGGGCCGGCGCGGTGGGGTGCGGCTTGAAGACGACCGTACGGTGCCCGCGCTCGACCGCGCCCCGCATCATCCGCACGTGCAGGTCCTCCTCCTCGGCGGGGGAGAGGATGTTCAGCGCGGACAGGTACTGGCCGAGGAGCAGCGCCGCGTTGTCCGGCAGCACCGGCAACTCCGGGAGCGACACGGCGAGTTCGTTCAGCACCTTCAGGAACGCCGACGTCGGCACCACCTGCGCCGGCACCGCGAACTCGGTCAGCAGCATCGGCGTGAGCCCCGGCACCAGGTCCAGGTGCAGCAGCCGGCGCACCCGGGTGCCGACCAGCGGGTCGAGCTTGTTGCGGGTGGGGCCGTAACTCATCAGGCCGTCGGCGTACACCTCGACGGGCGCGCCGGTGAACAGCTGGGCCACCGTGAGGGCGGGGGTGACCTGGATGGACTCCAGGACCAGCTCCACGCGGTCCTCGCCGAGACCCCACAGCAGCCGCAGATAGCGCTCGAAGAGCGGCACGTCGTCGGGGCGCGGGGTCCAGGAGCCGGGGTGGAAGGGGCTGATGGCCTGGTTCCAGGACAGTACGTCGTCGAAGTGGCTGCGCAGCGGCTCGAAGCCCGGCATCTCGTCGAGGGCCGGCGTGGTCTCCGGGGTGGTGGAGTTGTTGAAGACCAGCAGCACCCGGCGGTCCGGCTCGGCGAACAGGTCGGAGTCGATCGCGGCGGCCAGGGTGGCGGCGCCGTACAGGGTCGAGGCGCAGAAGATCTGCGTGGTGCCGGGCATCAGGCGGCCGCCTTCGCTGTGGTGACCCGGCGCCGCAGCCGCCGCAGCTTGGAGGAGCGGCGCATGTCCATGGTCTCGAGTACGTCACCGAGCGCGTCCTGCGGCATGCGCTGCATCGCCGCCGCGCTCATCGCCAGCAACCGCTTGGCCACGGTCGGCTCCCACTTGGACTCGTCCGAGAGATGGTGGGCGATGATCGCGCAGTAGGTGCGCACCGCCTTGGGGAGCAGCCGGCCGGCGTCCGGGTCCGCCGCCGTCTCCTCGATCACCTGGTCGAAGGCGCGGATGAAGTCGAGTTGGCGGGCGTCGCCGATCTGGGTCAGCGAGGAGGCGACCCCACGCCGGTAGAACACGCCCAGCAGGCTGACCACGGCGAACGACTCGGCCTCGCGGTGCAGTTTCCAGATCCACGGCCGGTCCTCGGCCGTGCGCAGCCCGTCGGTGAAGTGCAGCAGGCCCCGGTCGAGCAGGCGGCGGTGGTAGGCGCCGGCCCAGGCGTAGGCGTAGTCCACCGAGGTGGTCCGGTCCGCCGGCAGGATCGCCTCACGCGGGTTCAGCACCTCACCGCGTCTGCCCACCGGGGCCCGGTGCACGGTCCGGGCGCGGGCGGTGGCCTGCACATGGTCGGTGCGGACGAAGTCGCAGCCCAACCCCTCGATCGCCGACACCAGTTCGGCGAGGTGGCCGCGGGCCAGCCAGTCGTCGCCGTCCAGGAACGTCAGGTACTCGCCCTGCGCGGCATCCAGGCCGGTGTTGCGGGCGGTGGCGAGCCCACCGTTCCGCTCATGGCGGATATAACGCACCTGGGCGACATCGGAAAGCTCCTCGGCAGCGCGTTCGAGAATGGCCGGGGTTTCGTCCGTCGATTTGTCGTCGACCAGCACGAACTCGAAGTCGGGCCGGGCGTTCATTTGAAGGCTTCTGAGGGTGTCCGGGGCGAATTGCTGCACGTTGTAGAACGGCACGATCACGGAAAGCTTTGGCACCCGCAAAACCCTAGGAGCCGGTCCGGCAGCGGAACCGTACGGTGACCGTACAGGGGGTGAACTCCGTGTGTCGGAATGGTGGATCCCCTGTACTTTTCGCTTTTCCACGGGCCAGTTCGGCTCTCGGTGGGCTGTTGTTAACTTTTCGTTGATTCCCGGTTGGGCCGCACCTAGAAATTGCTTCCTAGCGTCTTCCTCGTGCCACCAAGTACAAGAAGGACCCCGCGAATCGCCGTCCTCGCGGACTCGGACACCCGCTGGAAATGGGGTGCGCTGACCGCGGACCGCATCACGCCGGGCCCGTCCATGGAAGCCGCAGCGCGCGACGACGCGCAAGCCGGCCCCGCCCTGAGCGGATTCCTGCTGCGCGGCCGGGCCACGCCCACGCCCCGCCAGCTGGAGGAAGTGGGGGTGCGCGCCGACTCGCTGCGCGAGGTCACCGCGGTCGAGTTCCTGCGCGCCATGGCCGAGGAGGAGTACGACGTCGTCGTCATCGCCCTCGTCGGCGGCGGCGTCCAGGCGATGCTGCACGGGCTGGGGCGGGTCTGGGAGGGTCGTCAGAAGCGTCCCGTCGTCGTCACCGGCTATGTCGGTGTCGTCTACGAGAAGCTCGCCGACGGCCTCCTGCTGCGGCACGGCGCCGACCTCGTCCTCGCCAACTCCCGCCAGGACGCCGAGCGTTTCCGCGCGGTCTACGAGGGAGTGGGCGCCGACGCCTCGTCGGTGACCGAGGTGGCACTCCCGTTCCTCGGCGGAGCCCCCTACGCGGGAGAGCACGCCCCCTCCGCGGAGCAAGGGCGCAGGCCCTACACGGTGGTCTTCGCCGCCCAGCCGTCCGTCCCGGACAGCCGCAAGGACCGTACGTACCTGCTGGAGCGGCTCGTCCGGCACGCCCGGACGCACCCCGACCGCGAGGTACTGCTGAAGCTGCGCTCCAAGCCGGGCGAACACACCACGCACATCGAGGAGTTGCCGTACCAGAAGCTGGCGCAGCGGGCCGACCTGCCGCCCAACTTCCGTCTGGTCTACGGCCACATGGGCGAGGTGCTCGACCGCACCGACCTGCTGGTCACGGTCAGCTCGACGGCCGCCCTGGAATCACTGCACCGCCGCATTCCCACCGTGGTGCTCACCGACCTCGGCGTCCGCGAGGTGCTCGGCAACCACCACTTCGTCGGCTCCGGCTGCCTCGCCTCCTGGGACCAGCTCGACGCCGGTCACCGGCCGGCGCCCGACGAGGAGTGGGTGGCCCGGCAGGGTGTCGCGGCCGGGGGTCACACCTCCGAGGGAGGCGCGTACGCCCACGCCTTCGACGCGGCGCGGGAGCGGATCACCAAGCTGCTGGCCGCGCCCGAACTGCCCCCGCTCACCCCGTACTACACACCCGCGACCGCGCCCGGCTACCTGCCCGGCATCCTCGCCCGCCACCACCTCGGCCCGGACGGCAGCCCGCTGCCCGGCGCCCCCGCCGCCGACAGGGAGCCGGGCCCGGTCCGGCAGATCGTGCGCCGCGCGGCGCGCGGCGCCTACCGGCACGGGGTGCAGCGGGTGGCTCCCGTCATCCGGCGGATGGGGGAGCTGTGACCTCTCTTCAAGGAGTAGACCCCATGTCCCACCCGGCAGCGGGCCAAGGCGCTTCGGTGCGCCGGGTGCTCGCGGTGATCCCCGCACGCGGCGGCTCCAAGGGCGTGCCCGCGAAGAACCTCGCCCCCGTCGGCGGTGTCCCGCTGGTGGCACGAGCGGTGCGCGAGTGCCGTGCGACCCGGCTGGTGACGGACGTGGTCGTCTCCACCGACGACCAGGCCATCGCGGCCGCCGCCCGCCAGGCCGGCGCGGAGGTCGTGCTGCGGCCCGCCGCCATCGCCGGGGACACGGCGACCTCCGAGGCCGCGGTCCTGCACGCGATGGACGCCCACGAGGCCCTGCACGGCGCGGCCGTCGACGTGGTCCTGCTCGTGCAGTGCACCAGCCCGTTCATCGCCCGCGAGGACGTCGAGGGCGTCGCCGCCGCCGTCGTCGAGAACGGGGCGGACACCGCGGTGACCGTGGCGCCGTTCCACGGATTCGTCTGGCGGGACGCGGACCAGGCGGCCGGCTCCGGTGCCGAGAGCGGCGGCCACGGCGTCAACCACGACAAGTCCTACCGTCCCCGCCGCCAGGACCGCCCCCAGGACTTCCTGGAGACGGGCGCCGCCTACGCGATGGAAGCGGCGGGCTTCCGCAAGCACCGGCACCGCTTCTTCGGCCGCACGGAACTGGTCCGCACGGACCCGGCCCGTGTGCTGGAGATCGACGACCCGCACGACCTGGCCCGCGCCCGCGCGCTGGCCCCCCTCTTCGACGCGAACCGACCCGGTTCGCTGCCGACCGCCGACGACATCGACGCGGTCGTACTGGACTTCGACGGCACCCAGACCGACGACCGGGTGCTGATCGACGCCGATGGAAAGGAGTTCGTCTCCGTGCACCGCGGAGACGGCCTCGGCATCGCCGCCCTGCGCAACAGCGGCCTGAACATGCTGATCCTCTCCACGGAGCAGAACCCGGTCGTCGCCGCCCGGGCCCGGAAGCTCAGAATCCCGGTCCTGCACGGCATCGACCGCAAGGACCTCGCACTGAAGCAGTGGTGCGAGGAGCAGGGCATCGCGCCCGAGCGCGTGCTCTACGTCGGCAACGACGTCAACGACCTCCCGTGCTTCGCCCTCGTCGGCTGGCCCGTGGCGGTCGCGAGCGCCCACGACGTGGTGCGCGGCGCCGCACGCGCGGTCACCACCGTCCCCGGTGGCGACGGCGCGATCCGAGAGATCGCCAGCTGGATCCTCGGCCCTTCTCTCGACTCCCTCAACAGTTAAGGAACGTTCCTGCCATGAGCACCAACTCCCGTCTGCGCACGTTCGGTTCGAAGACCGCCGGCCCGGGGCACCCCGTCTACATCACCGGCGAGATCGGCATCAACCACAACGGCGAGCTGGAGAACGCCTTCAAGCTCATCGACGCGGCCGCCGAAGCCGGCTGCGACGCGGTCAAGTTCCAGAAGCGCACCCCCGAGATCTGCACCCCGCGCGACCAGTGGGACATCGAGCGCGACACCCCCTGGGGCCGGATGACGTACATCGACTACCGCCACCGCGTGGAGTTCGGCGAGGACGAGTACCGCCAGATCGACGAGTACTGCAAGACCAAGAACATCGACTGGTTCGCCTCCCCGTGGGACAACGAGGCCGTCGCCTTCCTGGAGAAGTTCGACGTCCCCGCCCACAAGGTGGCCTCCGCCTCCCTGACCGACGACGAGCTGCTGCGCGAGCTCCGCGCCACCGGCCGCACCGTCATCCTCTCCACCGGCATGTCCACCCCGAAGCAGATCCGGCACGCGGTCGAGGTCCTCGGCTCGGACAACATCCTGCTGTGCCACGCCACCTCGACCTACCCGGCGAAGGCCGAGGAGCTCAACCTCCGGGTGATCAACACCCTGGAGAAGGAGTACCCGAACGTCCCGATCGGCTACTCCGGCCACGAGACCGGCCTGCAGACCACCCTCGCCGCCGTCGCCCTCGGCGCCGCCTTCGTCGAGCGCCACATCACCCTCGACCGCGCGATGTGGGGCTCCGACCAGGCCGCCTCCGTCGAGCCGCAGGGCCTCACCCGCCTCGTCCGCGACATCCGCACCATCGAGGCCTCGCTCGGCGACGGCGTCAAGAAGGTCTACGAGTCCGAGCTCGGCCCGATGAAGAAGCTGCGCCGCGTCAGCGGTGTCGTCGCCGAGGCGGAGATCGCGGCGGCGGCGGGCGAGCCGGTCGCGGTCTGAGCCCTCGCTCCCACACCCCCACAGGATCAGTTACGACGGGACGGTCGTACGTAGATGAGCCGCCGCGCCGGGTCCGCCGGCCCCCGCACTCTCGCCTTCGTGGAGAGTCCGGTACAGCTGCTGAACGTGCTGGAGTGGGCGCACGAGCATGCGCCCGGCGCGGGGTTCACCCTCGTCGTACTGTCGCCGATCGATCCCATGACCCGCGGCCAGTTGCGCCGCATGTCGGAGCTCGCCCGCGAGGAGGGCCACAAGGTCCGCTGGGAGGAGGCGCGGGGCGGTCCCATGGCCCCGTTCCAGACCATAGGCGGCCTGACCGGAATGCTCCGCCGGGCCGACCGGGTCGTCCTGGGCGACCCCTTCTCGCGCTATGTGCAACTGCTGCTGACGATCACCGGTGCCCGCGACCTGGTCGTGGTCGACGACGGCACGGCCACGATGGAGTTCGTCGCCCAGCTGGCCGGCGGCGAACGCCTGGTCCGCTGGCACCGCAAGGGCGGCCGGCCCGGCCCCCGTGACCTGGTCTTCGCGCCGGTGTCGTCCGTGGCCAGGCGCCGGCTGACGCCGAGCGGGAACCGGACGGTGGAGATCTTCTCCTCCATGCCGATGGAGGAGACCCCGGCCGGCGTCACGGTCACCGCGAACGCCTTCGCCTGGACCCGCTCCCGCTTCGGCCCGCCCCGCATCACCAAGGGCGCCGACCTGGTCGGCACCTCGCTGGTGGAGACGGGAGTCGTCGACGCCGACCGCTACCTGGAGGCCGTCCGCGCCCTGGCCAAGGCGCACGGTGCGACCCGCTACTTCGCCCACCGCCGCGAGAGCACCGAGAAACTCCACCGCCTGGCCGTGGAGACGAAGCTGGAGATCGTCCGCCCCGACCTCCCCCTCGAACTGATCGCCCGACGGGGCCCGGTCGGCCGTACGATCCTCAGCTTCCCCTCGACCGTCGTCCACACCCTCCCGCTCGCCCTGGTCGGCACGGACGTACGCGTCGCGGTCTGTGACATCGACCCCGAATGGCTCACCCAGAACGCCTCACCACGCGCCCAGGGCTTCCTCTCCGGCGTGACGGGCTCCGCCCGGGACGTGACCCGGCTCTCGGCGGTCACCGCGGTCTGAGAACCCGCCTCACGCGGCTTGCCCGCCGACCCGCCTGCCCCGCCGGCCGGCCCTACGCGGGCTTCCTCGCCAGCAGGAACGCGCGAGGCCGCGTCTCGTCCTCGTACGGCTCACGCAGCACCCGGACCTGGAGGCGCAGGCCCGCCTCGGTGAGGTGGCCGGCGACCGTCTGCGGTGTACGCCAGTAGTGGTCGAGCGAGATCTCCTGACCGAACCGCTCCGCCAGGTGCAGCCGCCCTTCCTCGTCCCCGGACTGGAAGGCGAGCAGCACGTGCCCGCCGGGCACCAGGACGCGGTGGAACTCGGCGAACGCCGTCGGCAGGTCCTCGTCGGGCACGTGGATGATCGAGTACAGGGCGACGATCCCGCCCAGCGTCCCGTCCGGCAGATCCAGGGACGTGAGGGATCCCACATGGAAGCGCAGACCGGGGTGGGCACGGCGGGCCAGTTCCACCATCCGGGGTGAGATGTCGACGCCGAAGACCGGCAGCCCGAGCGCGCGCAGCCGGGCGGTGACGTACCCGGGGCCGCTGCCGAGATCGGCGACGGGAGCCGACCCGCTGTCACGCACCAACTCGGCGAAGGCGGCGACCTGTGCGCGGTCCACGGGTCTGCCGGCGAGGCCGTCGGCGTGGCGCTCGCTGTAGACGTCGGCGATCTTGTCGTACGACGTCCGGGTGGCCCGCAGGTGGTCCAGCGTCTCGGCATTCACGCTGCCGCACCCTACTGACCCGGCGTCCCGGCCGTGAGCCGCTTCACCAGTCCGACAGGTGAACAGACCGGCCTCTTTGGGGCGAGGCGTGGTATCCGTGGAGGAGAGGTGGGTGCGATTCACATCCACTCGGCCGGAAAGTCCGGCGAGTGTACCCATCGCGAACGGTACATATACGTCCGGCGATCAGATTTTCTTCCCTCTCATGGTTGATCTTTTGTTGATCGAGGGTCGGTCGAGCGCCCGGGCGTCCTACCCTTCAGAGGGTGAAGCAATTGACGTCCCTAGAGTCCGAGGCCGATTCCGCCGGGGAAGCGCTGCTTCCCGGTGTGCTGCCCGAGGCGCTCCGTGCCGAACTCGTCGCCTTCCGCCGAGACCTGCACATGCACCCCGAGCTCGGCAACCAGGAGTTCCGCACCACGGCGGCGATCAAGGAACGGCTCGAGAAGGCCGGCCTCAAGCCGCGCGTGCTCGCCGTCGGCACCGGGCTCGTCTGTGACATCGGCGAGTGGGACGGGGGCCGCCCCATGCTCGCCCTGCGCGCCGACATCGACGGCCTGCCCATCCCGGACACCAAGACCGAGTGCTCGTACCGCTCCACCGTGCCGGACCGCGCGCACGCCTGCGGTCACGACGTGCACACCACCGTGGTGCTGGGTGCCGGGCTCGTCCTCGCCGACCTGCACCGGCAGGGGCGGCTGCCCAGACCCGTACGGCTGGTCTTCCAGCCCGCGGAGGAGGTACTGCCCGGCGGTGCCGCCGACGCCATCGACTGCGGGGTGCTCGAAGGGGTCGGGCGGATGCTCGCCGTGCACTGCGACCCCCGGGTCGACGCCGGGCGGATCGGGCTGCGGCAGGGCGCCATCACCTCGGCCTGCGACCGGCTGGAGATCGCCCTCGACGGGCCCGGCGGCCACACCGCGCGGCCCCACCTGACGACCGACCTCGTCACCGCCGCCGCCCGCGTCGTCACCGACGTGCCGGCCCTCGTCGCCCGCCGCGTCGACACCCGCGCCGGACTCGCCGTCACCTGGGGCCGGATCGAGTCGGGCCACGCCCCGAACGTGATCCCGCAGCACGCCGAGCTCTCCGGAACCGTACGGTGCCTGGACATCGACGCCTGGCGGCAGGCGCCCGACATCGTGGTCGCCGCGATCGACGAGGTCGCCAACCTGCACCGCGCCAAGTCGGAGATCAACTACGTGCGTGGCGTGCCGCCGGTCGTCAACGACCCCGTCGTCACCGAACTGGTCCGGGACGCCATGATCGCCCGCCGGGGCGTCGACTCCGTCGAGAGCACCGAGCAGAGCCTGGGCGGCGAGGACTTCTCCTGGTACCTCCAGCACGTCCCCGGCGCCATGGCCCGCCTGGGCGTCCGCACCCCCGGCGAACGCGCCGTACGCGATCTCCATCAGGGCGACTTCGACGCCGACGAGTCGGCGATCACGGTGGGCGTGGAACTGTTCACCGCCGCCGCCCTCATGGACGCCGGTTTCTAGCCCGTTCCCCGAAAGCCCCCGTTCAGGTTGCGGCCCGGGCGGGGCGGAGGGAATCTGGGGGCGCATGGCGTTCCACAAGTGCGTCATCACACTGGAGACACCCGGAGGTACGGAGAGTCACGGGACCTGAGGGTGCGGTGTCCCATGGCATCCCATTCGATCCGGTGGTTCACAGGGACGTAACCGGCCATCGGCACGAATGGATAACGGCCACACGAAACCCCGTTCCCAGGAGTGTCTACGCGCGTTACTCTGCGCCGAACTCAGCACCCACTGCGGGGCTTTGGAGAATGGGGAACTTCGAGATGCGTCGGATATCCAAACTGACCCGTGTCGCGGTGGGGGTCGCGTCGCTCGCGCTCGCCGCATCCGCCTGTGGCGGTACCAGCACTGACGACAGCGGCAGCGACAGCGAGAGCAAGGGCACGCTGGGCCTCGCCATCGCGTACGACATCGGTGGCAAGGGCGACCAGTCCTTCAACGACGCCGCGTACTCCGGTCTGGAGAAGGCCCAGAAGGAGTTCGGCTACAAGACGGCCGACGTCGAGCCCACCGAGGGCGAGACCGACGCCGACAAGGAACAGCGTCTGTCCTCGCTCGCCAAGCAGGGCTACAACCCGATCATCGGCGTCGGCTTCGCCTACACCCCCGCGATGGAGGCCGTGGCCGCGAAGTACCCGAAGACCACCTTCGGCATCGTGGACTCCGTGGTCGAGGGCAAGAACGTGGCGTCCCTCGTCTTCGCCGAGAACGAGGCCTCGTACCTGGCCGGCGTCGCCGCCGCCAAGGCCACCAAGACGAACATCGTCGGTTTCGTGGGCGGTGTCGACGTCCCGCTGATCCACAAGTTCGAGGCCGGCTACAAGCAGGGCGTCACGGACACCAACTCCAAGGTCAAGGTCATCTCGCAGTACCTGACGCAGACCGCGGAGGAGGGCGGCTTCTCCAGCCCCGACAAGGGCAAGGCCGCCGCCGAGGGCCAGATCGAGAAGAAGGCCGACGTCCTCTACGCGGCCGCCGGTCTCTCCGGCCAAGGCGTGATCGAGGCCGCCGCCAAGGCGAAGGTCTGGGCGATCGGCGTCGACTCCGACCAGTACAACCAGGCCGCGCTGGCGTCGTACAAGGGCTCCATCCTGACCTCCGCGCTCAAGGACGTCGGCGGTTCGGTGTACGCCCTGGCCAAGTCCGTCGAGGACGGCAAGCCGCTGACCGGCATCCAGACCTTCGACCTGAAGGTGAACGGCGTCGGCCTGGCCGAGAGCAACCCGGAGTTCGCGAAGGTCGCGGGCCTCTCCGCCGCGGTGGCCAAGGCCAAGGAAGAGATCATCGACGGCACCATCAAGGTCAAGACCGAGTAGTTCCGCGCGGTTCCGTCCGGACGGGCGCGAACGCGGTCGAATCGGTATGAAGCGGGCGGGGACTCCTGAGTCCCCGCCCGCTTCGGCGTGTCGTGCGCGGGTCACTCACCGCCACCCTCCCTTTGCGGTCGGCAATCCTTTGAGTCAAGGGTGAGTTGTGTTGGGCACGGCCGGATAACAAGGTGGACAGAAGGGGTTTTCAGGCAGGTCTACGCGCGTTAATCTGCGGCGAAGCCAGCGCCGAAGCCGAACCGTCCCCGGCGCTGAGCGACCCCGGGGAAGTGCGAGCACGCCTCAGCGCCGCCCGCACCGAACGACGCGGGAACGCACCCGCGCTTCTCCGGACCCGCTACACGACAGGAGCACCACACATGCGCCGGATTTCCCGGATCACGGTCGCAGGCGCAGCGACCGCCTCTCTGGCCCTCGCCCTCTCCGCCTGCGGCGGCACCTCGACCTCGAGCTCGTCCTCGGACTCGAAGGGCGACAAGGGTCTGGCCATCGCGTACGACGTCGGCGGCAAGGGCGACCAGTCCTTCAACGACGCGGCGTACGCGGGCCTGGAAGAGGCGAAGAAGGAGTTCTCCTACGCGACGGCCGACCTCGAGCCCACCGAGGGCGAGACCGACACCGACAAGCAGCAGCGTCTGGAGTCGCTGGCCAAGCAGGGGTACGACCCGGTCATCGGCATCGGGTACGCGTACGCGCCGGCCGTCAAGGAGGCCGCGGCCAAGTTCCCGGACACCACCTTCGGCATCGTGGACGACTCCACGGTCCAGGCGGACAACGTGGCGGACCTGGTCTTCTCCGAGGAGGAGGCCTCCTACCTCGCCGGTGTCGCCGCGGCCAAGAGCACCAAGACGAACGTGGTCGGCTTCGTGGGCGGCGTGGACATCCCGCTGATCCACAAGTTCCAGGCGGGCTTCGAGCAGGGCGTCAAGGACACCGACTCCAAGGTCAAGGTCCTCTCGCAGTACCTGACGCAGACGGCCGAGGAGGGTGGCTTCTCCAGCCCGGACAAGGGCAAGACGGCCGCCGAGGGCCAGATCGAGAAGAAGGCCGACGTCGTCTACGCGGCCGCCGGTCTGTCCGGTCAGGGCGTGATCGAGGCCGCCGCCGCCAACAAGATCTGGGCGGTCGGCGTCGACTCCGACCAGTACAAGCAGGAAGCCCTCGCGAAGTACAAGGACTCCATCCTCACCTCGGCGATGAAGGACGTCGCCAAGGCGGTGTACAACCTCGCGAAGTCGGTCGAGGACGGCAAGCCCGAGACCGGTATCGTCAGGGGCGATCTGAAGACCGGCGAGGTCGGCCTGTCGAACTCCAACCCGAAGTTCGCGGACAACACCGAGCTGCAGGACGCCATCAAGACGGCCAAGGAGAAGATCATCAGCGGCGAGATCAAGGTCAAGAGCAGCTGACTGAGCAATACCCTGAGCAGCGTGTAACCGCGGGGTTACGTCCGCTCAACGGGGTACGGGGAGGCTGTCTCCTCGTACCCCGTTGTCACGGGCGCCGGGCCCCTTTTCGATGCCGTAGGGGCGCTACGCGCGTAGACGACCCCCGTCCCCAGGAGAGTGCGCCATCAACGCGTCCAGCAGCCCTCCGGCCGGAGCGGCGGTCAACGGTCAAGTGACCGCCGTCGAACTGGCCGGGATCACCAAGCGTTTCCCGGGCGTCGTGGCCAACCACGACATCCACCTCACCGTCCGCAAGGGCACCGTCCACGCCCTCGTCGGCGAGAACGGCGCCGGCAAGTCGACGCTGATGAAGATCCTCTACGGCATGCAGAAGCCGGACGAGGGCACCATCGCGATCGACGGTGAGCAGGTCACCTTCTCCTCCCCGGCCGACGCCATCGTCCGCGGCATCGGCATGGTCCACCAGCACTTCATGCTGGCCGACAACCTCACGGTGCTCGAGAACGTGGTGCTGGGCAGCGAGAAGCTCTACGGCATCGGCGCCAAGGCCCGCCGCAAGATCAAGGAGATCTCCGAGCGCTACGGCCTCGGCGTGCGCCCCGACGTCCTCGTCGAGGAACTCGGCGTCGCCGCCCGCCAGCGCGTGGAGATCCTCAAGGTCCTCTACCGAGGCGCCCGCACGCTGATCCTGGACGAGCCGACGGCCGTGCTCGTGCCGCAGGAGGTGGACGCGCTCTTCGACAACCTCCGCGAACTCAGGGCCGAGGGCCTGTCGGTCATCTTCATCTCCCACAAGCTGGGCGAGGTCCTCTCCGTCGCCGACGAGATCACCGTCATCCGCCGCGGCACGACCGTCGGCACCGCGGTCCCCGCCGAGACCACCCCGCGTCAGCTCGCCGAGATGATGGTGGGCAGCGAGCTGCCCACCCCCGAGACCGCCGAGTCCACGGTCACCGACCGCCCGGTCATCACCGTCGACAAGCTGCGCCTGGAGGCGTTCGGCGGCAAGGCCCTCCTCGACGACATCAGCTTCACCATCCACGCGGGCGAGATCCTGGGCATCGCCGGCGTCGAGGGCAACGGCCAGACCGAGCTGGTCGACGCGCTCATCGGCCTCAAGAGCGCCGACTCCGGCACGATCACACTGATCGACGAGGAGATGACCGGCTGGCCCACCCGCAAGCGCCGCGAGCAGGGCATCGGCTACATCCCCGAGGACCGCCACCGTCACGGCCTGCTCCTGGAGGCTCCCCTCTGGGAGAACCGCATCCTCGGCCACGTCACCGAGAAGCCCAACGCCAAGGGCGTCTGGCTGGACCCCAAAGGGGCCCAGGAGGACACCCGCCGGATCGTCGCCGACTACGACGTCCGCACCCCCGGAATCGACGTCACCGCCGCCTCCCTGTCCGGCGGCAACCAGCAGAAGCTGATCGTCGGCCGTGAGATGAGCAGCAAGCCGCGCTTCCTCATCGCCGCCCACCCCACCCGGGGTGTGGACGTCGGCGCGCAGGCCGCGATCTGGGACCACATCCGCGAGGCCCGCCGCGAGGGCCTGGCCGTCCTGCTGATCTCCGCCGACCTCGACGAGCTGATCGGCCTGTCCGACACCCTTCGCGTGATCTACAACGGCAAGCTGGTCGCCGACGCCGACCCGGCCACCATCACCCCGGAGGAGCTCGGCTCGGCCATGACCGGTGCCGTCACCGGGCACCTCGAACACGAAGAGACTCCCGAGACCCCGGCAGACACCCCCGAGACTCCCGAGATCCGCAAGTCTCCCGAGTCTCCGGAAGACGAGGCCCGCTGATGAAGAAGTTCGACAAGGAGCGCGTGCTCCTCGCGGTGGCCGGACCGGTCATCGCGCTCGCCGTGGCCTTCGTGCTGAGCGCGATCGTGCTGGTCGCCTCCGGCAAGAACCCGGTCGAGCCCTTCTCGATCATGTTCGAGCAGGCCTCGTTCTCCGACGTCCAGGTCCGCATCATCAACCAGGCGTCGATGTACTACATCGCGGCGCTCGCGGTGGCCATCGGCTTCCGGATGAATCTGTTCAACATCGGCGTCGACGGCCAGTACCAGCTCGCCGCGATGATGGCCGCGATCGTCGGCGCCCACGCGAACCTGCCGGCGGTCCTGCAGATCCCGCTGCTGCTCCTCACCGCGATCCTCACCGGCGCCTTCTGGTCCGGCATCGCGGGTGTCCTCAAGGTCACCCGCGGGGTCAGCGAGGTCGTCGCGACGATCATGCTCAACGCGATCGCGGTCTCCGTGATCGCCTACCTGTGGCTTCCGAACGTCTTCGGCGTCAAGGTCGGCAACAACAACACCACCGGCGAGATGCACGAGTCGGGCTGGGTGCCCGGCATCGACATGGGCGCGGCCGGCGAGATCTACGGCCTGGTGGTCCTCGCCGCTCTGCTCGGCGTCGGCTACTGGGTCGTCCTCAACCGCACCCGCTTCGGCTTCGACCTGCGCGCCTCCGGCGCCTCGGAGTCCGCGGCGGCGGCCAGCGGCGTCGACCCCAAGCGGATGGTCCTCACCGCGATGCTGCTCTCCGGCGGTCTCGCCGGTCTCGCGGGCCTGCCGATCCTGCTCGGCGACTCGCACACCTACAACCTCAACTTCCCCACCGGCATCGGCTTCCTGGGCATCGGCATCGCCCTGCTCGGCCGTAACAACCCCACCGGTATCGCCTTCGCCGCCCTGCTGTGGGCCTGGCTCGACAAGGCCTCGCCCGAGCTGGACTTCCACGACTACGACAAGGAGATCGCGGTCATCATGCAGGGCCTGATCGTGCTCTCGGTCGTCGTCTCGTACGAGGCCGTACGCGAGTGGGGTCTGCGCCGCCAGCAGCGCCGGGTCGGCGCCGAGCTGGCCGCCGGACACGTCCTCGGCGCCAACGACAACAACGCCAAGAAGGAGGTGGCCGGCCGATGACCACCGTGACCGACCTCAACCAGCCCACGCTGCAGCCCACGGCGCCGACAGGGCGCCGGATGTCGTGGCCCGTCCTGCTGCTGGTCATCGCCGGGGCCCTGGCGCTGACGTCGATCGTCCGCATCATCACCGGCGCCGACGGCATCACCAACGTCAGCCAGATGTCCACCGCGCTCCAGCTCGCCGTCCCGATCGGCCTCGCCGGCCTCGGCGGTCTGTGGGCCGAGCGCGCGGGCGTCGTCAACATCGGCCTCGAGGGCATGATGATCCTCGGCACCTGGTTCGGTGCCTGGGCCGGCTTCCAGTGGGGCCCGTGGACGGGTGTCCTGGTCGGCATCCTCGGCGGCGCGATCGGCGGCCTGCTGCACGCGATCGTCACCGTCTCCTTCAACGTCAACCACATCGTCTCCGGTGTGGCCATCAACATCCTCGCCCTCGGCGCCACCCGCTACCTCGCCCCCCTCGCCTTCGAGGGCCACACGGGCGGTTCGGCCAAGCAGTCCCCGCCGGTGGACTCCCTCGGCAACTTCACGGTGCCCGGCCTGTCGGACGCGCTGATCGACCTGAACGCCAAGGGCTGGTTCTTCGTCTCGGACGTCGCCGGTCTGCTCGGCGGTCTGATCACCAACGTGTCCTGGCTGACCCTGATCGCCGTCGCCCTGATCCCCGGCACCTGGTGGATCCTGTGGCGCACCGCGTTCGGTCTGCGGCTGCGGTCCTGCGGCGAGAACCCGGTCGCGGCCGAGTCGCTCGGCGTGAACGTCTACAAGTACAAGTACCTGGCCGTGATCATCTCCGGCGGTCTGGCCGGCCTCGGCGGTGCCTTCCTCTCCATCGTCGCCAACCCCTTCTACCTGGAGGGCCAGACCAGCGGCCGCGGTTACATCGGCCTCGCCGCGATGATCTTCGGCAACTGGATGCCGGGCGGACTCGCCATCGGCGCCGGCCTGTTCGGCTACACCGACAGCCTCAACCTGCGCGGCGGCTCCGACAACGTCCACGCGCTGCTGCTGCTCGGCGCGCTGCTGCTGATCATCGGCTCCATCTGGCTGGCGTTCCGGAAGAAGTACACCCCCTCCGCGATCACCCTGCTCATCGGCGGCCTGGTGCTCACCTGGTACCTGGGCACCAACGAGGTCCCGAACCAGGTCGTCTCCGCCACGCCGTACGTCATCACGCTCGTCGTCCTCGCCCTGTCGGCCCAGCGCCTCAGGATGCCGAAGGCGGACGGCATGCCGTACCGGAAGGGACAGGGCAAGTGACCGACGTCGACTGGGACGAGCTGCGGGCGGTGGCCCGGGACGCCATGTCACGGGCGTACGCCCCGTACTCCGGCTACCCGGTCGGCGTGGCGGCCCTGGTCGACGACGGCCGTACGGTCTCCGGCTGCAACGTCGAGAACGCCTCGTACGGCCTCGGCCTGTGCGCCGAGTGCGGACTCGTCTCGGAGCTGCACAACACCGGCGGCGGTCGCCTCACGCACTTCACCTGCGTCGACGGCCACGGCGAGATCCTCGTCCCGTGCGGCCGCTGCCGGCAGCTGCTGTACGAGTTCGGCGGCCCCGACCTGCTGCTGGAGACCCCGGCGGGCATCCTGCCGCTGTCGCAGATGCTGCCGCAGGCCTTCGGGCCGGGGCATCTCACCAGGTAACTCCCCGTGCGGCCCCCGCGAGTTGCCGGCTTCGGCCACTCGGGGGGCCGCGCAGTTTCTGAATGCTTTTCGGAAGGAAGGCCAAGCCATGGCCATGGACGCCATCTCCGTCATCCGCACCAAGCGGGAGCGCGGTGAGCTCAGCGACCAGCAGATCGACTGGGTCATCGACGCGTACACCCGCGGGGAGGTCGCCGACGAGCAGATGTCCGCGCTCGCGATGGCCATCCTGCTCAACGGCATGAACCGCCGCGAGATAGCCCGCTGGACGGCCGCCATGATCGCCTCGGGCGAGCGCATGGACTTCTCCTCCCTGTCCCGGCCGACGGCGGACAAGCACTCGACGGGCGGCGTCGGCGACAAGATCACCCTGCCGCTCGCCCCGCTGGTCGCGGCCTGCGGCGCTGCGGTCCCGCAGCTGTCAGGCCGCGGCCTCGGCCACACCGGCGGCACCCTGGACAAGCTGGAGTCGATCCCCGGCTGGCGGGCGCTGCTCTCCAACGAGGAGATGCTGTCCGTCCTGGACGGCACCGGCGCGGTGATCTGCGCGGCCGGCGACGGCCTGGCCCCGGCGGACAAGAAGCTGTACGCCCTGCGTGACGTGACCGGCACGGTGGAGGCGATCCCGCTGATCGCCTCCTCGATCATGTCGAAGAAGATCGCCGAGGGCACCGGATCCCTGGTCCTGGACGTGAAGGTGGGCACCGGCGCCTTCATGAAGACCATCGAGGACGCGCGCGAACTCGCCTCCACGATGGTGGGCCTGGGCACGGACCACGGCGTGAAGACGGTCGCGCTGCTCACGGACATGTCCACGCCCCTGGGCCTGACGGCGGGCAACGCGCTGGAGGTCCGGGAGTCGGTGGAGGTCCTGGCGGGCGGAGGCCCGGCGGACGTCGTCGAACTGACCATCGCCCTGGCCCGCGAGATGCTCGACGCGGCCGGCGTGAAGGACGCGGACCCGGCGAAGGCCCTTGCCGACGGCTCGGCCATGGACGTCTGGCGCCGCATGATCGCGGCCCAGGGCGGCGACCCGGACGCGGAGCTGCCGGTGGCGCGCGAGCAGCACGTGATCAAGGCCCCGTCCTCGGGCGTCCTGACCCGCCTCGACGCCTACGACATCGGCGTCGCCGCCTGGCGCCTGGGCGCCGGCCGCGCCCGCAAGGAGGACCCGGTGCAGGCGGGCGCGGGCGTGGAGATGCACGCCAAGCCCGGCGACACCGTGACGGAGGGCCAGCCCCTGCTGACCCTGCACACGGACACGCCCGAGCGCTTCGAGTACGCGCTCCAGGCGGTGGACGGTTCATACGACGTCGGGGCGGCGGGGACGACGTTCTCGGCGTCGCCGGTGGTGCTGGAACGTATCGCTTGACCTGGACTTTCCTCGTTCGGGTGAACGGGACCGGTGGACCCCCGCCGGTCCCGTTCGGCATCCTGGGATCGGTGACGCACCGATTGGAGACACCGCCATGAGCGCACTCACCGTCGACCACTCGACGGCCAGCGGCCACGAGTGGGAAGAACTCGTCCGGATCTGGCAGGAGACGGACGCACCCGAGGGCTGCAAGGTGGAGATCATCGAGGGGATCGTCACCGTGGCACCACCGTCGCCCAACGCGCACAACGACATCGCGGACCTCGTGCAGCGTAGCCTGTACGAGGTGATCCCGAAAGACTGGGGCATCTACCAGACGTTGGGCACAGCCGTGCCGTCCCGCATTGGGCTGTAGATTCCGGACCTTGCTGTGGCGCCGAGGCAGGTGCTGCGCGCTGAGAAGGGCTGTTACATCCCCGCTGACGCGGCGGAACTTGTCGTCGAGATCACCTCCAAGTCCTACGCGAGCAACGACCGGATCAAGAAGGCGGCGGGGTACGCACAGGCAGGCGTTCCTCTCTACCTCCTCATCGACAATTGGGCCCCCGGAGGCCCAACGATCACGCTGTACGGCGAAGCTCACGGTGATATCTATCGCGTCCTGCGGGCGGGCAAGTTCGGTGCCTCCATCCCCTTGCCGAAGCCCTTCGACCTCGACCTCGACACCAGCGACTTTCCCCATAGTTGATGCCGGTCACCCCAACAACGCCGCCACCGCCACCAACACCGGCACCGACAGCACCGTCGACACCAGGATCGAGTCCCGCGCCAGTCGCTCGCCCACCCGGTAACTGGACGCGTAGGTGAAGAGGTTCTGCGCGGCCGGAAGGGCCGAGGTCACCACCACGTCGAGCAGCGCGGCACCGCGCAGCCCGAACACGCCCACCGCCAGCGCCCAGGCCACCACCGGCTGCCCCACCGTCTTCAGCACCACCGACAGCAGCACGAGGTGGCGGTCCGGGCCCCGGCCCGGCATCGTGCTGCCGCACAGGGAGATGCCGAAGGCGAGCAGGACCGCGGGGACGGACATGTTGCCGATCAGGGTGACCGGATCCATGACGGCTGCCGGGATCCGTATCCTGCTCGCCGACACCAGGACGCCGGCCAGCGAACCCACCGCGATCGGATTGCGCAACGGCGTGAGCATCCGCTGCCACAGCGGCCGTCGCCCGCCCCTGCCCGACAGGTCCAGGACCGTCAGCGCGACCGGCGTCAGGAGGAGGAGCTGGAACAGCAGGACCGGTGCCACCAGGGAGGCGTCGCCGAGCACGTACACGGCGATCGGGATGCCGAGGTTGCCCGAGTTGACGTAGCCGGAGCACAGGGCGCCGATCGTCGTACGGCCGACGCCCCAGCCGCGTACGGCACCCACCGCGACGAAGACGCCCGCTACGGCCGCCGTGCTCAGCGCGGTCACGACCAGGCGGCTGGAGAAGATCAGCGACAGGTCCGTGCGGGCCAGCGTGGTGAACAGCAGGGCCGGTGTGGCCACGTGGAACGCGAGCTTGGTCAGGACATCACGGCCGTGTTCGCCGAGGTGACCGCCCCGCCCGATCGCATAGCCGACGCCGATGACGACGGCGATGACCGCGAAGCCGGTCAGCACCCCCTGCACGGAGCCTGCTCGGAGGTGAGGAAGGCGTGCGGTCTCCGGGGCGGCGCCGATATGTGGGGCATACAGGCAACCCTCCGGGGAAGGAGGGCGGCGGGTCAATGTGATCCCGATCGGCGGACAGCGGGGAAGTCGCCGGCCGCGATGAGTTACGCCCGCCCCGCCGGTCTACCGCTCGTGGACGCCATGACACCCGCAGTACTCGTGCTGACCGGCCCCGTCACCAGGGACGAGGTGACCGGGCTGTGCGACGAGGTACGGTCGCTGCTGGAGGCCAGTGGTGCCAAGGCCGTGGTGTGCGACGTCGGAGGGCTCGGGCCGCCGGGGCTCGGCACCGTCGACCTGCTGGCGCGGCTGGAGCTCGCCGCCCGGCGGGCCGGGGGCCGGATCAGGCTGCGGGACCCCGACCCCGGGCTACACGCCCTCCTCGACCTGGTCGGCCTCCGCTTCGAGACGGAGGGGCAGCCCGAACAGCGGGAACCAGCGCTGCGTGTCGAGGAAGCAGTGGAACCCGGTGATCCGGCCCTCTGAGATCTCGAGGACCTGAACCGCCCACGGGGTGAAGCCACCCTTCTCCGGGTCCGGCTTGTACTGGGCGAATCCCGGCAGGCCGTTGACCTGGACCGGAACCAGACGCGAGCCCGCGCAGGGGGCGCCGAGCGTCGTCATGAAGCCGGTGATGTCCGACGGGCCGGTCAGCCACAGGTCGAACGGCGGCATCGTCATGACGGCGTCCTCGTGCAACAGGGCCGTCAGAGCCGTCATGTCATAGCCCTCGAACGCCGCCACATAGCGGTCCAGGAGCTTTTGCTGCTCGTCGTCCAGCGGGTCGGACAGGGCCGCGTCCGCGCCGCGCTGCTCCCGCTCGGCGAGCGTCGCCCGGGCCCGCTGCAGTGCGCTGTTGACCGAGGCGACGGAGGTGTCGAGCAGCTCGGCGACCTCGCTCGCCTTCCACGCCAGCACCTCGCGCAGGATCAGCACCGCGCGCTGCTTGGCCGGGAGCTGCTGGAGAGCGGCCATGAAGGCGAGCCGGACGGACTCCTTGGCGATGGCCGCCTCCGCCGGGTCTTCGGTCGTCGGCAGAACGCGTGCGTCCGGCATCGGCTCCAGCCAGGTGTTGTCCGGGCGGGGGGACAGGGCGGCCTGGGCGAGGGGGGTGGACTCGGTGAGATCCATCGGCCTCGCGCGCTTGTTGCCGGCCGTCAGCATGTCCAGGCACACGTTCGTCGCGATGCGGTACAACCAGGAACGGAGGCTGGAGCGGCCCTCGAACTTCTCGTAGCTCCGCCAGGCCCGGACCATCGTGTCCTGCACGGCGTCCTCGGCCTCGAAGGAGGAGCCGAGCATGCGATAGCAGTACCCCGTCAGCTCGGTCCGGTGTTTCTCGAGCCTGACGTCAAGATCCGTCGTCACCGTGTCACTCATGGTCCACCCACCCCTGTGGCGTTCCTGTCGCGCGCCTTTGCGCCCAGCACTTCGGAAGCTACCGCAGGGGACTGACAATGGCCTGGCGAGTGAGGAAAGGCGCAGGTGAGGCCCCGGGTCACTTCTCGTCCGACCGAGTCGGGTGGTGGGTGGGCGAAGCCGGGGTCCAGGGGGCGGAGCCCCTGGTACGGCGGGGCGGAGCCCCTGGTACGGCCCCGGTCAGTGAACCGGCACCGGCTCCCGCCGCGCAGCGACCCGCGCCGCCCGCGACCCGAACACCGTGATCGTCACGACGCCGAGCACCGCCAGCAGACCGACGCCCACCGTCCCGGCCCAGCCGCCCGCGTGGAAGGCGACCGCACCGACCGTACTGCCCGCGCTGGAGCCGACGTAGTAGGACGACTGGTAGAGGGCCGAGGCCTGTGCCCGCCCCTTCGTCGCAGTCTTGCTGACCGCCGACGACGCGACCGCGTGCCCCGCGAAGAAGCCCGCCGTGATCAGCACCAGGCCCAGCAGGACCAGCGGAAGGACGTCGGCCAGGGACAGCACCAGACCCGTGGTCGTCGTACCGCCCGCCGCGTACAGCGCGCCCCGGCGGCCGAGGCGCCCGACCAGCCGCCCGGCCGTGGACGCCGACACCGTGCCCACCAGGTAGACCAGGAAGATCGACCCGATGATGCCCTGGGGCAGACCGAAGGGCGCCGCGGTCAGCCGGTACCCGATCACCGTGTAGACGCCGCCGAACACCGTCATGAACAGCGCGCCGATCGCGTACAGCCGACGCAGCAGCGGGTCGGACAGGTGATCACGAACGGTACGGGCCAGCACCCGCGGCCGCAGGGAGCCGGGCACGAAGTTCTTCGGCGCCGGCAGCAGCAGCCGGAAGGCCACCGCGCAGCCGACCGCGATCACGCCGATCACGCCGACCGCGACCCGCCAGCCCCACTCCTGCGCGACCCAGCCGGTGATGACCCGGCCGCTCATCCCGCCGACGCTGTTGCCCGCGACGAACAGGCCGATCGCGGTGACCAGCGCCTTGGGCGTGACCTCCTCCGCGAGGTAGGCCGTCGCCGAGGCCGGGAGGCCTGCCAGCGCCGCGCCCTGCACCGCCCGCAGCACGACCAGCGCGGTCAGCGAGGGCGCGAAGGGGACCAGGAGGCCGACGGTCACCGCGACCGCCAGCGAGGCCGTCATCACCGTACGACGGCCGAACCGTTCCGACAGAGCGCTCATCGGCAGGACGAACAGCGCCAGTCCGCCGGTCGCGGCCGCCACCGTCCAGCTCGCCTCGCTCGCCGCCACCCCGAAGTCGCCGGAGATCAGCGGCAGCAGGGCCTGGGTGGAGTAGAGGAGGGCGAAGGTCGCGACACCGGCGAGGAAGAGGGCGAAACTCATCCGGCGGTAACCGGGGCCGCCCGGGGCGACACGGGAATCGGCGACAGGGACGGAGGGTGCGGCGCCCACGATGGTGGACGCCCCGGTACTGGCGGGAGACATGCCTCGAAACTACGTACGCTCTTGGTCATCCGTCCAATGCATGGAATCGGCATAATCGTTCCCATGGAGCATCAGCAGAGGTCACAGCCGCGCCTGTCACCGTCCAGTGACACAGAAGACATGGTGATGTTGCTGGCCCCGCGCCTCGCGTACTTCGCCGGCGTCGCCCGCACCGAGCACGTCACCCGCGCCGCCCAGGAGATGCAGGTCCCGCAGTCCACCCTGTCGCGGGCCATGGTCCGGCTCGAACAGGATTTGGGCGTCGACCTGTTCGCCCGCCGCGGCCGCACGGTCTCGCTCACCCCCGCCGGACGCACCTTCCTCGGCTCCGTCGAGCGTGCCCTCGCCGAGATCGAGCGCGCCGCCGACGAGGTCCGCGCCGACGCCGACCCGGCCACCGGCAAGGTCGCCTTCGGCTTCCTGCACACCATGGGCGCCGAGACCGTGCCGGGCCTGCTGCAGGCCTTCCGCGCCGACCATCCCCGCGTCCGCTTCAGCCTCGTCCAGAACTACGGCGAGGCGATGATCGAGCGGCTGCGCGCGGGCGAGCTGGACCTGTGCCTCACGTCTCCCGTCCCGGACGCCCCCGACCTCGTCGCCCGCCGCCTCGACGAGCAGAAGCTCCGCCTGGTCGTCCCGGCCGACCACTCCCTCGCCGGCCGTCGGCGCATCCGCCTCGCCGAGGCGGCCGACGAAACCTTCGTCACCCTCGAACCCGGCTACGGCCTGCGCCGCATCACCGACGACCTCTGCCAGGAGGCCGGCTTCAAGCCCCGGGTCGCCTTCGAGGGCGAGGAGGCGGAAACGCTACGGGGCCTGGTGGCAGCCGGTCTCGGGGTGGCCCTGCTGCCACCGCCCGTCTTCCCCCGGCCGGGCGTGGTGGAACTGACGGTCACCGCCCCGAGGGCAGCAAGAGAAATCGGCGTGGCCTGGCTCGACGGCCACCCGGACACGCCCCCGGTCGCAGCCTTCAAGAAATTCCTGCTCTCGAAGCGAGGCAGCCTGCTGCCGACCTGAGGAGCGCGAGGCTGCGTCGATATGCGCTCCGCCGCGTGGGCGCGACCAGCCCCCGCGAACCCGCACACCCCCCGAACCGAGCCTCAACGGCGAAGAGACCGCCCGAAGCCGGAGGCGAGCGGCATCCGCAACCCCAACGGCGGCGGCGCCGCCAACGCATCCCGGACCGGTCGCGACAGCGCCCGCCCGAACAGCATCCCCATCACGAAGTCCTCGGTCAGGGCGTGGACTTCGTCCCGGTGCTGATGCAACCCGTGTCCGTCGGAGTGCACTTCGAAGCGGCACACGTCCCGGTTGGCCTTCTTCGCCCGTGCCGCCAGCCGGAACGACAGCTCCGGATCCGTACGTTCGTCGTTCGTGCCGTGCACGATCAGCACCCGGCGTCCCACGAGCTGCTTCACCGGTTCGGGTGGAGCGGCCATGTCCTCCTCGGGCAGCCAAGGGGCGAGCGCCACCACGGAGTTGACGGCCTCGTGCCCGCTCGCGTGCAGTGCCGCGCGCCCGCCCATGTCGACGCCGACGAGGCAGACGGAGACGTCGCCGTAGCGCCGTACGATCTCCTCGATCGCCCAGGACGTGTCGCGCGCCGGATGGGCCTCGCTGCCGTTCCAGCCGCGATAGCGGTAGTGGACGACATGCGTGACCAGGCCGTCGTCGCGGCCCGTACGTGCCAGTCGACGGCCCAACGCGCGTACGGACGCGGTCGCCAACAGGGGAGACGGTCTGCGGCCGGAGACCTCGTCGCCGCCGGGGAGCAGCAGTACCACCCCGCTCACCGCCGTCGGCTCCGGTCCCAGTGCCCGCCCGAGCCGGGCCGTGCGAACCGGCGTCGCTTGCTGTGCCATGACAGAACAGTGTCAGAAGCGCGGGTGTACGCCACTAGTACGTGCGGTCACCGTTACGTATCGACGATTTCGTACAAGGCGCCATCTACGCGCGTAGGCGTTAGAGTGCGGAAATGACGAGCCAGACTGCCCCGAAGGGAACCACCCCGAGCTCGGACCAGATCCGCCGGGCGCCCAAGGTTCTGCTGCACGACCACCTCGACGGCGGGCTGCGCCCCGGCACGATCGTCGACCTCGCCCGGGAGGCCGGGTACTCCCACCTCCCCGAGACCGACCCTGACAAGCTCGGCATCTGGTTCCGGGAAGCCGCCGACTCCGGTTCCCTGGAGCGCTATTTGGAGACCTTCTCGCACACCGTCGGCGTGATGCAGACCCGGGACGCGCTCGTCCGGGTCGCCGCCGAGTGTGCCGAGGACCTCGCCGAGGACGGGGTCGTGTACGCGGAGGTGCGGTACGCCCCCGAGCAGCACCTCGCCGCCGGCCTGAGCCTCGAAGAGGTCGTCGAGGCCGTCAACGAGGGCTTCCGGGAAGGCGAACGCCGCGCCCGTGCGAACGGCCACCGCATCCGCGTCGGCGCCCTGCTCACCGCCATGCGGCACGCGGCCCGTGCCCTGGAGATCGCCGAGCTCGCCAACCGGTACCGCGACCTGGGCGTGGTCGGCTTCGACATCGCCGGCGCCGAGGCCGGGTTCCCGCCCACCCGGCACCTCGACGCGTTCGAGTACCTCAAGCGCGAGAACAACCACTTCACCATCCACGCCGGCGAGGCCTTCGGGCTGCCGTCCATCTGGCAGGCCCTGCAGTGGTGCGGCGCCGACCGGCTCGGCCACGGCGTGCGCATCATCGACGACATCCAGGTCCTCGAGGACGGCTCGGTGCAGCTCGGGCGGCTCGCCTCCTACGTGCGGGACAAGCGGATCCCACTGGAGCTGTGCCCCAGCTCCAACCTCCAGACCGGGGCCGCGGCCTCGTACGCCGAGCACCCCATCGGGCTGCTGCGCCGGCTGCACTTCCGGGCGACGGTGAACACGGACAACCGCCTGATGTCCGGCACCAGCATGAGCCGGGAATTCGAGCACCTTGTCGAGGCGTTCGGTTACACACTCGAAGACATGCAGTGGTTCTCCGTCAATGCGATGAAATCAGCGTTCATTCCTTTCGATGAACGACTCGCGATGATCAATGACGTGGTGAAGCCCGGATATGCCGAGCTGAAGTCCGAATGGTTGTTCCAGTAAACCGCCTCCACCAGCGGTTCTGTGGGTGCGCAGGGCTGATCCGGGGAAATCCGGAAACCCGGAATGCGGGCGGACTTTCACCGTCCGTCCGCATTTCGATGTTTGCGGCGAATGGCTTGGCGTGTTTACGGTCGTGGGCCGCTCACATCCTCATCCCATTCAAGGACGCGTTTTCATGAAGCAGTCTGCTGCCAAGACCCTCGGTGTCGCCGCTCTCGGTGCCGCCTTCGCCGCCGCCGGTGCGGGCGCGGCGAACGCCGCCCCCGCAGTCCCGGACGCCACCCAGGCGCTGGGCGGCGTCACCCAGACGCTGCCGGCGGAGAGCGTCACCAAGTCGCTGCCGGGAGCCGGTGAGGCGCTCTCCCAGGCGCAGCCGGCGCTCAGCACGAGCAAGGCCCCCGCGCGGAAGGTGCGCGCCGACGGCTCGACCGCACCGGTCACCGGTCTGCTCGGCGGCCTGCCGGTCGCCGGCAAGGGACTGCCCACGAAGGGCCTCCCGGTGAACGGGATCCCGCTCGGCTGATCCGCACCGCCTCCGAACGCGCCGGTGGGGCGCACCCTTGGACACGGGGTGCGCCCCACCGGCGTACGTGCGTACGCGATCACCAGGCCGTGCGCGCGGCCTTGTCCTCCGACGGGAACAGGATCCACAGCGCGATGTAGAGCAGGAACTGCGGGCCGGGCAGCAGGCACGAGACCAGGAAGATCACGCGCATCGTGGTGGCGGAGGTGCCGAAGCGCTGCGCCAGCGCGGCACACACTCCGCCGATCATGCGGCCGTTGGTGGGGCGGGCGAGGCGGGACATGTCGGCTCCTTCGTGAGCGTCTGTCGGAGGCGGCCCCGGTGGCCGCCCCATCTGACATCCACGGTACGGAGACGAAGAGGGCAAAGCATCGCTCTACGGTGCGATCCCGACCCTGGGAATCGTCGGGGTCCGACCCTGAGGAGCGTCCTCCTGGCGGACGGCGTGGCGATGTACGCGCTCGGTCCTGCGGCGGAGCCACGCACGGGCCGCGGGCACGAGCGCCGCGTGGGTGAGGGCCACGCCCGCCGTGTTCAGGAGCAGCGAGTCGATGTCGACGACCTGGCCGGGCACCGCGGTCTGGAGCAGTTCGATGCCCAGCGAGATCAGGGCGCCGGCGGCCATCGTCCGGAGCAGGGAGGCGAGCGGGGAGACCGTGAGCCGGCCGTGCGCCATCGGGAGCAGGACGCCCAGCGGGGCCAGCAGCGCGAGCCCCTCGGCGATGCGCCGGGCGCCCTCCTGCCAGCCGAGCGCCGCATCCGCCCGGATGCCGGCCAGCGGACGCAGGTTGGGCGGCATCACCCAGGGGACGTCCAGCGGGCGCAGCGTGAACCAGGCGACGAACACGAGGTGTGCGACGAGGAGGACACCTCCCGCCACACGGATGCGAATCGCGGCACTGCCGCCGATGGAGCCTTGACGCTGCACGCCCCCCTAGACGCGGCCTCCGGCACGATCGGTTCCGGGACACCCAGAGGTACGTGCATGAGGCTTGCGCCACACCCGTACGTCAGCCGCCCGTCACCTCGCCCGACGGCGGCTCCTTGCTGCCCGGGCGGGAGCGGACCTCGTCGGTGCACTCGTAGCGGCGCAGAGGCCCGCTGTCGGGGCCGCCGAGGATGACGGAGCCGTCGCCCTCCGCGGCCGCCGAGTCGGAGAAGGTGCAGACAAGCTGGGCCAGGGAGTAGGAGGTCAGGTCGCCGGGCGGGGTGCTCAGGCGCAGGGCGTCCCCCGGATCCTTGGGGCGCGGTCCGCTCACCGTCATGCCGCCGCGCACGTCGGTGGTGTACCCGGCCTCCTTCTCCGCGGCCGACGGCGTCGCGGCGAGCTCGTCCAGCAGCCCCTGAGCGACCAGCACCCGCCGCCCGGAGTCGGCCGTACCGTCCGGCACGCGCACGGTCCGGTCGACGGCCACCAGTGACGAACCGCACAGCAGGAACACCTGCACCGGCAGCCCGCGCGAGGCCTGCGTGGAGACGTCCGGCTCGGACAGGGAGCAGCGCACCCGGGAGGGCGCCGGGCCGAAGTCGGTCGGCACCTCGGTGGCCCGGATGCCGCATCCGGCGAGCAGCAGGGCGAGCGCGGGGAGCGCCAGCAGACGTCGTACGTTCATCAGGCGTCCTCCGGGCCCTTCTCACCTTCGTCGGCCTCCTCCGTGAGCGGGTACGAGTCCCGCGGCAGCCGCAGCGTGAACACCGCGCCGCCCTCGGCGGAGTTGGCGGCCGTGATCTCGCCGCCGTGGATGTGGGCGTTCTCCAGGGCGATGGACAGGCCCAGGCCGCTGCCCTCGGAGCGCGGCCGGGAGGCGCTGGCTTTGTAGAACCGGTCGAAGACGTGTGGAAGGACGTCCTCGGGGATGCCCGGCCCGTGGTCCCGCACCTCGATGACGACCTCCTCGTCGGCCGCCCGCACTGCGACCCGCACCGGCGACCCGCCGTGCTTGAGCGCGTTGCCGACGAGGTTCGCCAGGATCACGTCCAGGCGGCGCGGGTCGAGACGGGCGTGGATGCCGCGCTCGGCGTCCAGCTCCACCGCGTCCAGCCAGGCCCGCGCGTCGATGCAGGCGGTGATCTGGTCGACGACGTCCACGTCGTCGACGACCAGCCGCGCGGTACCGGCGTCGAAGCGGGTGACCTCCATGAGGTTCTCGACGAGGTCGTTGAGCCGCCGCGTCTCGCTGACCACGAGCCGTACCGCCGGATCGACCATGGGATCGATGCCGCCCGACTCCAGCTCCTCCTCCAGCACCTCCGTGACGGCGGTGATGGCGGTCAGCGGCGTCCGCAGCTCGTGCGACATGTCCGCCACGAACCGCCGGGACGCGTCCTCCCGCGCGGCCATGTCGTCCACCCGTTTCTCCAGCGCCGCGGCCGCGTTGTTGAACGTCCGCGAAAGATCGGCCAGTTCGTCGGTTCCCGACACCCGCAACCGGGTGTCCAGCTTGCCCTCGCCGAGCCGGCGCGCGGCGACCCCGAGCCGCTGCACCGGCTTCAGTACGGTCGTGGCGGCGGCCTGCGCGAGCAGCGCGGAGCCGATCAGCGCCAGACCGGTGGCGATCCCGAGCGACCAGGCAAGGGAGTTGAGGTCCTTGGCCTCCGGCTCCAGCGACTTGAGCATGTAGCCGGTCGGCCCGCCGCCGATCACCTTCGTACCGGCCACCAGATAGGGGGTGCCGTCACTGACTATCCGCTGCCAGTACAGGTGGTACGCGTACTTGTTGGTCGAGTTGACCTTCTGCTCCCTGTTCACCGCCTCGCGCAGGGAGGCGGGCACGTCCTGGAGCGA
This sequence comes from Streptomyces sp. NPDC058678, assembly GCF_042714835.1. NCBI lineage: Bacteria > Bacillati > Actinomycetota > Actinomycetes > Kitasatosporales > Streptomycetaceae > Streptomyces > Streptomyces sp. NPDC058678. Next base: position 89,145 of record NZ_JBHXSG010000007.1, on the reverse strand, counting down.
GAAGCCGTTCAGCGCGCCGGAGTTGCCGTACACCGTCGTGCCGCTCTCGTCCTGGGCGACCAGCAGCACGCTGAAGCGCTGGCTGCTGTTCGCCATCTGCCCCGCGGTGTGCTGCAGTTCGTCCTGGGTGGGGGTCTGGGGCAGCGAGCCCGCGCGGTTCAGCATCTCCTGCTCGAAGTCGCGCAGCACCGCGTCCTGGGTACGCGTGAGCACCGCCTCCCGGTTGAGCCAGTAGGCGATGCCGGACGCGGACACGGCGGCGGTCAGCGCCACCAGACCGAACACGACGACCAGCCGCAGGCGCAGGCTGGTGAACCGCAGCCGTGTCCAGGTTCCCTTGCGAGCCGCGGCCCAGCCGCGGGTCCCCCCTTGTGCTTCGGTCACTGAGGAGTGTCCAGCCGATATCCCACGCCACGCACGGTACGGATCAGCGTCGGGGACGAGGGCACGTCCTCGACCTTGGCGCGCAGCCGCTGCACACAGGCGTCCACCAGCCGCGAGTCGCCGAGGTAGTCGTGCTCCCACACCAGGCGCAGCAACTGCTGCCGCGACAGGGCCTGCCCGGGCCGCCGGCTCAGTTCGAGCAGCAGCCTGAGCTCGGTCGGGGTGAGCTGGAGGTCCTCGCCGTTCTTGGTCACGGTCATGGCCGCGCGGTCGATGACCAGCGAACCGAACGTGGCCGCGTCGTTCGCCTCCCGCTCGCCGCGCCGCAGCACGGCCCGGATCCGGGCGTCGAGGACGCGCCCCTGCACAGGCTTGACGACATAGTCGTCGGCACCGGACTCCAGTCCGACCACCACGTCGATGTCGTCACTGCGCGCGGTCAGCAGAATGATCGGCAACTGGTCCGTGCGCCGGATGCGACGGCACACCTCGAATCCGTCGATGCCGGGCAGCATCACGTCCAGCACGATCAGATCGGGCCGCTGCTCACGCAGCAGCTGCAGGCCGTCCTCGCCGGTGGCAGCGGTGGCAACCCGGTGTCCCTGGCGCGTCAGGGACAGCTCCAGGGCCGTACGGATGGCGTCGTCGTCCTCGATCAGCAACAGGGAAGGCACGGGGGTCATTCTGACCCATGGGGGGCCGGGGCTGCGACACCTGATTTTCTCCGGCCTGAACCTGTATTTCCACGCGCCGGTAGCGCTCTTGTCTGTGGGGGGACTGTGCCACGCCCGGGAGCGGCATCCGAGGGGGGCCCTGTGACAGGTCTGTGACAGTCGGCGGACAAGGCCATGAAGTGGTCCGGGCAAGCTTCTCGGCACAGGCAAGGAAGCAAGGCGAAACACCGGAAGTCCACGACGGGGGGCGCGAGATGAACACGCTGCACGGCAACAGCACGAGCGCAGTGATCACGCGTCTGCACGACGTGAACGGGGGCCGGGGTTCCGAGAAGTCCGGTGCCGTGAGCGGGCGGGGGTGCGCTCGCGGCACCGGGCGTCAGCACACCGGGTACATGACGGTGGTTGACGGCTTCACGGGGGAAGCACACGGGGGAAGCGCGTACAGGGAGGACACGGGGGAGCGTCGTTCGCTGTCGGAGGCGGAGTTCACCGCCTACGTCCAGGAGCGCCGCGCCTCCCTGTACGCAACCGCCTATCACCTCACCGGCGACCGCTTCGAGGCCGAGGACCTGCTGCAGAGCGCGCTGTTCTCGACGTACCGGGCGTGGGACCGGATCAGTGACAAGGCCGCGGTCGGGGGCTACCTCCGCCGCACCATGACCAACCTGCACATCAGCGCGTGGCGCCGCCGCAAGCTGAACGAGTACCCGACCGAGGAACTGCCGGAGACGCCCGGCGACACGGACGCGATGCGCGGCACGGAACTGCGCGCGGTCCTGTGGCAGGCGCTCGCCCGGCTGCCGGAACTCCAGCGCACCATGCTGGTCCTTCGCTACTACGAGGGCCGCACGGACCCGGAGATCGCCGAGATCCTCGACATCAGTGTCGGCACGGTGAAGTCCAGCATCTGGCGGTCGCTCCGCCGGCTGCGTGAGGACGAGGTCCTCAGCTTCGGCCGTGACGAGGAAAGCGCCTTCGGGGAGCTCGTCGCCTGAAGGTCGGGGGGGAAGCAAGTAACGGGGGAGTAGTAACCGGGGAGGGGCCGCGGGGGTCACGGGGGACCAACGCGGGTCATGGGGGCCTTGGGGGGAAAGCACGGGGGAGCACCAAGGGAGCGGGACTGGAGGGCCGGGGGGTCCGTCCAGTCCCGTTTTCGCGTGTACGGCGGTCGAGGGACGCGATCAGCCCTGCGAGGCCGAGGTCGCGGCCGGGCGGCGGCCCGCCGCGGCCGCGGCCAGGCGGCCCAGGGCCTCGTCCTTGTCGCAGGCGTGGGCGCCGAGAGCCGTCTGACGGGCGACGATGGAGCGTTCGGAGCGCATCAGGCGCCAGCCGCGGCGGAGGAGGAAGGGCACGGACTTACGGCCCTCCCGCAGGTCGCGCAGGAAGCGGCGGCGGAACGTCCGGAGCGGGCCGCGGCTCAGGCACAGGGCGTCGGCGAGGACGCCGAGTTCCCGGCAGCGGGTGACGATCTCGGCGGCGAAGATGCCCTCCGCGATGAACAGCGGAGTGCGGCCCACCTCGACCGACTCCTCGCCGGTGCGGGCGCTCAGCGAGATGTCGTAGACGGGGATCTTTGTTCGGCCCGTGCGGCACAGATCCACGATCGAGGCGATCGCCGTGTCCGCGTCCCACGAGTCCGGGTGGTCCCAGTCGATGTCGGAGCTCCCCACCACCAGCGGCAGCGTCGGGTCGTCGCCCTCCTTGTAGAAGTCGTCGAGCCGCAGGACCGGCAGGCCGGAGCGGGCGGCGAGGAGGGACTTGCCGGAGCCGGAGGGGCCGCAGAGCAGCACGACTCGGGTCGGTATGGAGGGATGGGAGCTCACGGGACACCAGTGTGAGGCATCCGACGGCCCCCCTACGAGCCCGCGGGTCCGCTTTGAAGTGCGCGTCACACGTCAACTACCCTTCGTGTCGACCTCATTACCCTGTGCTGTAGAAGGTGGCAGAAACGATGGCCCGACACGTATCCCCCCACACCCCCACCGCCCGGCGCGCCCTGGTCGCCCTCGCGACCGCAGGTGTGGCCCTGGGAGCAGGCGCGGCGACGGCCTCCGCTGCCACCGGGCCGGTCGCCGACGTGACGCGCTCCCGCCCCGCCTCGCTGGGCAACGTCGACCCGCAGGCCGGCCTGCAGGCCCTGACCGGCAGCGTCGGACATGCCACCGGTCCGGTCGCCGGCCTCAAGCCCAACCCGCTCGCGGGCTCCGGCGTCGACCCCACCGACAACGGCGTCGGCACCCAGCTGGCCGACTTCAAGCCGGTGAACTCACAGGCGCTGACCAGGCCGGTCGCGCAGGCGCAGTCCATCGGCAGCATGCCGGTGGTCGGGCAGGCGGGGCTGCCGGCCAACGGCTGAGCGCGGCAGAGAGCCGCGTCTCCCCCGGACGGAGGGGAGGCGCGGCTCTCCGGTCTTCGGCGGCTGTCAGTACGCGGAGCCGGACGCGCCCAGCGAACCCGTCGGGTGCCAGACCGTCTTCGTCTCCAGGAACGCCGTCATGCGGTCGATGCCGGGCGTCCGCGAATAATCCACAGGCTGTGGACGGAGAACGCGCTTCAGGTTGTCCGCCGCCGCGATCTCCAGTTCCTTCGCCAGTTCGTCGTCGGCGCCGGTCAGATCGATCGCGTTGACGTCCTGGTGCGCCGCGAGGGGCGCCGCGATCTCCGCCGTACGGCCGGAGAGGACGTTGACGACCCCGCCGGGCAGGTCGGAGGTGGCGAGGACCTCGCCCAGGGACAGGGCCGGGAGCGGGGACTTCTCGCTCGCGATCACGATCGCGGTGTTGCCGGTCGCGATCACCGGGGCGAGGACCGAGACCAGGCCCAGGAAGGACGACTCCTGAGGGGCGAGGACCGCGACCACGCCCGTCGGCTCGGGGGACGACAGGTTGAAGTACGGGCCCGCCACCGGGTTGGCTCCGCCGACCACCTGGGCGATCTTGTCGGTCCAGCCGGCGTACCAGACCCAGCGGTCGATCGTCGCCTCCACCTGCTCGGCGGCCTTCGACTTCGACAGGCCCTCGGCGTCGGCGACCTCGTGGACGAACTGTCCCCTGCGGCCCTCCAGCATCTCCGCGACGCGGTAGAGGATCTGGCCGCGGTTGTACGCGGTGGCCCCGGACCAGGCGCCGAACGCCTTACGGGCGGCCACGACCGCGTCACGGGCGTCCTTGCGGGAGGAGAGCGGCGCGTTGGCCAGCCACTTGCCCTTCGAGTCAGTCACCTCGTACACCCGGCCGCTCTCGGAACGCGGAAACTTCCCGCCGACGTACAACTTGTAGGTCTTGAACACGCTCAGGCGTTCGTTGCTGCGGTCAGACATCGAGGTACGCCTCCAGGCCGTGGCGACCGCCCTCGCGGCCGAAGCCCGACTCCTTGTAACCGCCGAACGGCGAGGTCGGGTCGAACTTGTTGAACGTGTTGGACCAGACGACGCCCGCGCGGAGCTTGTTCGCCACCGCCAGGATGCGGGAGCCCTTCTCCGTCCAGATGCCCGCCGACAGGCCGTACTGGCTGTTGTTGGCCTTGGCGACGGCCTCGTCCGGGGTGCGGAAGCTGAGGACGGACAGCACCGGGCCGAAGATCTCGTCGCGGGCGATGGTGTGCGCCTGGGTGACGTTCGTGAAGAGCGTCGGGGCGAACCAGTAGCCGGAGGAGGGCAGTTCGCAGGCCGGAGACCAGCGCTCGGCGCCCTCCGCCTCGCCCTGCTCGGTGAGGGTGGTGATCCGGGCCAGCTGCTCGGCGGAGTTGATCGCGCCGATGTCCGTGTTCTTGTCCAGCGGGTCGCCGAGGCGGAGGGTGGAGAGCCTGCGCTTGAGGGAGTCCAGCAGCTCGTCCTGGATCGACTCCTGGACCAGCAGCCGGGAGCCGGCGCAGCAGACCTGGCCCTGGTTGAAGAAGATGCCGCTCACGATGCCCTCGACGGCCTGGTCGATCGGGGCGTCGTCGAAGACGATGTTGGCGCCCTTGCCGCCGAGTTCGAGGGTGACCTTCTTCTTCGTGCCCGCCACCTGGCGGGCGATGGCCTTGCCGACCGCCGTGGAGCCGGTGAAGGCCACCTTGTTCACGTCGGGGTGCTCGACGAGGGCCGCGCCCGTCTCGCCGTAGCCCGGGAGGATGTTGACGACACCCCTGGGGAGGCCGGCCTGGCGGCAGATGTCCGCGAAGAACAGCGCGCTGAGCGGAGTCGTCTCGGCCGGCTTCAGGACGACCGTGTTGCCGGTCGCCAGCGCCGGGGCGATCTTCCACGCCAGCATCAGGAGCGGGAAGTTCCAGGGGATGACCTGGCCGGCCACGCCGAGCGGGCGCGGGTTCGCGCCGAAGCCCGCGTGGTCGAGCTTGTCGGCCCAGCCCGCGTAGTAGAAGAAGTGCGCGGCGACCAGGGGAAGGTCGGCGTCGCGGGTCTCCTTGATCGGCTTGCCGTTGTCCAGCGTCTCCAGGACGGCCAGTTCGCGGCTGCGTTCCTGGATGATGCGGGCGATGCGGAACAGGTACTTCGCGCGCTCGGAACCCGGCAGCGCCGACCACTTCCCGAAGGCCTTGCGGGCGGCCCGCACCGCGCGGTCGACGTCCTCGGAGCCCGCCTGGGCGATCTCGGAGAGGACCTCCTCGGTCGACGGGGAGACGGTCTTGAAGACCTTGCCGTCGGCGGCCTCGGTGAACTCGCCGTCGATGAACAGGCCGTAGGAGGGCGCGATGTCGACGACGGAGCGGGACTCCGGTGCGGGTGCGTACTCGAATGCGGATGCCATGGTGATCAGTCCACCGTCACGTAGTCGGGGCCGGAGTAACGGCCGGTGGCCAGTTTCTGACGCTGCATCAGCAGGTCGTTCAGGAGCGAGGAGGCGCCGAAGCGGAACCAGTGGTTGTCCAGCCAGTCCTCGCCCGCGGTCTCGTTGACCAGTACGAGAAACTTGATGGCGTCTTTGGAGGTGCGGATCCCGCCGGCCGGCTTCACGCCGACCTGTACCCCGGTCTGGGCGCGGAAGTCGCGGACCGCCTCCAGCATGAGGAGGGTGTTCGCGGGAGTCGCGTTGACGGCGACCTTGCCGGTGGACGTCTTGATGAAGTCGGCTCCGGCGAGCATGCCGAGCCAGCTGGCGCGGCGGATGTTGTCGTACGTCGACAGCTCGCCCGTCTCGAAGATGACCTTGAGGCGGGCGGCGCCCGCGCAGGCCTCCCGCACGGCGACGATCTCGTCGAACACCTTCGTGTAGTTGCCCGCGAGGAACGCCCCGCGGTCGATGACCATGTCGACCTCGTCGGCGCCCGCGGCGACGGCCTCGCGGACGTCCGCCAGTTTCACGGAGAGCGCGGCGCGGCCCGCCGGGAAGGCGGTGGCGACAGAGGCGACCTTCACCGAGGAGCCGGCGACGGCCTCCTTGGCCGTGGCCACCATGTCCGGGTAGACGCAGACGGCCGCGGTGGCGGGGGTCGTGCGGTCGGTCGGGTCGGGGCGGACCGCCTTGGCGCCGAGCGCCCGGACCTTGCCCGGGGTGTCCGCGCCTTCCAGCGTCGTCAGGTCGACCATCGAGATGGCGAGGTCGATGGCGTACGCCTTCGCGGTCGTCTTGATGGAACGGGTGCCGAGCGAGGCGGCGCGCGCCTCCAGGCCGACCGCGTCCACGCCGGGCAACCCGTGGAGGAAGCGGCGCAGCGTGCTGTCGGACGCGGTGACGTCGGCGAGAGCGTGTGCAGCGGATGCAGTGGTGGGCATGGTCACAAGCCGAGCATATCTACGCGCGTAGCGGCTGTACACCCCGGCAGACATATCAGGTGCTCGTCCGGTACTCGTCCCGTACTCGTCCGGTACGGCGGCACCGCGTACGGGCGTCGCCGGGGGCTTCGGGCAGAATCGGGACCATGACGACCCCGGAGCCCCAGTCACCAGCGCCGCAGCCCTCGGCGCCCCAGTCGCCGGACCGCATCTATCGGTCGCCCGCGGGCATGGCCGGCGGTTTCCTGCTGCTCGGCATCACCGGCTGGCTCGGCATCGACGCGATCGTCACCGGCGAGGACCGCACGCCGTGGCTGGCACTCGCCGCGCTGATCCTCGTGGTGCCGCTGGTGGTGGCCTTCACCCTGCGCCCCGCCGTGTTCGCGAACGAGGAACGGCTGCGCATCCGCAACCCCTTCCGCCTGATCGTGCTGCCGTGGTCCCAGGTCGCGTCGCTGCGCTCCGGCTACTCGAACGAGGCCGTTGCCTCGTCCGGCAAGAAGTTCCAGCTCTGGGCCGTTCCCGTGTCCCTGCGGGGCCGCAAGAAGGCGGCTCGACGGGAGGCCCGACGCGGGGCGGAGGACGACGGGCGCGGCGGCGCGTTCGGCGGCCTGACCGGGCTCTCCGGGGGGATGCGGGGTGGTGGCCGGACGGCGGTACCGGACGGGCCCGCCCGCGCGGAGACCGACCGGGTCATGGACGAGCTGCGCGAAATGCGGGAGGCCCAGGAAAAGGCGGAGGCGGCCCAGGGCGAGGTGACCGTGCGGTGGGCGTACGAGATCGTGGGTCCGGCGGCGGCCGGGGCGGTGCTGCTGGCCATCCTGATCGCGGTGGGCTGAGGGGGCTCTCAGGCCGGGGTGGCTGAGTCTCGGGGCGCGCGTTCCGGGGCGGTGGGGTCGGGTCCGGGACGGCGGTCGAGGACACGGCGGCGGCTCCGGGCCGGCTCGGCGGGGTGCTCCACCGGTCCACCGATTCCCGCGGGGTGGGGCGAGGCGAGGAGCCCGCGTCAACCTGTTTGGTGAAGTCACCCGATGGGATGCCCCGGTTTCCTCGGGGGCACCCCATCCATGGGCTCGGATCTGTCGCCTACGGCTCAGATGCCGGCCGCCGTCGACAGATCCCGCTTGATCGTCGCCAGCAGGTCCGTCGCCTTCGCACGGGCCGCCGGGAGATCGGCGTGCGCGGCGACCGGGACGACGACCTCCAGGTAGCACTTCAGCTTCGGCTCCGTGCCGCTGGGGCGGACGATGACCCGGGCGCCGTCGAGCGTGTAGCGCAGTCCGTCGGTGGGCGGGAGCGTCTCCGTGCCCCGGGTGAGGTCCTCGGCCCGGCTGATCGGCAGGCCGGCGAGCCGGGTCGGAGGCTGTTCGCGCAGGCGCCGCATCGCGTCGGCGATGACCGACAGGTCCTCCACACGGACCGCGAGCTGGCCGGTGGCGTGCAGGCCGTGCTCGACCGCGATGTCGTCGAGGAGGTCGAGGAGGCTGCGGTTCTCCTCTTTCAGCGTCGACGCGAGTTCCGTGATCAGAAGGGCGGCCGTGATGCCGTCCTTGTCCCGTACGCCGTCCGGGTCCACGCAGTAGCCGAGGGCCTCCTCGTAGCCGTAGCGCAGGCCCTCGACGCGGGCGATCCACTTGAAGCCGGTGAGGGTCTCCTCGTACGGCAGGTCCGCCTTCTCGGCGATACGGCCGAGGAGGGAGGAGGAGACGATCGACTCCGCGAAGGTGCCGCGGGCTCCGCGGGCCACCAGGTGGGTCGCGAGGAGGGCGCCGACCTCGTCGCCGCTGAGCATCCGCCAGTCGCCGCCGTCCTTCACGGCCACCGCGCAGCGGTCGGCGTCCGGGTCGTTGGCGATGATCAGGTCGGGGTCGGTCTCGCGGGCCTTCGCGAAGGCGAGGTCCATCGCGCCGGGCTCTTCCGGGTTGGGGAAGGCGACCGTCGGGAAGTCCGGGTCGGGGTCGGCCTGTTCGGCGACCAGGGCGGGCCGCGGGAAGCCGGCGCGGGCGAAGGCCGCGAGGAGGGTTTCCGTGCCGACGCCGTGCATCGCCGTGTAGACCGTGCGGGCCGTGCGGGGGGAGTCGGGGGCGAGGACGGCGTCCGTGCGGGCGAGGTAGGCGTCGAGGACGGCGTCGTCGAGGGTCTCCCAGCCGGTGGTGGGGCGGGGGACGGTGCCGAGGGACGTGACGGCGGCGATCTCGGCCGCGATCTCGGCGTCGGCCGGGGGCACGATCTGGGAGCCGTCGCCGAGGTACACCTTGTAGCCGTTGTCGCGCGGCGGGTTGTGGCTGGCGGTGACCTCCACGCCGGCGACCGCGCCGAGGTGCCTTATGGCGTACGCCAGGACGGGGGTGGGGAGGGGCCGGGGGAGGACGGCTGCGCGCAGGCCCGCTCCCGTCATCACGGCGGCCGTGTCCTGGGCGAAGTCGGCGGACTTGTGACGGGCGTCGTAGCCGATGACGACGAGGCCGTCGCCCTGGCCCTTCGCCTTGAGGTACGCGGCGAGGCCGGCGGCCGCGCGGATGACCACGGCTCGGTTCATGCGCAGCGGGCCGGCGCCGAGTTCGCCTCGCAGGCCCGCGGTGCCGAACTGGAGGGTGCCGCTGAAGCGTGCGGTGAGCTCGGTGACGTCCTTGGCGTCGATCAGTTCGGCGAGTTCCTCACGGGTCTCCGCGTCGGGGTCCTCGGCCAGCCATGCCTTGGCCTGTGCGATGACATCGGCGTGCACTTGGGTCGACCTCTCGTTTCGGTTCGTTGGTGGCCGGGGGGTCCGCGGGACGGGTTCCTCGCCCCCGCCGCCCCTACCCGTCCCGATCCCCGGGGGCTGCGCCCCCGGACCCCCGTCGGCCCTGAACGGGCCTCGTCCTCAAACGCCGGACAGGCTGATCGGGGTGCGGGTGGTGGGTGGGCGGAGCCCCTCCCGTCCCGTCCCCGGGGGCTGCGCCCCGGACCCCCGTCGGTCCTGAACAGGCCTCGTCCTCAAACGCCGGACAGGCTGATCGGGGTGCGGGTGGTGGGTGGGCGGAGCCCCTCTCGTCCCGTCCTCAGGGGCTGCGCCCCCGGACCCCCGTCGGCCCTGAACGGGCCTCGTCCTCGTCTCCCCCAGAGGGGGGACCCCCAGACGGGCTGAGAGGGGTACGGGTAGTGGGTGGGCGGAGCCCCCTGGTGCGGTCTCTACAGGCGGCCCAGCACCTGCGCCAGCAGGGAGCCCATCCGCGTCGCCGAGTCGCGGCCCGCCTGGAGGACCTCCTCGTGGTTCAGCGGCTCGCCCGTCATGCCGGCCGCGAGGTTCGTCACCAGGGAGATGCCCAGGACCTCCGCACCCGCCTCGCGCGCAGCGATGGCCTCCAGCACGGTCGACATGCCCACCAGGTCCGCTCCGATGACGCGGGCCATGCGGATCTCCGCGGGCGTCTCGTAGTGCGGGCCGGGGAACTGGGCGTAGACGCCCTCCTCCAGCGTGGGGTCGATCTCCTTGCACAGGGCGCGCAGGCGCGGGGAGTAGAGGTCGGTGAGGTCGACGAAGTTGGCGCCGACGATGGGGGAGGTGGCCGTCAGGTTGATGTGGTCGCTGATCAGGACCGGCTGGCCGGGGCGCATGCCCGCGCGCAGACCGCCGCAGCCGTTGGTGAGGACGATCGTCTTGCAGCCGGCGGCGACGGCCGTACGGACGCCGTGCGCGACGGCGGCGACCCCGCGGCCCTCGTAGAAGTGGGTGCGGCCCAAGAAGACCAGGGCCCGCTTCGCACCGATCTTGTACGAGCGGACTGTGCCGCCGTGGCCCTCCACCGCCGGCGGCGGGAAGCCGGGCAGGTCGGTGACCCGGAGCTCGGCGTCGGGGGCGCCGAGGGCGTCCACCGCCGGCGCCCAGCCGGAGCCCATCACAAGGGCGACGTCGTGGGTCTCGGCGCCGGTCAGTTCGCGCAGGCGCGCGGCGGCGGCGTCGGCGGCGACCCTCGGATCGTGAGGGGTGGCGCCCTGGATGTCGTCCGGAAGGAGAGATGCGTTCACGCGATGAGGGTAGCCGGTCAGGGCCTACGCGCGTAGATGAGAGAGCTCACGGGATGGGGATCGTTGTCTTGTCGTTTCCAACGAGAAAGGCGCTCCCCGGGCCGACGAGACAGCGCGCCGGCGGCCTCAGCAGGGGTGCTTGCGGAGCTCCATCACATAGTCGTGCGGCGCACCCGCGGACTCCGCCGCGTCCGCGATCTCGCCCAGGTAGCGGGCCGAGGGCAGGCCGCCCTCGTAGCCGTTGAGGACGTACACCCAGGCCGCTTCCTGGCCCTCCAGGGTGTGCACGCGGACGCGCATCCGCCGGTAGATGTCGAGGCCGACGCCCTCCCAGCGGTCCATCGAGTCCTCGTCCAGCGGCGCGAGGTCGTACAGCGCGACGAAGACCTGGGCGCCCGGCGCCTCCACGATCGTGGCGAGCGCCCCCTCCCAGCCCATGTGCTCGCCGCCGAAGGTCAGCCGCCACCCGTTCAGCCAGCCCGTCGCGCGCAGCGGCGAGTGCGGGGCGCGGCGGGTCATGAGCCGCGCGTCGAGGTTGCCGGCGTACCCGGCGTAGAGCGACATGCGTCGAGGGTACGGCAGCCGTTTCGCGGGTCTCTCCCGTCACGGACGTAACGCTTGGGCCTCCCTCTCGCCCCCGGGGCGGTGGCACGGCGGCGCGTGCGGGACAATGGAGTACGTGACTCGGATCGTGATCATCGGTGGCGGACCCGGCGGATACGAGGCGGCCCTGGTGGCCGCCCAGCTCGGCGCGGAGGTGACCGTCGTCGATTGCGACGGCCTGGGCGGGGCGTCGGTGCTCACCGACTGCGTCCCGTCGAAGACTCTTATCGCCACGGCCGAGGTGATGACCACCTTCGATTCGTCGTACGAAGAGCTGGGGATCATCGTCGCCGACGACACCCCGCCCATGGAGCAGGCCGCCCGGGTGGTGGGGGTCGACCTGGGGAAGGTCAACCGGCGTGTGAAGCGGCTCGCCCTGGCGCAGTCGCACGACATCACCGCCTCCGTGACGCGGGCCGGCGCCCGGGTGCTGCGCGGGCGCGGGCGCCTCGAGGGCATGCAGGCCCTCGACGGCTCGCGGAAGGTCGTCGTGCGTGCCGTCGACGGCACCGAGGAGACCCTCGTCGCGGACGCGGTGCTCATCGCCACCGGCGGTCACCCGCGTGAACTGGAGGACGCCCAGCCCGACGGCGAGCGCATCCTCAACTGGACCCAGGTCTACGACCTCGACGAACTCCCCGACGAGCTCATCGTGGTCGGCTCCGGTGTCACCGGTGCCGAGTTCGCCGGCGCCTACCAGGCGCTCGGCTCCAAGGTCACCCTCGTCTCCTCCCGCGACCGGGTGCTGCCCGGCGAGGACTCGGACGCGGCCGCCGTACTGGAAGAGGTCTTCCGGCGCCGCGGCATGAACGTCCTGGCCCGCTCCCGCGCCCAGTCCGCCAAGCGGGTCGGCGACCGCGTCGAGGTCACCCTCGCCGACGGCCGGGTCATCACCGGCTCGCACTGCCTGATGGCCGTCGGCGCCATCCCGAACTCCGCGGGCATGGGCCTGGAGGAGGCCGGGGTCAAGCTCCGCGAGTCCGGGCACATCTGGACCGACAAGGTCTCCCGGACCACCGCCCCCGGCGTGTATGCCGCCGGTGACGTGACCGGCGTCTTCGCCCTCGCCTCCGTCGCGGCGATGCAGGGACGTATCGCCATGTACCACTTCCTCGGCGACGCCGTGGCCCCGCTGAACCTGAAGACGGTCTCCTCGAACGTGTTCACCGACCCCGAGATCGCCACCGTCGGCTACAGCCAGTCCGACGTCGACTCCGGCAAGATCGACGCCCGGGCCGTGAAGCTGCCGCTGCTGCGCAACCCGCGCGCGAAGATGCAGGGCATCCGGGACGGCTTCGTCAAGATCTTCTGCCGTCCGGGTACCGGCATCGTCGTCGGCGGAGTCGTGGTCGCGCCCCGCGCCTCGGAACTGATCCACCCCATTTCGATCGCCGTCGACAACAATCTGACGGTCGAACAGATCGCGAACGCGTTCACCGTCTACCCCTCCCTTTCAGGGTCGATCGCCGAGGTCGCGCGGCAGTTGCACACGCGTAAGGCTGGCGACGAGGGCTGACGGCCGAAAGCGATTCCTCGCTGGTCACGGGGAGTTGTCGCGCATGCGGGCGGCATAGGCGTCAGGACTAGGCCCTATACCACTCCACGTCCTTGCGTGAGAACAACTTCTGTAATTCGGCGCAAACTGCTGAAACCAGGCGGTCGTTGGGGTTACTGTCAGTTTCGTGTTCGCTGCAGAACGTCGCCAATTGATCCTCGAAATGGTGCGAGCGAACGGGGCCGTGTCGCTCCGTGAGCTCGCCCGCGTCGTCCAGACCTCCGAAGTGACCGTACGGCGGGACGTGCGCGCACTGGAGGCAGAAGGACTCCTCGACCGCCGACACGGCGGTGCGGTATTGCCGGGCGGGTTCACGCGAGAATCCGGCTTTCCGCAGAAATCCCATCTCGCGACCGCCGAGAAGACGGCCATCGCCGATCTCGCCGCGAGCTTCGTCGAAGAGGGCGAGGCCATCGTGGTCGGGGCGGGAACCACCACCCAGGAGCTGGCCCGCCGGCTCGCCCGGGTGCCCGGGCTGACCGTCGTCACCAATTCCCTGCTGGTGGCACAGGCGTTGGCCCATGCCAACCGCGTGGAGGTCGTGATGACCGGCGGGACGCTCCGCGGTTCCAACTACGCCCTCGTCGGCAGCGGTGCCGAACAGTCCCTCCAGGGGCTCAGGGTGTCGCGGGCCTTCCTCTCCGGGAGCGGGCTGACCGCCGAGCGCGGGCTGTCCACGTCCAACATGCTCTCCGCGTCCGTCGACCGGGCGCTGGTGCAGGCCGCCGCCGAGGTCGTGGTCCTCGCCGACCACACCAAGCTCGGCACCGACACCATGTTCCAGACCGTGCCGACGGATCTCATCACCCGCCTCGTGACGGACGAGCCGCCCGGCCACGACGACCGGGCGGGCACCGAACTCCAGGCCCTCGCCGACCAGGGGGTGCAGATCGCCGTCACCGGGGCGTCGGAGCACCCCGGGGGTGATCAGGTCCCGGCGCGCCGGCAACAGCGCCGGGACGTGCCCCTGCCGGGCCCACGCCGCGGTCAGGTCCCGGGCGGCACCCCGGGACTGCGCTCCGCCACGGCCCTGGGCGAGCAGACGCCGGGCACCGAACGGACGCGGGTCGCCGACCTCCGCCGCCGCTGAGGAGGCGGGGGTCCCGAGAGACCCGTGACGGGCTGATGGGCTCCGGTTTCCCTCCGACGGGGGACTGCCCGGCACGGGGTGGGGCCGTGTTGACGACCGGAGCCACCGATACAACCTCGGCTTCCGCCCCTTCGGCATGCGCCGGCAGATCATCGCCAACGCCGCCGGCCACGCGCTCAACCGCGGCCTTCGCATGAGATGGCCGTCGCCTTCGGCGCCGCGCGCCTCGTCGTCGCCCGCCATGGCACCTGCTGGGTGCGGGCGCAACAGACCGCCTAGCAGACCGGCGAAGCAGACCGGCGAAGCGGACCGGCGAAGCGGACCGGCGAAGCGGACCGACGGCGGATCGGGGAAAGACGAGGCGCCCGGCGGACTGATCGTTCCAGTCCGCCGGGCGCCTCGGGGTGTCGTACGGGGTGTCGTACGGGGAAGGCGTCAGTCCTTGATCTCGCAGATCGCCGCGCCGGACGTGATCGACGCGCCCACGTCGGCGGACAGGCCCTTGACGGTGCCGGCCTTGTGCGCGTTCAGCGGCTGCTCCATCTTCATCGCTTCGAGGACGACGATCAGGTCGCCCTCCTGGACCTCCTGGCCCTCCTCGACAGCGACCTTGACGATCGTGCCCTGCATCGGGGAGGCGAGGGTGTCGCCGGAGGCGGCAGGCCCGGACTTCTTGGCCGCGCGGCGCTTGGGCTTGGCGCCCGCCGCGAGGCCGGTGCGGGCCAGGGACATGCCGAGCGAGATCGGGAGGGAGACCTCCAGGCGCTTGCCGCCGACCTCGACGACGACCGTCTCGCGGCCGGCTTCCTCGTCGACGTCGGTGTCCGCGGGGGCGGCGAAGGGCTTGATCTCGTTGACGAACTCGGTCTCGATCCAGCGGGTGTGGACCGTGAACGGATCGGCCGAGCCGGTGAGCTCGGGGGCGAACGCCGGGTCCTTGACGACCGCGCGGTGGAACGGGATGGCGGTGGCCATGCCCTCGACCTGGAACTCCTCCAGGGCTCGGGCGGCCCGCTGGAGGGCCTGCTCGCGGGTGGCGCCGGTGACGATCAGCTTGGCCAGCAGGGAGTCCCAGGCCGGGCCGATGACCGAGCCGGACTCGACGCCGGCGTCCAGGCGGACGCCCGGGCCGGACGGCGTGGCGAAGGTGGTGACGGTGCCGGGGGCCGGGAGGAAGCCGCGCCCCGGGTCCTCGCCGTTGATGCGGAACTCGAAGGAGTGGCCGCGCAGCTCGGGGTCGCCGTAGCCGAGTTCCTCGCCGTCGGCGATGCGGAACATCTCGCGGACGAGGTCGATGCCGGAGACCTCCTCGGTGACCGGGTGCTCCACCTGGAGACGGGTGTTGACCTCCAGGAAGGAGATCGTGCCGTCGACGCCGACCAGGAACTCCACCGTGCCGGCGCCGACGTACCCGGCCTCCTTGAGGATGGCCTTGGAGGAGGCGTACAGCTCGGCGACCTGCGCCTCGGAGAGGAAGGGCGCCGGGGCCTCCTCGACCAGCTTCTGGTGGCGGCGCTGGAGGGAGCAGTCACGCGTGGAGACGACGACCACGTTGCCGTGCTGGTCGGCCAGGCACTGGGTCTCGACGTGCCGGGGCTTGTCGAGGTAGCGCTCGACGAAGCACTCGCCCCGGCCGAAGGCGGCGACGGCCTCGCGGACCGCCGAGTCGTACAGCTCCGGTACCTCTTCGAGGGTCCGGGCGACCTTCAGACCGCGACCACCACCGCCGAAGGCGGCCTTGATCGCGATGGGCAGGCCGTGCTCCCGGGCGAAGGTGACGACCTCCTCGGCACCGCTCACCGGGTCCGGCGTGCCGGCCACCAGCGGGGCGCCGGCGCGCTGGGCGATGTGCCGGGCGGCCACCTTGTCGCCGAGGTCGCGGATGGCCTGCGGCGGCGGGCCGATCCAGATCAGCCCCGCGTCGCCGACCGCCTGGGCGAAGTCGGCGTTCTCGGAGAGAAATCCGTAGCCGGGATGGATGGCGTCGGCGCCGGACTCGCGCGCGGCGTTCAACACCTTCTCGATGTCGAGGTAGCTGGTCGCGGGAGTGTCACCGCCCAGAGCGAACGCCTCATCCGCGGCGCGGACATGCAGAGCGTCCCGGTCCGGGTCGGCGTAGACGGCCACGCTCGCGATACCGGCATCCCGGCAGGCCCGGGCCACGCGGACAGCGATTTCGCCACGGTTGGCGATGAGCACCTTGCGCACGATTGAGGCTCCCTCCTTGAAACAAGCCGAGTTTAGGGACTGCCGACACGACACTTCGACCCGTCCCCACTGGTGAGCTTGCCCACACGGAGCGTGATGCGAGGCCAGCTCGACTGCGAAATCCCTTGTCGCACCTGCGTACGCAGGACTCCTGTCGAAACCCTAGCCCTCCTTTGTGGTCAAGGTCTCTATGAGAGCGTGCCGCGGGCCACAGGGTTTCTTTGTGGAGTCCCTACGAATGGCCCAATGATTCTTTGCCCGTGGCGGAACTCTTGTCCGTCGGTGTACCCGTGAGTAGCGTTCAGGATGTCCCGAACGTACTTGGGGTAACAGCAGCCTTGCTCGAGTGGCACTCGAAAAGCTCGGAAGTGGGTGGGGACCGGTGGTGCGCAGACCGGTGGCGTGGATCGTGGCGGTCGTGCTCTTCGTCGAGGCGCTCGGGGTCGTCGCGCTGAACTGGCTCCTCGGGACCGTCGTCGACAATCAGCAGATGTCCCTGGCCGGTCTCGACCCGGACGTGATGTCCACGTCGTCGAAGGTCAGCGGCTTCCTCTTCGGTCTCTACTTCGTCCTGTGCGGCCTGGTCGCGCTCCTGGTCGCCCTCCGCGACCGCCCGCCGGCCGGCCTCGGGCGTGTCCTGCTGGTCAGCGCGGCCGTGGTGCACGGGCTGCTGGGCGCGTTCGCGTGGGGCCTGATGGGCTGGCACGCGTTCCTCTTCATGATGCTGGTGCTCGCGCTCATCGTGCTGCTGCTGATGACGTACGACGTTCAGGGCCGGCCCGAGCCCGAGCCCGCCGACGCGACGCCGGACGGCCCCAAGGGCGGCGACGGCTCGCCGCTCGCCCCTCCGCCCACGCCCAGCACCCCCTGACCGCCGCTCCCGGTCACTTCTCCCCGGGAGTCCACAACTCGGTGATGCCGACGCCCAGTTCGGCCAGCAGCCGCCGCAGGAGGGGCAGGCTGATGCCGATCACGTTGCCGTGGTCGCCGTCGATGCCGTCGATGAACGGGGCCGAGCGGCCGTCGAGGGTGAACGCCCCGGCGACGTAGAGGGGCTCGCCCGAGGCGACGTACGAGGCGATCTCCTCGTCGGTCGGGTCGCCGAAGTGGACGACGGTGGAGGCGACGCCGGAGGTGTAGCGCCCGGTGGCGGTGTCGTGGACGCAGTGGCCCGTCTGGAGCGTGCCGGCCCGTCCGCGCATCGCCTTCCAGCGGGCGGTGGCCTCCTCGGCGTCGGCCGGCTTGCCGAGGGCCTCGCCGTCCAGGTCGAGCACCGAGTCGCAGCCGATCACCAGGGCGCCCTTGACCTGGGGCTTCGCCGCCACCACGGACGCCTTGGCCTCGGCGAGGGCGAGCGCCAGTTCGGCGGGGGTCGGCGCGCTGACGGCGTCCTCGTCGACGCCGCTCACGATCACCTCGGGGTCGAGTCCGGCCTGGCGCAGCAGGCCGAGCCGGGCGGGGGACTGGGAGGCGAGGACGAGTCGGCGGCGCGGCTGATCAGTCATACGGCCAGAATATCGGCGGCCCGCCCCGGGGCTCTCACCTCACCCCGAGCACGATCATCGCCAGCACCATGGCCAGCGCGATGAGAACGCCCAGCCGCCGAAGCATGTCCTGCGTGTCGCGCAGTTCCTTCGGCGGCTCGTTGTCGGGGTCGGACCACAGCATGGTGTCCAGCGTGCGGGGGCTGCGCGGAGGGCGCCTGAGTACGCGTACTCAACTTCGGCCCCCTCGACAAACGGGTCTGCTGTTCCGTTAATCTAAAGGAACTTCAGTCCCGTTTGGAAGGGTTGCGCCATGTTCACAGCTGCCTGGACCGCTTCACCCCAGCCGCCCGCCGAGGGCTTCACCCCCAACTGGTCCCGGGAGGGTTTCTGGCGCCAGTCCGTCCGTCAGGCCGTGCGGCTCACCGCGGGCGGCGGCAGGCTCCGGATCCGGCTGTCGAACGCCTACGGCACGTCTGCGCTGCGGGTGGCCGGCGCCACGGTCGGCCGTACGGTCGCCGAGGCCGCGGTGGACTCACTGACGCGGCTGACCTTCCACGGGGCGTACGACGTGAGGCTCCAGGCGCGCGGGCACGCCCTCAGTGACGCCGCCGAACTCGCGGTGGCGCCCGGGGAGTCGGTGGCGGTCACCCTGTACTTCGACACCACGACCGGGCCGGCGACCTTCCACGCCCAGGCCTTCACGACCAGCTACCGGGGAGAGGGGGACCTGCTCGCGGACGCGGGCGGGGACGGGTTCGACGCGACGAGCGAGTCCTGGTACTTCCTGTCCGCGGTCGAGGTCGACGCCGGCCGCACCGACGGCATAGCCCTCTTCGGTGACTCGATCACCGACGGCTTCGGATCGACGCCCGGAACCGACCGCCGCTGGTCGGACGCGCTGGCGGGGCGTACGGGGCGGCCGGTACTGAACGCCGGGATCGGCGGGAACCTGCTGCTCAACGACTCCGCGTGGTACGGGGAGAAGGGCGTCCACCGGCTGCGGCGCGATGTGCTGGAGCTTGCGGGGGTGGACACGCTGGCCGTGCTGATCGGGCTGAACGACATCGGGTTCAGCGAGACCGACGAGCAGCCGACGTACCGGCCGGCGCCGGTGGTGGAGGCGGAGGAAGTCGTCGCCGGCCACCGGGAGCTGATCCGGCAGGGGAAGAGGCGAGGGCTTCGGGTGATCGGCTGCACCCTGCTGCCGTTCGGGGGGTCGGACCACTGGGGCGAGCACGCGGCCAAGGTCAGCCACGAGGTCGACGAGTGGATCCGGTGCGCGGGGGAGTACGACGCGGTGGCGGATCTGCGGCGTGCCCTGGCCGATCCGGCGGATCCGGACCGGCTGCGGCCGGCGTACGACTTCGGCGATCACCTGCACCCCAATGACGAGGGGTACGCGGTGATGGCCGAAGTCGTCGCGCGTTGTCTGTAGCCGCGGGTGCGTGGGGCCGGTCGCGCAGTGCCCGGCGCCCCTGAGGGCGTTTCCTCACCCCGGCCAGTAGGTGCGGCTCCAAGCCGTCGGGCCCGGCTCCGGAAGCCGGTGTGCCGCGATGCGCGACGGGTCCGACCAGGCATCCCGTGGGGTGGGCGCGCCGGGCGGGGCTTCCGCCGCCGCCGCGGCGCGGGCGCGGACCACCGCCAGAGCGGCGGCCAGCTCCTCGGGGGTGGGATTGCCCCGTACGACCTTGATCGTCATGGCGGCTCCTAGAGGGGGATGTTGCCGTGCTTCTTCGGGGGCAGGGATTCCCGCTTCGTGCGCAGCTGACGCAGGCCGCGTACGACGTGCCGGCGGGTGTCGGACGGCATGATCACGGAGTCGATGTAGCCGCGCTCGGCCGCGATGTAGGGGTTGAGGAGGGCGTCCTCGTACTCCTGGATGAGCCGGGCCCGGGTCGCCTCCAGGTCTCCGGCGGCCTCCGCCTCGGCGATGGTCCGGCGGTGCAGGATGTTGACCGCGCCCTGGGCGCCCATCACGGCGATCTGGGCGGTCGGCCAGGCGAGGTTGAGGTCCGCCCCGAGGTGCTTGGAGCCCATGACGTCGTAGGCGCCGCCGAAGGCCTTCCGCGTGATCACCGTGATCAGCGGGACCGTCGCCTCCGCGTACGCGTAGATCAGCTTGGCGCCGCGGCGGATGATGCCGTCGTGCTCCTGGTCGACGCCGGGCAGGAAGCCCGGGACGTCCACGAAGGTGATCACCGGGACGTTGAAGGCGTCGCAGGTGCGCACGAAGCGGGCGGCCTTCTCGCTGGCCTTGATGTCGAGGCAGCCGGCGTACTGCATCGGCTGGTTGGCGACGATGCCGACGGGGCGGCCCTCGACGCGGCCGAAGCCGGTGAGGATGTTCGGGGCGAACAGCGGCTGCGTCTCGAAGAACTCGGCGTCGTCCAGGACGTGTTCGATCACCGTGTGCATGTCGTACGGCTGGTTCGCGCTGTCCGGCACGATCGTGTCCAGCTCGCGGTCCTCGTCGGTGACGGCCAGGTCCGCCTCCTCGGGGAAGGCCGGGGCCTCGCTGAGGTTGTTGGACGGCAGGTACGACAGCAGCTGCTTGACGTACTCGATGGCGTCCTTCTCGTCCCCGGCCATGTGATGCGCGACACCCGAGGCGGAGTTGTGGGTGCGGGCGCCGCCCAGCTCCTCCATGCCGACGTCCTCGCCGGTGACCGTCTTGATGACGTCCGGGCCGGTGATGAACATGTGCGAGGTCTGGTCGACCATGACGGTGAAGTCGGTGATCGCGGGCGAGTAGACCGCGCCCCCCGCGCACGGGCCGACCACCAGGCTGATCTGCGGGATCACACCGGAGGCGTGGGTGTTGCGGCGGAAGATCTCGCCGTACGCGCCGAGGGAGGCGACGCCTTCCTGGATGCGGGCGCCACCGGAGTCGTTGATCCCGATGACCGGGCAGCCCGTCTTCAGCGCGAAGTCCATCACCTTGACGATCTTCTGACCGTAGACCTCGCCCAGCGCACCGCCGAAAACGGTGAAGTCCTGGGAGAACACGGCGACGGGGCGGCCGTCGACGGTTCCGTAACCGGTGACCACGCCGTCGCCGTAGGGGCGGTTCTTGTCCAGGCCGAAGTTGGTGGAGCGGTGCCGGGCGAACTCGTCGAGCTCCACGAAGGAGTCCTCGTCGAGCAGGAGCTCGATCCGCTCCCGTGCCGTCAACTTGCCCTTGGCGTGCTGCTTTTCGACGGCGCGTGCGGAGCCGGCGTGCGTCGCTTCCTCGATGCGTCGCTGGAGGTCCGCGAGCTTGCCCGCGGTGGTGTGAATGTCGATCCCTGGGATCTCGTGACGCTCTTCCGGCTCGGACATCGGGATGCGGCTCCCTGCCTGCTCAAAAGGGGGGACGGTTACTCATCCGTAGAGTAGTGCGTGCCCAGGAAACAGCAGTGCGGTGTTTACCACACCTAGGGTGGCTTGCATGACGCCGCGAGATGCCTCAGACGACAGCCGTTGGTCCGACCTGGACCGCCCGCCGCTCAACGGTGCCGCCTTGCGCAGAGCACTGGTGCGGGAGGACGGTCTGTGGACCGGCGTCGAGGTCGTACAGCGCACCGGATCGACCAACCACGACCTGGTGGCGCTGGCCGACTCCGGCAAGGCGGCCGAGGGCGCGGTCCTCGTGGCCGAGGAGCAGACCGCCGGGCGGGGCCGCCTCGACCGGCAGTGGACCGCACCGGCCCGTTCGGGCCTCTTCTTCTCCGTCCTGCTGCGGCCGACCGAGGTCCCGGTGGCCCGCTGGGGCTGGCTGCCGCTGCTCACCGGTGTCGCGGTGGCGACGGGGCTGTCGCGGGTGGCGGGCGTCGACACGGCACTCAAGTGGCCGAACGACCTGCTGGTGACCGTGGCGGGAGAGGAACGCAAGGCCGGCGGCATCCTCGCCGAGCGGGCCGGGGACGACGGGGTGGTCGTCGGCGTCGGCATCAACGTCACTCTCCGCGCGGACGAGCTGCCGGTGCCGCAGGCCGGGTCGCTGGCGCTGGCCGGGGCGGTGAGCACGGACCGGGATCCGCTGCTGCGGGGCGTGCTGCGGTCCCTGGAGGACTGGTACGGGCGCTGGCGGGCGGCCGGGGGCGACCCGACGGCGAGCGGGCTGCAGGAGACGTATGCGGCGGGGTGCGCCACGCTCGGGCGGACGGTGCGGGCGGAGCTGCCGGGGGATCGGTCGGTGGTCGGCGAGGCGGTGGCGGTGGACGGCGACGGGCGGCTGGTGATCGCCACGGAAGAGGGCGTGCAGGAGCCGGTGGGAGCGGGAGACATCGTGCACTTGCGACCCGCGTGAGCTGTACCCGGCCGGGTGCTCGGGGCCGTGTCGATGTGCGGCTCGGCCGCGTGGGCGAGGCCGGCCGCGCACGACCCGCGGGAACCCCCTGACACGAACCACCCACTCTCTCCCCGGCTCCGCCTGGCGGAGCGAAGGAGTGAGCTACCGCACACCTGCCGTAAAGTGAAGGCCGGTCGAGAACTGACCGCGGCAGATCGGAAGGGCAGCAGGCGTGACCGTCGACGACACGGGCTCCGGCGCGGACGCGGACGGCCGGGCGGACCCTCCACCACTCTCGGCTTCGCTCGAGCAGGGGGACCCCCAAGCCGCCGAGTCCGGCGATGACCCGCTCGCCCTGCGCATCGAACAGCTCATCCTGGGCGCCGAGCGGCGCTACACCCCCTTCCAGGCGGCCCGCAGCGCGGGCGTCTCGGTGGAGCTGGCCACCCGCTTCTGGCGGGCCATGGGCTTCGCCGACATCGGGCAGGCCAAGGCGCTCACGGAGGCCGACGTGCTCGCGCTGCGCCGGCTCTCCGGTCTCGTGGAGGCGGGGCTGCTGAGCGAGGCGATGGCCGTGCAGGTGGCGCGCTCCACGGGGCAGACCACCGCCCGGTTGGCGGAGTGGCAGATCGACTCGTTCCTGGAGGGGCTGACCGAGCCGCCCGAGCCCGGTATGACCCGTACCGAGGTGACGTATCCGATCATCGAGCTGCTCCTGCCCGAGCTGGAGGAGTTCCTCGTCTACGTCTGGCGCCGCCAGCTCGCCGCCTCGGCGGGCCGGGTCGTCCAGACGGCCGACGACGAGGAGATGGTCGACCGGCGCCTCGCCGTCGGCTTCGCCGACCTCGTCGGGTTCACGCGGCTGACCCGCCGTATGGAGGAGGAGGAACTCGGCGAACTCGTCGAGGCCTTCGAGACCACGGCCGCCGACCTGGTCGCCGCGCGTGGCGGGCGGCTGGTCAAGACGCTCGGCGACGAGGTGCTGTACGCGGCGGACGACGCCGGCGTCGCCGCCGAGATCGCGCTCCGGCTCATCGAGACCATGGCGAACGACGAGACCATGCCGGAGCTGCGCGTCGGCATCGCCTTCGGCACGGTCGCCACCCGTATGGGCGATGTTTTCGGTACGACGGTGAACCTCGCCTCCCGGCTGACGTCGATAGCCCCGCGCGACGCCGTCCTCGTCGACAGTGCCTTCGCCGAGGAGCTGATCCGCACCGGCGACGCGCCGGCCTCCGAGGCGGAGGCGGCCGAGGCCGCGGCGGCCGCCGAGAAGGAGGGCGAGGAGCCGCCGACGTACCGCTTCGCCCTGCAGCCGATGTGGCAGCGGCCGGTGCGCGGACTCGGCGTGGTCGAACCGTGGCTGCTGACCCGGCGGATGGGGCAGCCGTAGTCCCTCTCAGCCGAGCCGGGCGGCCGGCGTGTCCACACACACGGCGATGACCGGCACGCACAGGCCGGGCTGGTCCGGGCGGTCCGGCTGGTCCGGCTGCGGGGCCGGGGGCGTCGTGGCCCTGCTCGGCGTGGGTGTCGGGGCGGGCTGCGGGGGTGTACCGGTGGACGTGGAGGGCCGGGGTGCGGTGGTGGGAGCTGCCGTGCGGGTCGGGTCCGGCGCCTCCGGGATCGTCGTGGACGCAGGCCGGGAGGACTCCACCGCCGAGCTGGGGGCGAGGGACACTCCCGGCGTGGGCAGCGCGCTCGGACCGCCCATCACGGTGGTCGCCGTCGGGCTCGCCCCGGGGACGACGGCCGCGACGGTGGCGGCGGCGTTGGTCGCCCGGTCCGCGCCGGCCTCCTGGTCCACGCGGGGCTCGGCCTCCGTGGTGGCGAGTTCGTCCACGCCCGCATCGGGGGTCAGCCGTACGAGGCTCAGCGCACCCGCCACCAGGGCCAGGCCGCCCGCCGCGAGCAGCACCTTGCGGGGCCGGGGGCGGCGGTGCCGGCCGCGGGGACTCCAGGGCCGGGTTCCGGTGCCGTACGACTCCGGCAGTACGGTCGCCGCGTCCTCCGCGCCGCCTCTCCCCGTCTTCGCCGCCGGCGTGCCCGTCGTCGTCATCGTGACCCCTCCCCGTGCGCCCGCGCCCCCTGCGCGCTGTGGCGGACGCACGTTATGCGCTCCCTTGGGCGGTGCGGCGCGAGTTGGGCGTGATGTCACTCGAACGGGGTGTCGGGCGGGGAGGCGGGAACCGGTCGGCCCTTTCCCGTGCGGGGCTCGCCTGCGATGATCGGAGCACGGATGTTAACCGTCGTTAACCGGGAGGGTGTCATGGGCGAGGAGCAGTTCGGGGAGTTCGTGCGGGTACGGCGGCACGCGGACGGGCATGTCGCGGAGCTGGCCCTGGACCGGCCCAAGGCCATGAACGCGGTCTCGACGGAGATGGCCCGCTCGCTCGCCGGTGCCTGTGCGGCGCTGGGCGCGGACCGTGACGTACGCGTGGTCGTGCTGACCTCGACCCATGAGCGGGCCTTCTGCGTCGGGGCCGACCTGAAGGAGCGGAACTCCTTCAGCGACGCGGATCTGCTGCGGCAGCGGCCGGTGGCACGCGGCGCGTACACCGGCGTCCTGGAACTGCCGGTACCGACGATCGCGGCCGTGCACGGGTTCGCCCTGGGCGGCGGCTTCGAGCTGGCGCTCGCCTGCGACCTGATCGTCGCGGACCGCACGGCTGTGGTGGGGCTGCCGGAGGTGTCGGTCGGCGTGATCCCCGGAGGCGGCGGCACGCAGCTGCTGCCGCGGCGGGTGGGGGCGGCCCGCGCGGCCGAGCTGATCTTCACGGCCCGGCGGGTGGAGGCCGAGGAAGCGGCCTCCCTTGGGCTCGTCGATGTGCTGGCGGGGGAGGGGCAGGACCGCGAAGAGGCCCTGGCGCTGGCGTCCCGCATCGCGGGGAACTCGCCGGTGGGGCTGCGGGCGGCGAAGAAGGCGTTGCGGCTCGGGCAGGGGCTGGATCTGCGGGCCGGCCTGGAGGTCGAGGACGCGGCGTGGCGGGCGGTGGCGTTCTCGGGGGACCGGGCGGAGGGGGTGGCGGCGTTCAACGAGAAGCGGCGTCCTTCTTGGCCGGGGGAGTAGAGGCACCGCGCCTCGCCCTGGGTCCCAGGGGGTGCTGCGCCCTGGAACCCCGGCCCGGGCTCACCCACCACCCGGTCCGGTCGGACAAGGGTGGCCCTCGCCCGGTGGTGCACCTCTCGACGGCATGGTTCGGGGGTCCGGGGACGGAGCTCTCAGGGGGCGCCCGCGCCGGTGCCGGGTTGGTCATCGCCCACGGTCACCGAAACCGGTCACCGGCCTCCGTCCGTCGAACCGGGTCACGGGCCTCCGTCCGTCGAACCGGTCACCGGCCTCCGTCCGTCGAACCGGGTCACGGGCCTCCGTCCGTCGAACCGGTCACGGGCCTCCGTCCGCCGACCCCGTCCGCCGAACCCCGGTCACCCCACCGCCGCATACAACGCCCGGTTCGCCCCAAAACTGCCTAGCCTGGAGTGATGGGTGAGGACAGTCGGCTCGCGGGCGTCGTCGCGTTGGCTCAGGGCATGGCCGCCGCGCACAGCTCGCGGGAGGTGTGGTGGGCTGCCGCGAGCGGGGCGTACCGGGCGCTCGGGGGCAGTTTCGCCGCGTTGTCCGTGTGGGAGCGGGAGCTCGGCCGGCTGCGGGTGCTGGTGAACGTGGGGGAGCGGGCCGAGGACGAGGAGGAGTTCCCGGACGCCGAGGCCTACCCGGTGCACCAGTTCGCCGAGATCACCGAGTTCCTGCACGAGCGGTGGGCCGGGGGCGGTGAGCCCAACGCCTGGGTGGAGACCGCGGAAGGCCCCGCCGCCGGGCGCCGCCCCGGTTACGTCCATCGGCGGGTCGCCGCCCTGCGCCGCCGCGGCCGCGGCTGCTGCGTCGTCGCGCCGATCGTGCTGCACGGCCGGGCCTGGGGCGAGCTGTATGTCGCCCGTCCTGTCCGCGCCCCCGTCTTCGACCGCGAGGACGCCGATTTCGCCACCGTCCTGGCCTCCGTCGTCGCCGCGGGCATCGCCCAGACCGAGCGGCTGGAGGAGGTGCGGCGGCTGGCGTTCACCGACGCGCTGACCGGCCTGGCCAACCGCAGGGCCGTCGACTCCCGCCTGGACGAGGCCGTCGAGCGGCACCGCAGGGACGGGGCGGTCGTCAGTCTCGTCGTCTGCGACATCAACGGGCTCAAGCGCGTCAACGACACCCGCGGGCACGCCGTCGGCGACCGCCTCCTCGAACGCTTCGGCTCGGTTCTCTCCCTCTGCGGTGCCATGCTCCCCGGCGCGCTCGCCGCCCGCCTGGGCGGGGACGAGTTCTGCCTGCTCGCGGTCGGACCGGCCGCCGACGAGGTCGTCAAGGCGGCCGACGAGCTGTGCCGCCGGGCGGCCGAGCTGGAGCTCGGGGAGGGGGTCGCCTGCGGGGTCGCCTCCACC
The DNA here is from genome assembly GCF_042714835.1 of Streptomyces sp. NPDC058678. Lineage (NCBI taxonomy): Bacteria > Bacillati > Actinomycetota > Actinomycetes > Kitasatosporales > Streptomycetaceae > Streptomyces > Streptomyces sp. NPDC058678. Next base: position 62,725 of record NZ_JBHXSG010000007.1, on the reverse strand, counting down.
GAGGACCCCATCGGGCCGGTGCACTCCGCCCGCCGACTGTTCCGGCTCGCCGACGCCGCCCAGTACCAGGCCAAGGCCGAGCGCTCCACCCGTCCGGTCGTGGCCGGGCGTGCGGGCCCCGACGATCCCGTCGTACGACTGGCCGACGAGCCCGCCGGTGAGCAGCCGACCGCCGAGCGGCGCCGCTTCCGAGGGCGTCGCTGAAGTGTGACCCATCGGTAAGGGGCGAACCCAGCCCCCACTGGTGACATCTGAGAATTCACTGCGTACGCTCCTGAATATGGATATGCACACTGTGGTGGTGGGGACTTCCGGGGTCACCGCGTCCGACGTCCTCGCCGTGGCGCGCGCCGGCGCCCGGGTCGAGCTCTCCGACGAGGCGGTCGCGGCCCTCGCCGCCGCCCGCGGCATCGTGGACGCGCTGGCGGCCAAGCCCGACCCCGTCTACGGCGTGAGCACCGGCTTCGGCGCCCTGGCGACCCGGCACATCAGCCCGGAGCTGCGGGCCCAGCTGCAACGCAACATCGTCCGCTCGCACGCCGCCGGCATGGGCCCGCGGGTCGAGCGTGAGGTCGTACGGGCCCTGATGTTCCTGCGCCTCAAGACCATCTGCTCGGGACACACGGGCGTACGCCCCGAGGTCGCGCAGACCATGGCCGACGTCCTGAACTCCGGCATCACCCCGGTCGTCCACGAGTACGGCTCCCTCGGCTGCTCAGGCGACCTGGCCCCGCTGTCCCACTGCGCCCTCACACTCATGGGCGAGGGCGACGCCGAGGGCCCGGACGGCGTCGTACGCCCCGCCGGTGAACTCCTCGCCGAGCACGGCATCGCACCCGTCGAACTGCGCGAGAAGGAGGGCCTCGCCCTCCTCAACGGCACCGACGGCATGCTCGGCATGCTGGTCATGGCCCTCGCCGACCTGGACACCCTCTACAAGTCCGCCGACATCACCGCCGCCCTCTCCCTGGAGGGCCTGCTCGGCACCGACAAGGTCCTCGCCCCCGAACTGCACGCCATCCGCCCGCACCCGGGGCAGGGCGCCAGCGCCGCCAACATGCTGGCCGTGCTGAAGGGTTCGGAACTCACCGGCCACCACCAGGACGACGCGCCCCGCGTCCAGGACGCCTATTCGGTGCGCTGCGCCCCGCAGGTCGCGGGAGCGGGCCGCGACACCATGGCGCACGCCCGCCTCGTCGCCGAGCGCGAACTGGCCTCCGCCGTCGACAATCCCGTCGTCCTGCCCGACGGACGTGTCGAGTCCAACGGCAACTTCCACGGCGCCCCGGTCGCCTACGTCCTCGACTTCCTGGCCATCGCCGCCGCCGACCTCGCCTCCATCGCCGAGCGCCGCACCGACCGGCTGCTCGACAAGAACCGCAGCCACGGCCTGCCGCCGTTCCTGGCCGACGACCCGGGCGTCGACTCCGGGCTGATGATCGCCCAGTACACGCAGGCGGCGCTGGTCAGCGAGATGAAGCGGCTCGCCGTACCGGCGTCCGCGGACTCGATCCCGTCCTCCGCGATGCAGGAGGACCACGTCTCCATGGGCTGGTCGGCCGCCCGGAAGCTGCGCACGGCCGTCGACAACCTCACCCGGGTCGTCGCCATCGAGCTGTACGCCGCCACCCGCGCCGTCGAGCTGCGTGAGGGCCTGAGCCCGGCGCCGGCGTCGCGGGCGGTCATCGACGCCGCACGGGCCGCGGGAGTCGCAGGTCCTGGTCCGGACCGCTTCCTGGCGCCCGACCTCGCCGCGGCGGACGCCTTCGTGCGCGCCGGGCACCTGGTGGCGGCGGCGGAGACGGTCACCGGGCCGCTGCGGTAGAAGGCGCGGGACAGCACGGGGCCCCGCCGGTCCGCCGACCGACGGGGCCCGGGTGGTCACTTGAGTTTGGCGCCCTGCGCGTCGATCACGGCGGCCGGGATGTCGTAGGCCTTGCCGGTCGTGAGCGCGGCGAAGTTCACCGAGTAGTACGTGGCGATGGTGCTGCCGTGCCGCACCACCTCGGTGTGGAAGGTGCCCGACTCGCCCTCCGCCCCGGAGTCCACGGCGAACGCCACCGACTCGTCACCGGCGCCCGAGGCCTTCTCGGAGGTGATCTTGGTGATCTTCGTGTCCGTGCCGTCGGCGGTGAAACCGAACCCGCCGGAGCAGGCCGTGACCCCGTCGGAGACGGCCTTGAAGGCCTTCTCCGCGCCGTCGCCCTCGTACGAGGAGAGACCCACGTAGGTCGCGGTGAGGTTGAAGGCCTCGGCGAAGTCGCCCGCGGAGGCGGTGTCCGTCGGGGCGTCCTCGGTGACGGTGTTGCTCGCGCTCGCGTCCGTGTCGCCCGGCGGCAGCGCGGCCATGGCGTAGGCGACGGGCTCGCACTCGGCCTTGTCGATGTTCTTCAGCACGCTCTTGGACTTCGGCAGCGTGTCGTCGCCGGAGGTGACCTTGTACCCCTTGATCTCGCCCTGCGCGAGCAGCAACTTCTCCAGCTCCGCCGCGCTGTACGCCTTCGCGGCCGTGGTCGGCGACGAGGACGACGAGGACCCGGAGTCGGCGGAACCCTTGGAGTCGTCCGACGTGTCGTCGGAGCAGCCCGTGATGAGGGCGAGCGACAGCACGCTCACGGTAACCGTGGCGCCTATGCGCGCGCCCGATGATCTCTTCATGAGCGGACTATGAAGGTTTCCCCAAGAACGCGTCAAGTCGGTTTAAAAGCCCAGGCGTTCCCGACGCACCGAATAGACCACGAACCCGGCGCCCAGCGCCAGGCAGAGGGTCCCGCCGGCGACGTACGGCGTGGTGTCGAAGCTGCCGGTGTCGGCGAGCCGGGTGGCGTCACCGGTCGTGCTGCTGGTGTCCGTGGCCATGGCCCGTGCCTGGGTCGTGACCTGCGACGTCGGGGGCGCCGAGGGCTCCGTTCTGGCCGGCTGGTCCCCCGTCGCGTTGGCGGAGGGGACGAACCACAGGGCGCCCAGAAGGGTCCCCGCGGCGGTGGCGGTCAGCAACGAACGTCGAGCGGGTGACACGGAATATCGATCCCCTTGTGGCGCTGGCGAATTGGCCGTGTGGGGCGATGTTAGTGAAAGGTGCGGGTCACGGGAAAGTCACGGGAGAAATGAGCCTTACGCTCCGGGCATGAACACTCCTGAGACATCACGTTTTGTACGGCTTCGCGTCGATCTGATTCTCGAGGTCGACGACGCCGGAGCCGTCACCGAGGCCGCGCTGGAGCGGATCGCGGACGACCCCGACCTGCCGGCCGACGAACGGGCACACGCCGAGAGCGCTGTGACGGAGGACACCGCGGAGGCTCTCGCGTATCTCGTCGACCCGTTCGACCTGGTCAGCGAGATCCCGGGGGTCGAACTCGCCCAGGCATCCTGGTCCAGCGAGCGGATCGACCATGATCCGGATTCGCCCGACTGGGGCCTGGACGAGGATGATGTCGACGAAGAAGACGACGACGGCGACGACGGCGACGACGCGTTCGACGACGACAGCGAGGCCGGGGACGACCTCGAAGTCGAGGACGACCAGGAGAACGAGCGGGTCGGCTGACGTTCCTTGGGGAAATCGTGACCCCGGGCGGCAACCGCTGTTCGGGGTTTCGTCGTCTCATGGGGCGCACGCACCGACCACCACACCACCCGCCTCCGGGAACGTGGTGTGCCCCACACCTGCAATGAATGTGGAACGGGACGAACCGGTCGTAGCGTTGAAGTTCTTGACGGGGACTCTCGGGCTTTTGGGGATTCGGCAACGATGGAGAAGCGTGTGATGACCAACAGTAGGCGGCGCAGGGGCCTGACGGTCGCGTCCGCACTGCTCGGCGGTGTGCTGGTGCTCTCGGCGTGTTCCAGTGGCGGCGGCGACGCCTCCGGGAGCGACGGCGGCAAGGACACCTCACAGGCCAAGGTCGACGAGGCCGCGGCCGAGAAGACCTCCGAGGCCCAGATCAAGATCACGCCCAAGGACGGTTCGGACAACGCCTCCATCAACAACTCCGCAGCCGTCACCGTGAGCAAGGGGACGCTCACCGACGTGGCGATGACGACCGCGGACGGCACCGCGGTCAGCGGTGAGATATCCGCGGACAAGCTGAGCTGGAAGCCCAGCGTCCAGCTGGAGCGGTCCACCACCTACAAGCTGACGGCGGAGGCGAAGGACTCGGACGGGCGCGTCGCCCACGAGAACGCCTCGTTCACCACGGTCTCCCCGACCAACAGCTTCATCGGCAACTTCACGCCGGACGACGGCACCACCGTCGGTGTCGGGATGCCCGTGTCGATCAACTTCGACAAGGCGATCACCAACAAGGCGGCCGTCCAGAAGGGCATCACCGTCTCCTCCACCAGCGGCCAGGAAGTCGTCTGCCACTGGTTCAACGCCAACCGCATGGACTGCCGGCCCGACGACTACTGGCAGGAGAACTCCACCGTCACGCTGAAGCTCGCGCTGGACGGTGTCGAGGGTGCGAACGGTGTCTACGGCGTCCAGCAGAAGACGGTGACCTTCAAGATCGGCCGCAACCAGGTCACGTACGTCGACGCCAAGACCAAGCAGATGAAGATCACGCAGGACGGCAAGACCGTCAAGACCATCCCGATCTCGGCCGGTGCGCCCGACAACAAGACGTACGAGGGCCAGATGGTGATCTCCGAGAAGTTCAAGGAGACCCGGATGAACGGCGCGACGGTCGGCTTCACCGACGACGACGGCAAGGGCGAGTACGACATCAAGGACGTGCCGCACGCCATGCGTCTCACCACGTCCGGCACCTTCGTGCACGGCAACTACTGGGGCGCCAAGTCCATCTTCGGCAGTGTGAACACCAGTCACGGCTGCGTGGGCCTGTCGGACGCGAAGGGCGCCGACGACCCGAACACGCCGGGCGCGTGGTTCTACAACAACTCGATCATCGGTGACGTCGTGGTCGTCCAGAACACCGGCGACAAGACGGTCTCGCCGGACAACGGTCTGAACGGCTGGAACATGAGCTGGGCCGACTGGAAGGCCGGTTCGGAGGTCTGACCGACCCGGAGTTCACAGCTTTCCGATGCCGCCCCCCAGGGGCGGCATCGGTGTTTCCGGGGCCAGGCACAGCCTTCTCATGCTTCTCTTATGCCAGCCCCATCCCTTCATCACGCGCCGTACCTACTTTGCGGCCATGTTCTTCACCTACCTGAGGCGCGAGCTGCGCCGCCGCAGAAAAGCGGCCCTCGTCGTCGCCTCCGGACTCGCGCTGGGTATCGCGCTGGTCATCGTGGTCAACTCCGTGTCCTCCGGCATGGGCAAGGCCCAGGACAAGGTCCTCCAGTCCCTCTACGGCCTGGGCACGGACATGACCGTCACCAAGGCGGCCCAGCCGCAGGCCAGTGCCTCCGACCGGCCACGCTTCCGGTTCGACGCCCAGGACAACGACTCCGGGGCGGAGCAGAGCACCGACCGCGTCCTGGTGCAGGGCTTCGAGACCCTCTCCACCGCGACCGTCACCAAGGTCGGCCAGCAGACCGGCGTCTCGGGAGCGGTGGGCGGCCTCAGCCTCCAAGTCATCAAGGTCAGCGGCGAGTTCACCCGCGGGCAGTTCCAGCAGAACGGCGAGGGCGGCGACCGGCAGGGCACCCCCGGCGGCCAGGGCGGCGGAACGGGCCAGCCGCAGGGCGAAGTCCGGGGCGGCGGCGCCAACTTCGACGTCAACAACTACTCGGTCTACGGCACCGACGTCACCGAGCCGGCCCTCGGCCCGCTGACCTCCTCGAAGATCACCAGCGGTCGTACGTTCACGTCGTCGGAGACCGACGCCAAGGTGGCCGTCGTCGACTCGGCGTACGCCAAGGAGAAGAAGCTCAAGGTCGGCAGCACCGTCACCATCAAGAGCGTCAAGTACAAGGTGATCGGCGTCGCCACGGCCGACAGCGGTGACGCGGCGGCCAACGTCTACATCCCGCTGACGCAGGCGCAGACGCTCAGCGACTCGAAGGACAAGGTCACGACGGTCTACGTCCGGGCGACCGACTCCCAGAAGATCGACAGCGTCAAGTCGGCCATCCAGAAGAACGTCTCGGGTACGACGGTGACGACCTCCGCGGACCTCGCGGACACGGTGTCCGGATCCCTCTCCACGGCCTCCTCCCTCGCCACCAGCGTCGGCAAGTGGCTGTCGATCGCGGTGCTCATCGCCGCGTTCCTGGTCGCCGGTCTGCTGACCTCCTCGGCCGTCTCGCGCCGGGTGCGCGAGTTCGGCACGCTGAAGGCGCTGGGCTGGAAGTCGGGGCGGGTGACCCGGCAGGTCGTCGGCGAGGCGATGGTCAACGGCCTGGTCGGCGGTGCGCTGGGCATCGCGCTGGGGCTGGCGGGCGCGTACGTCGTCACGGCCGTCAGCCCGACGCTGCAGGCGCAGTTGGGCGGCGGTGGGGGCGGTGGCGGCTTCGGTGGCGGTCCCGGAGGTGGCTTCGGTGGGGGTCGGCAGGCCGCGGCTCGGACGCTCGACGTCACGCTCACCGCGCCGGTCAGTCCGACGACCATCGGCGTCGCGGTGGGGCTCGCAGTGGCGGGTGGGCTGATCGCGGGCGCGTTCGGCGGCTGGCGGGCTTCTCGGCTGCGGCCGGCTGATGCGCTTCGGCGCGTCGAGTAGCCGACGTCGGCTGGGGCTCAGGGTGGGTGCGCTTGCCTGCGCCGACGGGGTGCCGCTGCGCCCACCCTCCCCCACTCTCGACTTCGCTCGAGCGGGGGGACCCCCATCGCCCCAGCGGCACGACTGCCCGCAGCTACGCACGCCTGCGGGGTGCCGTCGCCCCTGGCACGGCTGCCCGCAGCTACGCGGAATCGACAACTCCCTCACCCACCCCAGGAGCACCCACCATGTACGAACTCAAAGGCGTCACCAAGCGCTACAGCCGAGGCAAGGAAACCGTCGACGCACTCGACGGTGTGGATCTCACGATCGCCGACGGCGACCGCTTGGTCATCCAAGGCCCCACCGGCGGCGGCAAGTCCACGCTGCTCCAGATGCTCGGCGGCCTCGACCGGCCGACGTCCGGTGAAGTCGTGCTCGACGGCACGGACATGGCCAAGCTGTCCGAGGCCCGGCTCACCAAAGTGCGCAGCGAGAACATCGGCTTCGTCTTCCAGAGCTTCAACCTGATCCCGACGCTCACCGCGCAGGAGAACGTCGAGACCGCCCTCGTCCCGCTCGGTGTGAAGGGGAAGGAGCGGCGCGAACGGGCCGCCGAGGCACTGAAGTCGGTCGGGCTCGGCGAGCGGCTCGGGCATCTGCCGGGCGAGATGTCCGGCGGCCAGCAACAGCGCGTCGCCATCGCCCGCGCCCTGGTCAAGCAGCCGAAGGTACTGCTGGCCGACGAACCCACCGGAAATCTCGACGAGTCGATGCGCGACGAGATCATGGACGTGCTCGAGACCATGTGGAAGGAGCTCGGGCTGACTTTCATCATGGTCACCCACGACTCCGCGATCGCGAAGAAGGCCCCGCGTCTTGCCACCATCCGCAAGGGGAAGATCACGGTGAAGGAGAACGCCGTCTCGTAACGGCGAACCGCGGCGGCGAAATTCGGAAATGGCCGGAGACATTCGCTTACCCGACGATCGTGTAACAGAGCCTTCCTGCCAGGTGCCTGTCTATTGAGGTGCCTGATCACCCCCCGGCATACTGCGAGTTCCGGGGGGTGCACGGGTATGCGTGCGAGACCTCCCCCGGCCGGGTGAACGGGGAATTCACCCGGTACTTCTGCAAGGGGGAAACTTGCGCAGACAAGTGAAAAGAGCATGCGCGGCCACGATAGCCACGGCAGCGGCCGTCGCTCTGGCGGCGGGCATGACCAGCCCGGCGTCGGCGAAGCCCGAGCAGCGCTCGACCGGCGCTGCCCAGCTCACGTCCCACCACCGCATCACCCTGATCACGGGTGACCGCGTCTCCGTCGACACCAAGGGCCGCGTCGTGGGCCTGGAGCGGGCGAAGGGGCGGGAGCACATACCCGTCCAGATCCGCAAGGCCGACGGACACACCCTCGTGATTCCGGCCGACGCGGCCCGACTGGTCGCCACCGGCAAACTCGACCAGCGGCTCTTCGACATCACCGAGCTCAACAAGTCGGCGACCCGCACCTCCCAGAAGAACGGCCTGAAGGTCATCGTCGGCTACAAGGGAGCCGCGGCCGCCACCAAGAGCGAGGTCCGCGACGCGGGCACTCTGCGGCAGACCCTCAAGACCCTGAACGCCGATGCGGTGCAGACCCCGCACGAAGACGCGCCGGACCTGTGGGACGCGGTCACCAACGGCGACAAGACCGCCTCCGGCATCGCGCACGTCTGGCTCGACGGCGTCCGCAAGGCCAGCCTCGACAAGTCCGTGCCGCAGATCGGCGCCCCCAAGGCGTGGTCGGCCGGCTACGACGGCAAGGGCGTCAAGATCGCCGTCCTGGACACGGGTGTCGACGCGACCCACCCGGACCTCAAGGACCAGGTGATCGAGGCCAAGAACTTCTCGACGTCCACCGACAACAAGGACCACGTCGGGCACGGCACGCACGTTGCGTCCATCGCGGCGGGCACCGGCGCCAAGTCCGGCGGCAAGCTCAAGGGTGTGGCGCCCGGCGCCGACATCATCAGCGGCAAGGTCCTCGACGACACCGGCTCCGGCGACGACTCCGGCATCCTCGCCGGCATGGAGTGGGCGGCCGCGGAGGGCGCCGACGTCGTCAACCTCAGCCTCGGCGGCATGGACACCCCCGAGGTCGACCCGCTGGAGGCGGCGGTCAACAAGCTGTCCGCCGACAAGGGCATCCTCTTCGCGATCGCGGCCGGCAACTCCGGTCCGGAGTCGGTCGGTTCGCCGGGCAGCGCGGACGCCGCGCTCACCGTCGGCGCCGTCGACGACAAGGACAAGCTCGCCGACTTCTCCTCCACCGGCCCGCGGACCGGCGACGGCGCGATCAAGCCGGACGTCACCGCCCCGGGCGTGGACATCACGGCCGCGTCCGCCAAGGGCAGCGCCATCGAGCAGGAGGTCGGCGAGAAGCCGGCCGGCTACCTGTCCATCTCCGGCACGTCGATGGCGACCCCGCACGTGGCCGGTGCCGCCGCGATCCTCAAGCAGCAGCACCCGGACTGGACGTACGCCGAGCTGAAGGGCGCGCTGACCGCCTCCACCAAGGGCGGCAAGTACACCCCGTTCCAGCAGGGTTCGGGCCGTATCCAGGTCGACAAGGCCATCAAGCAGACCGTCATCGCCGAACCGGTGTCGGTGAGCTTCGGCACGCAGCAGTGGCCGCACACCGACGACAAGCCGGACACCAAGCCGCTGACGTACCGCAACCTCGGCACCAAGGACGTCACGCTCACCCTGTCCGCGACCGCCACCAACCCCAAGGGCCAGGCCGCTCCCGCGGGCTTCTTCAAGCTCGCCGCGGCCAAGGTGACCGTCCCGGCCGGCGGCACGGCGTCCGTGGACGTCACCGTCAACACCAAGCTGGGCGGCACACTCGACGGCGCGTACTCCGCGTACGTGACGGCGACCGGCGGCGGCCAGAGCGTCCGTACGGCCGCTGCCGTCAACCGTGAGGTCCAGTCGTACGACGTCACCGTCAAGCACCTCGGCCGGGACGGGCAGCCGACCGACGGCTACAACACCCTGCTCCTCGGCTACTCGGGCCTGGGCAACGGCCGGGGCTACCAGGTCCCGGTGACCGCCTCCGGCACCACGACCATGCGGGTGCCCAAGGGCGCGTACCTGCTGGACGCCTGGATCGCGAAGGACTTCGTGAACCTGGAGGGCGGCCTCGACTGGCTGGTCCAGCCGAAGCTGAACGTCACCAAGGACACCTCGGTGACGATCGACGCGCGCAAGACCAAGTCGGCCGACATCACGGTGCCCGACGCGCAGGCCAAGCAGACCGGCGCGATGAGCAACTACTTCTACGCGCCGGCGGGCATCGGCATCGGCGTCGGCCTCAAGTCCTTCGCCGACCTGCGGATGGCCCACATGGGTCCGGAGGCCGCCACCGGTCTCACCCAGACCTGGAACGGCCAGTGGACCAAGGGCGCGAGCGCCGAGTACGACGTGGCCACCACCGCCAAGGTCAAGAAGATCCAGGGCGACAAGGTCCGGCACTTCAAGGCGAGCGAACTCGCCACGGTGAAGAACAACCTCGGTGCCGCCGCCTCCGGCAAGTCCGGCGGGCTCGTCACCTGGGGTCTCTTCCCCGAGGACGTGGTCATCGGTCTCCCGGTGGAGCAGAAGCTGCCGGGTGCGCGCACGCTGTACCTCTCGACGGCCGACAAGATCCAGTGGACCTTCGACTTCGAGCAGTACGCCGGCAAGGACGCGGACGGCTTCCCGGTCATCGACGCGTTCTACACGCTGGGCGCCCCGCAGACCTTCAAGGCGGGCAAGAAGTACACGAAGACCTTCAACACCGCGGTCTTCGGCCCGCACCTGAACGCGGACTACGGGCTCTTCCGCGAGGGCAACGGCATCTACGGAATGGTGCCGCTGTTCGCCGACGGGGCCGGGCACGCCGGTTCGTCGGACTTCACCTCGGTCGCCACCTCGCTGTACCGCAACGGCACCAAGGTCGGCACCAGCGCCGACCCGCTGTTCGGCGAGACGGTGTTCAAGGTCCCGGCCGGTGACGCCCAGTACAAGCTGACCACCTCGGTCAAGCGGAGCGTCAAGGTCGCGGCCGCCTCCACCCGGATCGACGCGAGCTGGACCTTCCGCTCGAAGAAGCCGACCGGCGACGTGGCCAAGCTGCCGGCCTCCATGGCCCGCTTCAACGCCAAGACGGGCCTGGACAGCAAGGTCGCGGCGGGCAAGACGGTGTCGATCCCGGTCACCGTCGAGGGCGCGGCCAAGGGCTCCAACCTGAAGTCGCTCGCGGTGTACGTGTCGTACGACTACGGCAAGACCTGGAAGAAGGTCACCGTGAAGAACGGCAAGATCACCGTGAAGAACCCGGCGAAGGACAAGGCCATCTCCTTCCACGCCAAGATCGCCGACAAGAAGGGCAACAAGTCGACGATCTCGATCTACAACGCGTACTACGGGAAGTAGGACGCGGGCTGATTGAGCGCTGAGCGAAAGGCCTGCCGGAGGTGAAGCCTCCGGCAGGCCTCTCGTGTTTGTGTGGGCGCATGACTGCACAGACCGTCGAGTACATCCGGTACCGCATTCCCGAAGAGCAGTCGGCGGAGTTCCTGTCCGCCTACACCAAGGCCGCCGCCCTGCTGGCCGCGGCGCCCCAGTGCGTCGACTTCGAACTGGACCGCTGCGAGGAGGACTTCGAGCACTACATCCTGCGCATCACCTGGACCTCGACCGAGGACCACCTCGAAGGCTTCCGGAAGTCGGAGCTGTTCGAGGACTTCCTCGCCGAGATCCGGCCGTTCGTCCCGTCCATAGAGGAGATGCGGCACTACAAGCCGACCACGGTCCGCGGCACGGGCTCCGCCGTCCCCACGCTGTACACGTGGGCGGGCGGCGCGGAGGCCTTCGCCCGGCTGACGGCGGTCTTCTACGAGAAGGTCCTCGCGGACGAGCTCCTCGCGCCCGTCTTCGCGGGCCTCGACCCCGAGCACGCCCAGCACGTCGCCCTCTGGCTCGCCGAGGTGTTCGGCGGCCCGCCCGCCTACTCCGAGACCCAGGGCGGGCACGGGCACATGGTCGCCAAGCACATGGGCCGGGGCATCACCGAGCCACAGCGCCGCCGCTGGGTGAACCTGATCCAGGACGCGGCGGACGAGGCGGACCTGCCGACGGACGCCGAGTTCCGCTCGGCGTTCCTCGCGTACGTCGAGTGGGGCACACGACTGGCCGTGTACTTCTCGGGCCCCGACGCGAAGCCACCGGCGGAACAGCCGGTCCCGCGGTGGACGTGGGGGGCGGCGCCGCCGTACCAGGGCTGACGGGGAGCAGGCGTCGGCCTTTGCATAGCATCCCGTCATGACCGACGCCCTCGCCACCACCGTCACCGCCGTCGTCGGCGTTCTCGGCACCCTCTTCGCGCCCGTCCTCAGCCACCGGCTCACCGAACGGCAGCGTGCCGAACAGACCGAACGGGAGGAGAGGCGGCGGGCGTTCGAGGAGCGGCGGGATGCCTACACCGCCATGAACCGGGCCTCCCGGCAGTTCCACACACTGCTGAAGGACGCCCTGCACCGGCTGCGCGACGACGTCTACGGCGACCAGGAGCGCGAGCAGCTGGAGGAGGCCCGCCGCGACTACCGAGACCGGTACGCCGAGGCACAGATGGTGGTGCCGGAGCGGATCCTGGATGCCTCGCGGTCCGTCAACGAGGTGCTCGCGGGCATGGACGCCGTCGCCAAGCGCCTCGACCGGGGCCGGGCCCGGGAGGGGGAGAGCGCACAGCAGGCGCTGCTGGACCTGAAGGCGGCCGAGCCCCGGCTGAGCGCCATGCGGCGGGTCATGCGGGAGGATCTGGGCGTGCGGGAGTGACCTTGCCGCAACGTCGTCCGCGGCTGCTGAACGGCCGGGTCAGAGCGGGGGCGTCGACGACTGCGTACCCGCCCGCGTCGCGTCCGTGCCCCAGCTCGCCAGCAGGCGCAGGGCTTCGGCCGACGGGGAGCCCGGTTCGGCGTGGTAGGTGATCAGGGACTGCTCCTGGTCGTCGACCAGCCGGAACGACTCGAAGGAGAGTTCGAGGTGGCCGACGAGCGGGTGGTGCATCCGCTTGACGCCATGGCTCTTCTCCTTGACGTCGTGGGTGGCCCACAGCCGCCTGAACTCCTCGCTCTTCACCGAGAGCTCGCCCACCAGCGCGGACAGCTGCGGGTCGTCCGGGTGACAGCCCGCGTCCATGCGCAGATAGCTGACGATGTCGGTGGCCTTCTGCTCCCACTCGACGAACAGCTCGCGGTAGTCCGGCTTCAGGAACGTCATCCGGGCCCAGTTCCGCTCCTGCGGCGGCAGCTGCGCCCAGTCCCCGAAGACCGCCGCGGCCATCCGGTTCCAGACGAGGATGTCGGAGCGCCGGCCCACGATGTACGCGGGAATGCCGTCCATCGTGTCGACCAGCTGCCGCAGCGCTCCCCGCACCTGCTGGGTGCGGCCGGTCTGCTTCTTCTTGTGCTGCTTGGGCTTCGCCAGGTGCGTGAGGTGGGCGTGCTCGGCGTCGGTCAGCCTGAGCGCGCGGGCGATGGCGTCCAGTACCTCCGCCGACACGTTGCGCCCGTTGCCCTGCTCCAGGCGCGTGTAGTAGGCCACCGACACCCCGGCCAGCTGCGCCAGCTCCTCCCGGCGCAGTCCCGGCACCCGGCGGTGCCGCCCGAAGTCCGGCAGCCCCACGTCCTCCGGCTTCAGCCGGGCCCGCCGGGTGCGCAGGAACTCGCTGAGCTCGGCTCGCTGGTCCAGCGACCTGCCGGCCTCGGGGGAGGAGCGGTCCTGCACGGGGTCGGGCTGTTCGTCCATGCCTCCAGTATTCACGGTCGTACGCACACCAGCCTGACCCCGCCAGTGGTAGGACCAGCGAACGTAGGCAGAGTTGTGGCCTGGGTGAACGCCGACTTGTGGGGCACCCTGGAGGCCGTGCCCGGCCGGAAGGCAGCCGGGCACGGAACCCTTTGCTAGGAGAACCTCGGCATGACCACTGTTGCTGCGTACGCCGCCCCCGCCGCCAAGGCTCCCTTGGAGCGCACCACCATCGAGCGTCGCGCGGTCCGCGAGTTCGATGTGCTGATCGACATCAAGTTCGCCGGCATCTGCCACTCCGACATCCACCAGGTCCGTGAGGGCTGGGGCGAGGCGATCTTCCCGATGGTCCCGGGCCACGAGATCGCGGGCGTCGTCACCGAGGTCGGTTCCGGCGTCACCAAGTTCAAGGTCGGCGACCGGGTGGGCGTCGGCTGCCTGGTCGACTCCTGCCGTGAGTGCGACAACTGCAAGGCCGGCCTGGAGCAGCACTGCACCGGCGGCTCGGTCGGCACGTACAACGCCATCGGCAAGGACGGCGAGCCCACCTACGGCGGCTACTCCACCCACGTCGTCGTCGACGAGAACTTCACCGTCCGCATCCCCGACGGCCTGGCCCTGGACGTCGCCGCGCCGCTCCTGTGCGCGGGCATCACCACGTACTCCCCGCTCAAGCAGTGGGGCGCGGGCCCCGGCAAGAAGGTCGCCGTGATCGGCCTCGGTGGCCTCGGTCACATGGGCGTCAAGATCGCGCACGCGCTCGGCGCCGAGGTCACGGTCCTCTCGCAGTCCCTGCGCAAGAAGGACGACGGCCTGAAGCTGGGCGCCGACCACTACCACGCGACCAGCGACCCGAAGACGTTCGAGGAGCTCGCCGGCTCCTTCGACCTCATCGTCTCCACGGTGTCGGCCCCGCTGGACTTCGGCGCCTACCTCAGCCTGCTGAAGACGGGCGGCGCCCTGGTGAACGTGGGCGCCCCGGAGGAGCCCGTCGCCCTGAACCTGTTCTCCCTCATCGGCGGCAACAAGACCCTCGCCGGTTCGATGATCGGCGGCATCGCCGAGACCCAGGAGATGCTGGACTTCTGCGCCGAGCACGGCATCGGCGCGGAGATAGAGCTGATCGGCGCCTCCGAGATCAACGAGGCGTACGAGCGGGTGCAGGCGAGCGATGTGCGGTACCGGTTCGTGATCGACACGGCGACGATCTGAGCGTCGGCCGACGGGCCCCGGTCACACACCGGGGCCCTCAGCGGCGGGCCGTACGACGGCCCAGCAGCCACAGCAGATACGGCCCCCCGACCAGCGAGGTGAGCGCGCCGACCGGGATCTCCAGCGGGGGGAGCAGCGTGCGGGCCGCGAGGTCGGCGGCTACGAGCACGAACGCGCCGGTCAGCGCCGAGCACAGCAGCGGGAGTTGAGGCGTCCGGGTGATACGGCGGGCCAGCTGGGGCGCGGTCAGCGCGACGAACCCGATCGGTCCCGCGGCACCGGTCGCCGTCGCGGCGAGGACGACCCCCAGCACGGTCAGGCCGAGGCGGGCCCGGTCCACCCGGACACCGAGCCCGGCCGCCGTGTCCGGGTCGAGCCCGAGCGGCCGCACGGCCCGGCCCGCCCACACCAGCGCGGGCAGACACAGCAGGAGGACGACGGCCAGGGGCCCCGCCTGCTCCCAGCCCCGCCCGTTCAGGCTGCCGGTCAGCCACAGCTTGACCTGCTCGGCGGCCTCCAGCTCGCTGTCGGTGAGATACAGCTGGACGATCGCGGACAACGCGACCCCGATCCCCACACCGGTCAGCACGAACCGACTCGGCTGCATGCCGCGCCGCCACGCCAGTACGTAGACGAGGGCGGCGGCGCCGAGCCCGCCCGCCACGGTCACCGCCGGCACCGCGCCGGGCGAGCCGACCGTGCCGGTCGCCAGGGCGAGCACGGTCGCGGCGGCGGCCCCGTGCCCCACGCCGATCACGTCCGGGCTGGCGAGGGGGTTACGGGTGACCGTCTGCACCAGCGCCCCCGCGAGGCCCAGAGCGGCCCCCACAAGCGCCCCCAGCACGATCCGCGGAACCCGCAGCTCGCCGACGACCAGGTCGTACGGCCCCCCTCCGGTGCGCAGGGTGTGCCAGACCTCGGCGGGGGAGACGTACGTCTGGCCCAGACAGGCCGAGGCGAGCATGACGGTGGCGAGGAGGACGAGCAGGGTCACGGCGGCCGAGGCGGAGCGGCGGTGAAGGAGGACGGAGACGCGAGGGTGGGGCCGGAGCACCGCCATCCCGCGGGCAGTCGTGCTGAACCCGGCCATGCCGCGGGCAGTCGTGCTGAACCCGGCCGTGCCGCGGGCAGTCGTGCCCGACCCGGCCATCCCGCGGGCAGTCGTGCCGCTGGGGCGGCACGGGTGGGCGCGGGCGGCGCCCCGCAAGCGCCGGGCTGCGCGACCCGGCCCCGCCCAGGACCAGCGCCGGGTCCCGTTCACGCCACGGCTCCCTTACGCCGTACCAGCACCACCAGCACCGGCACCCCCACCAACGCGGTCATCACCCCGGCCGGCACCTCCGCGGGCGCCCGTACCACCCGCCCCGCCACATCCGCGCCCAGCAGCAGCGCCGCCCCCAGCAGCGCGGACAGCGGCAGTACCGCGCGATGTCCCCCGGAGACCAGCCGCCGGGCCAGGTGCGGCACCGCGAGCCCGACGAAGGCGATCGGACCGGCCGCGGCCACCGCGGCGGCCGTCAGCAGGGTCGCCCCCAGCGCCGCCGCGCCCCGCACCAACTGAACCCGATGCCCCAGCGCCCGTGCCGTCTCCTCGCCCAGGGCCAGCGCGTCCAGCCCTCGCGCACACGCCAGCACCAGGACCGCACCGGCCACCAGGAACGGCAGCATGCGGACGACCGTGTCCGCGTCCCGCCCGCTCAGCGCGCCCACCTGCCAGAACCGGAACTGGTCGAGCGTGGCGGAGCTGGAGGTGAGGACGACGGTCGTGGCACCGGCGGTCATCGCGGACAACGCCGTGCCCGCCAGCGCCAGCTTCACCGGCGACGCCCCCTCCCGTCCGCGCGCCGCGACGGCGTACACCAGACACGCGGCGACGACGGCACCGGCGAAGGCGTACCAGACGTATCCGCCGAAGCCGTTCGCCAGCCCGAAACCGATCGCGAGGACGACCCCGGCCGCGGCCCCCTGGCTCAGCCCGAGGATCCCGGGATCGGCGAGCGGATTGCGGGTCACGGCCTGGAGCGCGGCGCCGGCGACGCCGAGCGCGGCGCCCGCGGTCAGCCCGACCTCGGTGCGCGGCACCCGCAGCGACCGTACGACCAGGGCGTCCGGCGAGCCTCCGCCGTGCAGCAGGGCGTCGAACACGGCCGACAGCGGAACGGCGCGGGTGCCGACGGCGAGGCTGAGCATGCCGACGGCGGCCACCGCGAGGACGGCCGCCGGCCAGGCGAGGTGTCGGGGGCTCACTTGCCGATGTGCTCGGCGAGCTGTCGTATCACCAAAGACGCGGCGGTCGGACCGGCGTTGAGGTACCAGGGGTCGTCGTCGACCTTCACGGCATGCCCCGCCTCGACGGCCTTCATGGACTTCCACAGGGGCCCGGCGACCACGCTCGTGGCGTCGGTCTTGTCGGCGTCACCCTGGACGGAGTAGAAGATCCAGTCACCGTCCGCGGTATCGATGCTCTCCGGGCCGATGTCCTCGGAAATCGCGGTGAACCGCTGCGACTCGGGCCGCGACAGCCCCATGTCGACGGCGATGGACCCGGTGAAGGACGAGACGCCGAACATACGGGTGCGGTCGGGTGTGAACCGCACCATGGAGACGGTGGGATCGCCGAGGTCCGCGCCCTTGCTGGCGGCGTCGGCGGCGATGCCGTCCAGCAGGTCCTGCGCCGCCTCGCCCTTGCCGACGGCCTCGCCGACGAGGAGCAGGTCGCGCTTCCAGTTGATGCCGTTGCCGGCGGTGATCACGGTGGGCGCGATCTTCGACAGCTTGGGGTAGAGGTCGCCGAGCGAGTCGTTGGCGAGGATCAGGTCCGGCTCGGCGGCGGCGAGGGACTCCAGGTTGGGTGCCTGCCGGGTGCCCGCGTCGGTCATGTCGGCGAGCCGCGCCTTGTCCTTCGGGAAGGCGTCGGCGAGGTACTCGGGCACGAGCCCGGCGTTGTCGGCGCGGGTGGTGGCCGTGGGCACGATCCCCAGGGACAGCAGGTCGTCGAGCTGACCGGTGCTGAGGACGGCGATCTTCTTCGGCTCGGCCTCGATGGTCGCCTTGCCCTGGAAGTGGGTGACGGTCCGCGGGAATGTCCCGTCGGTGTCCGTGTCGGCGCCCATGCCGTCGGCGAGGGCGCTCGGCGCGGCGGACGGCCCCTCGGAGGCCCCCGCCGAGGCGCCCATCACCGGATTGCGCGCCCCGTCCGCCTTCTCCGCGCTCCCGTCACCGCCGTCCGAGGACGAGCAGCCGGCGAGCAGCCCTCCGACGACGGTCGCGGCCAGGACGGCCTTCACTGCTGCTGCACGCACGACGACTCCGACGATGTACTGGTTCACCGGAGTCCTGGCACCGTTGCACTCGTTCAGCGATAAACCGGTTTACTAAGGCAAGGCTTACCTTAACCGGTCCCGGAGTATGGTCGGTACGAAGGAGGCCCGCACTCGGCGCGAGGAGGCCGCACGATGACCGTCCAGCTGAACCACACCATCGTCGCCGCACACGACAAGAGCACGTCGGCCCGGTTCCTCGCCGACATCCTGGGCCTGGAGGTGAGCCCGCCGTACGGCCCCTTCATCCCCGTCGAGATCCCCAACGGCGTGACCCTCGACTACATCGACACCCCCGGCTCGATCACCCCCCAGCACTACGCCTTCCTCGTCTCCGAGGACGACTTCGACACGATCTTCACCCGCGTCCGGGACGCCGGTCTGACCTACTGGGCAGACCCGTTCCACAGCCGGGTGCGGGAGATCAACCACAACGACGGGGGCCGGGGCACGTACTTCGACGATCCGAACGGGCACAACCTGGAGATACTCACGCGGCCGTACGGCAGCGGGAGCTGAGCATCACAGCTGACCAGACCAGACCAGACCAGACCAGACCAGACCAGACCAGACCAGACCAGACCAGACCAGACCAGACCAGGCCCAACGGCCCGCCGGCCCCGGTGCCACGCGAGGCCGATGACGCGCTGTGATCACCAGGCGCATGACACGCCGTGATCAGTCGGATCGGGGCCTTCGTCCGGATCGGGACCTTCGGTCGGTCATGACCGCAGACCCATGAGGCCGTCGTAGGCGGACATGACGATCTCCAACCCCCGCTGGTCCTGCGCGGGTTCGCGCATCTGATTCGTCACGTACGCCACCGCCATGCGCCCCTCGGGTTCGATCATCACCAGTGAGCCGCCCCAGCCGCCCCACCCGTAGGTGTTGCCGAACAACCCGTAGCCCAGGCCGTAGCGCGCCGGCATACCCAGGATCCGGTCATCACCGCTGAACTGCTCCACCCACGCCCGCTCACAGCCCGCCTGCGACAGCAGCCGCACGCCCCGCGCCGCTCCTTGGCAGGCCATCACGGACTGCACGAGGGCGACCGAGCGGGCGTTGCCGAAGCCGCTCGCCGCGGGGATCTGGGCCCGGCGCCAGGCCACGCTGTTGCCGTCGCGGACCCGGATGCGGGTCCCGGCGGTCGGGTGCGCGTCGCCGGCGGGTGCGCTCGCCGTGTAGTCCTCGTCCCGGGAAGGGGGCGGGACCGTGAGGGCCACGCGGTGGTCGTGCTCGGCGGGCAGGCCCATGTGGAAGTCCGCGCCCAGCGGTCCGGCCACCTCCTCGGCGAAGTACTCGCCGACGCTCCGGCCGGTGATTCGGCGTACGACCTCGCCCACCAGGAATCCCTGGGTGATCGAGTGGTACCCGGCCGCGGTGCCCGGCTCCCACCGAGGCGCCTGCCCGGCCAGCCGTGCCGTGGCGGACGGCCAGTCGTAGAGCTCGTCGACCGTCCCCTCCCAGTCGGGCAGGCCCGCGGTGTGCGCGAGCAGGTGCCGCACCAGCACCTTCTCCTTGCCCGCCGCGGCGAACTCCGGCCAGTACCGGGCGACCGGTGCGTCCGGATCGAGCTCGCCACGGTCGGCCAGGAGCAGCGCACACAGCGCCGTCATCGTCTTCGTGACGGACCAGACGTTGACGATCGTGTCCCGCTCCCACGGAACCGTGCGGTCCGCGTCGGCGAACCCGCCCCAGACGTCCACCACCGGCTCACCGTCCACGAAGACCGCCACCGAGGCGCCCACGTCTCCCTCGTCCAGCAAAGCGGCCAGTGCGCTGGGGACCGCGGTGAACAGATCATCGTAGGAGCCCTGAATGTCGGCCATACGCGATATCTAGCCCCCATCGGGCGGTCAGAGGCAACCGAGATTCCCTCGACGGCTGAGCGCAGGGCTACCGGGATTCATTCGCAGTGCATCGGCCTTCAGGCCGGTGGTGAAGCGAATCTGTCATTGTGCCGCGGAGCGTCACGGATGCTGTCCTGCGGAGCAGGAGAGCGCAGGCGTCATCACGGCCGACGCGGAGCGTCAGGGG
The DNA here is from genome assembly GCF_042714835.1 of Streptomyces sp. NPDC058678. Lineage (NCBI taxonomy): Bacteria > Bacillati > Actinomycetota > Actinomycetes > Kitasatosporales > Streptomycetaceae > Streptomyces > Streptomyces sp. NPDC058678. Next base: position 42,723 of record NZ_JBHXSG010000007.1, on the reverse strand, counting down.
GCCCGATCCGGCGAAGCCGGGCAACGCCTCCCTCGTTCGGCCCGTTCCGCTCCTCCCGCTGCAAGGGAGTACCGACCGTTCATACGTTCCCTCTGGTGGCGGGTGGCGCTCGTTCATACGATCACCGCGTGCAGCTTCGGTACGCCTTCAGGCTGTACCCGGAACCTGGCCAACGCGCGGCGCTGGCCAGGGCGTTCGGGTGCGCCCGCGTCGTGTACAACGATGCCGTGCGCGCCCGCGAGGACGCCCGCAGGGCGGGCGAAGCGTTCCCCGCGGCGGGTGTGCTGTCCCAGAAGCTGATCACCCAGGCCAAGCAGACACCCGAGCGGTCCTGGCTGGGCGAGGTCTCCGCGGTCGTCCTCCAGCAGTCCCTGCGCGATGCGGAGGCCGCCTACAAGAACTTCTTCGCCTCCCTCAGGGGCGAGCGCAGGGGCGCGAAGAGCGGTGCGCCCCGCTTCAAGTCCCGCAAGGACAGCCGTCAGTCGATCCGCTTCACCGCCAATGCCCGCTGGTCGATCACTGGTTCCGGGAGGCTGAACCTCCCGAAGGTCGGCGCGGTGAAGGTGAAGTGGTCACGCATCCTTCCCGCCGCGCCCTCCTCGGTCACCGTGATCAAGGACGCGTCCGGACGGTACTTCGCCTCATTCGTCGTCGACACCGACCCGGCCGTCGACACCGACCCGGCCGTCGACACCGACCCGGCCGCCGACGCCGCCCGGATGCCCGGCACCGACCAGAGGGTCGGCATCGACCTGGGCCTGACCCACTTCGCCGTCCTCTCGGACGGCACGAAGATCGACTCCCCGCGGTTCCTGCGCCGGGCGGAGAAGAAGCTGAAGAAGGCCCAGCGGGAGCTGTCCCGCAAGCAGAAGGGATCCAGGAACCGGGAGAAGGCCCGCCTCAAGGTCGCCCGCGCCCACGCGAAGGTGGCCGACGCGCGCCGGGAGTTCCACCACCAGCTCTCCACTCGGCTGATCCGCGACAACCAAGCGATCGGTGTGGAGGACCTGGCGGTCAAAGGACTGGCGCGCACCAGGCTGGCGAAGAGTGTGCATGACGCGGGCTGGGCGCAGTTCGTGCACATGCTGGAGTACAAAGCGATCAGATACGGGCGCACCTTGGTGAAGACGGCCGGTTCGAGCCGACCAGTCAGGTGTGTTCGGCGTGTGGAGCCAAGGACGGCCCCGTGCCCCTGCACATCCGGGAATGGACCTGTGCCGCCTGCGGTGCGGTCCACGACCGGGACCACAATGCCGCGAAGAACGTGAAAACGGCCGCCGGACTGGCGGTGACAGCCTGTGGAGCGCAGGTCAGACCAGGACTCGTCCCGGCACAGCGCGACGAAGCAGGAAGCCATGGATTCCCGTCCGAACCCCGTGCCGCGTAGCGGCACAGCAACGGACGAGAAGGCCAGAATCCTCAGGCTTCAGCCCGAGGAGCAAGTCAAGTGTCCTTGCTCGCCGAGGTCTTGGTCAGCGGGGAGTCCTGCGCGCCCATGTCGAGACGGAACGGCGGATACTGATCGGTCATCAGGGCGGCGTAGACGGTGACCCGCGCGACCCAGCGGGCCAGGCCCAGCAGGAAGTCGAAGAGGTGAACCGGATAACGGGCGGTCACCGCCAGGATGATCACGGCGACCAGGGAGAGAAAGGGAATCAAGCCACCGCCGTGCCAGCCGCTTCCTCCTTCCCAGGCCCAGCCCCACTCACCGACGAAGATCCCGACGACGATGTACTGCGGGATCACCAGCAGCCACCACTTCACCAGGACCAGGCCCCGGGAGAGGCGCTCGGGATAGGCGACGTCGAAATGCGCTGGATAGTCGGGCACGTCCGCGAGGGTGAACGGCGGGTAACGGTCGGTGCCGAGTGCGGTGTGGGCGTAGTAGCTGACACGCCAGTTCCAGCGCATCACGCCGACACTAAAGTCGAAGAGGGACCGTGGGTATCGGCCGGTGAACAGGATGGCGAAGAACGCGATGACGGTCACGAAGACGAACGCGATCCACAGGAAGAACAGCACGACGTAGTGCGGGATGGCGAGGAGCCACTTCACCAGCCACAGCCATCGGGACAGCCGGGGATCGAGAAACGCTTCGAGACGCACAGGTGACGCGGCGACCGGGATCATGCGGCGCAACTCCCTTCGAGCCTCCCCCCCCCCAGCCTGGCGCCCGTCCGTCCGTCAGCTCCCCCGCACGGGTAGGTGACCAGGTGTTTTCCGGATCATGAATCCAGGCTCGCACGCGGGGCGGAAGGCCGCGACCGGGGCTGGGCGCGCCTGCAAGGCACGACGCGGGACGACGACGATCAAAGGGTCACGTGGTGCCAGGAGGGAGGAGACCGGCCTCGACGAGTGCTCGCGGGGCCGGTGATCGGCGACCGCAGGGCCCATCGGACGGGGCGCGGAATCGCCTGGGACCCTCGCGCGTTGAGGGGGATGGGCCGGGATGCCGGTGGTGTGTGAGCCGAGCAGCCCGAGCGACCGAGCTGACAGATATTGGAGGGGCCGTAATGGCTGTGCAGACGCAGAGGGCCGTGCTGGCGGGCGGATGCTTCTGGGGGATGGAGGAGCTGATCCGCCGACTTCCGGGCGTGACGGCGACCCGGGTCGGATACACCGGCGGTGACGTGCCGAACGCGACGTACCGTAACCACGGCACGCACGCGGAGGCCATCGAGATCCTTTTCGACCCTGAGGAGACCGACTACCGCGCGATCCTGGAGTTCTTCTTCCAGATCCACGACCCGAGCACCAAGAACCGCCAGGGCAACGACATCGGCCTCAGCTACCGCTCGGCGATCTACTACGTGGACGACGAGCAGAAGCGGATCGCCGAGGACACGATCGCGGACGTGGACGCCTCCGGACTCTGGCCGGGCAAGGTCGTCACCGAGGTGGAGCCGGTCGGCCCCTTCTGGGAGGCCGAGCCCGAGCACCAGGACTACCTGCAGCGTTACCCGAACGGCTACACCTGCCACTTCCCGCGCCCGGGATGGCGGCTGCCCACCCGCACGGAGGGCTGACCGCGAGGCGGCCCGCTCCTAGGCAGACGGTTTCCTGGCGGGCCGCTCGTGGCAGCAGCCACCCGCCACCCCGGCCGTCGTCAGCCACTCGCCATCCCGGCCGTCGTCTCAGTTCGGCAGCGTGGCCGGGCTGCCGCCGTTGGCCTCGTAGCCCGCGACCGCCAGAGCGCGGTAGACCGCGAACTCCGCGGCCGGGTCGGGGGACAGGGTCCAGGGGAGGGCGCCGACGTGGCCGTCGACGTGGAGGAGCTGGCTCATCGCCTCCGCCCAGCGCTCGGCGCGGACCAGGAAGAAGACCAGCAGGTGGCGGACGTGCGCCAGCATCGGGTCGTCGGCGCGGGCGGAGTGCACGGCGTACAGCGCGCCGTGCATCGCCTTCGTCACGGTCTCGCTCTGGTAGAAGCCGCTGACCAGGTTCACCTCGGGGAGGTGCTCGAAGACCGCGAAGAGGGGCATGGCCGCCAGGAGGGAACCCCGCGGAGCTCTCGCCGCCGCCGCTTCCGCGAAGCCGTACGCCTGCTCGCGCGAGCCGTGCCATTTCTCGCACCAGTAGTGCAGGGCGGCCAGATGCGCCCCCATGTGGTTCGGGGCGCGGTCCAGGATCTTCAGCCAGAGCTGCTCGAACTCCGGCTGGGAGTACGCCAGTCCACGCGCCACCGAGAGCTCGACGATGTACGGGATCGGGTCGCCGGGGGCCAGCAGAGCCGCGTCGCCGACCGCGGCCCTGGCCTCCTCCATGATGATCCGGAACTCGTCCGTGCCCGGCGTCGACGTCCGCCACGCCTGCTGGACCAAGAACTCCGCGTGCACCGCCGCGCCGCCCGCGTCCTTAGGCGCCTCGGCCCGCCACACCCGCAGCCACTGCCCGCCCGGCGTCTCGGCCACCCCGCCGGGCCGCTGCCGCAGCTCCAGCGAGGCGGCGCCCGCGAAGGCCTGCACGCGCTGCCACCGCAGCTCGCTCTCCGCCTCCGTGCCGGCGAGGAGCTGGGCCGCCGCCCGGTGGTCCTGGGTGCGCTGCACCAGGTCCAGGACGTCCACCAGGTCCTGGTCGGGGCCGGGCATCCGGACGTCCAGCTCCTCCTGCAGCGCGAAGCCGTAGTTCGCCGGGTCCGCGGCGTCCGGGTGGCCCGGCGGGACCTGCTCGATCATGCCGCGCCGGCGCCGCATGACGGGAAGCAGCACGAAGCCGAGCATGACCAGCGCCATCAGGACCCACAGAATTTCCATGTCTCAAGGGTTCCAGACGCCTCGGACAATTGGCCAACCCGGTCGGCGCCTGTGGAAATCTCCGGAGCGCATTACGCTCGGTGCCCATGAGCGACAGGCACATCAGTCAGCACTTCGAGACCCTCGCGATCCACGCGGGCAACACCGCGGATCCCCTCACCGGCGCGGTCGTCCCGCCGATCTACCAGGTCTCGACCTACAAGCAGGACGGCGTCGGCGGTCTGCGCGGCGGCTACGAGTACAGCCGCAGCGCCAACCCGACCAGGACGGCCCTGGAGGAGAACCTCGCGGCCCTGGAGGGCGGCCGCCGCGGCCTCGCGTTCGCGTCCGGACTGGCGGCCGAGGACTGCCTGTTGCGTACGCTGCTCAGCCCCGGCGACCACGTGGTCATCCCCAACGACGCGTACGGCGGTACGTTCCGCCTCTTCGCGAAGGTCGTCTCCCGGTGGGGCGTGGAGTGGTCGGTGGCCGACACCAGCGACCCGTCCGCGGTACGGGCCGCCATCACCCCGAAGACCAAGGCGGTGTGGGTGGAGACCCCCTCCAACCCGCTGCTCGGCATCACCGACATCGCCGCCGTCGCCCAGGTCGCCCGGGACGCGGGCGCGCGGCTGGTCGTCGACAACACCTTCGCCACGCCGTACCTGCAGCAGCCGCTGTCCCTCGGCGCGGACGTCGTGGTGCACTCGCTGACCAAGTACATGGGCGGCCACTCGGACGTCGTCGGCGGCGCCCTGATCGTCAGCGACCCGGAGCTGGGCGAGGAGCTGGCGTACCACCAGAACGCGATGGGCGCGGTCGCCGGGCCCTTCGACTCGTGGCTGGTGCTGCGCGGCACGAAGACGCTGTCGGTGCGCATGGACCGGCACAGCGAGAACGCCACCAAGGTGGCCGACATGCTGACCCGCCACGCGCGCGTGACGAACGTCCTGTACCCGGGTCTGCCCGAGCACCCCGGTCACGAGGTCGCCGTCAAGCAGATGCGGGCGTTCGGCGGCATGGTCTCGTTCCAGGTCGCGGGCGGCGAGGAGGCGGCGGTCGAGGTCTGCAACCGCGCCAAGGTGTTCACGCTCGGCGAGTCCCTGGGCGGCGTCGAGTCGCTCATCGAGCACCCCGGACGCATGACGCACGCGTCCACGGCCGGCTCGGCCCTGGAGGTGCCCGCCGACCTCGTACGCCTGTCCGTGGGCATCGAGAACGCCGAGGATCTTCTGGAGGACCTCCAGCAAGCCCTCGGCTAGGCATCCGGCCCTCGGCCGGCGGTCGGCGGCGGCGCTCCTGGGCCGCGCGCACCGAGTGCCTGCCGGGGTCACCAGTCCGTGAGCGGTGGAGTCGTGTCCGACGGCGGCTCCACCCACGGCTGGGCCATCAGCGCCCACACCACGAAGGCGACGGTCGCGGCGACGAGCAGCAGCCACAGCAGGCTCCGGGCGGCTTTCCTGCGGCGCAGCATGCGGCCGCCCCGTCGCACGACCTCTCCGTACAGCTCCGGGGGCACGGACGGCCCGGACCGCTCCATGATCCGCCGTACGGCGGCCTCCCGCTCGGGCCGGTTCACGCCCGCCTCCGGCTGCCGGGCCGCCTCATGACGGCGCCACCCTCGGCCCGGCCACCGACGGCGCCGGGCCCCTGGGCGGGTGCAGCATGGTCGCCGTGGCCCGGTCGCAGAGGGTGCGGACGCGTTCCACGGGGAGGCCGAGAAGCGCCGCCGCCTGTTCCTCGGCGACGCCCTCGTACAACCTGAGGACGAGGATCAGGCGTTCCTGCGGAGCGAGCCCGGCCAGGGCGCCGGCGGGGTGGCGGCGGGCCGGGACGAGGCCGCCGTAGTGGTGCCACGCCCCGCGCGCGAAGCGGGTGGCCAGGTACTGGCGGGTCCGGTCGTACGGGTCCTCGCCGCGCAGCCGGTCCCAGCACGCGTACGTGTGCGCCAGAGCCAGCGTCAGCAGGCGTCGTGCGCGCGGGTTGTCGTGCGGCTCCTCCGCCGTGAGGAGCGTGGCGGCATGCAGCAGCCGCCCGGCCGCGCCCGCGACGAACGCCTCGAACTCGCGGGCCCGGCGGGCGCCCTGGGCCGCTTGCCGTTGCCGCACCGCACCTCCCGCCTGAGGGCGATCCTGAGAGAAGGGGTCCGGCCCCGTACGGGATGCGCAACCGTGTACGACGGGGACCCGGTCTCATATGAGGCCAGGCGCGGCCCGTTGGTCAAGAGCCGCGCAGGGCGGAGAGCCGTGCAGGGCGGAGAGCCGTGCAGGGCCGAGAGCTGCGTGCCGGTGCGGGGAGCCGGCCGTCAGGAAGCGGACGGCGCGTCGGCCCCCGGTACGTCCTGGGCCGCCATCCGGGTGGAGAGGGCGGTGTTGAAGCGCGTGAGGAGCGTGCAGAACGCCTCGCGCTCCTCAGGTGCCCAGTCGTGTGTCAGCTCGGCCATCAACTGACGCCGCGACGAGCGCACTTCCTCGAGGCGGGACAGCCCGCGTGGGGACAGCTGGAGCACCACCGCCCGCCCGTCCTCGGGGTGCGAGGTCCGCTTGACGAGCCCGGTGTCGACGAGCGGAGCGACCTGACGGGTGACCGTCGAGGAGTCGATCCCCATGCTCGCGGCGAGCGCCTTGACGCCCATCGGGCCTTCCTTGTCGAGCCGGTTCAGCAGCAGGTACGCGGCGCGGTCCATGGAGTTGCGCACCTGCCCCACCCCGCCGAGCCGGGTCTGTTCGGCACGTCGGGCGAACACCGCCACCTCGTGCTGCAGCGTGTCGAGGAGACCGCTGTCACCGACGGTCGTCATGTCCATCGACATTTCAGGTGTTGTGGGCATGGCCGGAGGCTCACTTCGTGAAGGGGTGCTGGATTGGGGGACAGGGTACGCGGCCCGGGGGCGGGCCGTACCGGGGCTGCGTAAACCGGTCTCGGAGGTTGGTCACAGAGGTGGCCCGCGCGTGTGAACTGCGAGACTTGAGTCATGAACTACCGCGAGGTCCCCTCCGTGCCGCCGGTGACGCTCGATGACGTGCGCGGTGCCCAGAAGATGCTCTCGGGCGTGGCGAGGGTGACCGCGATGGAGGGCAGCCGGCACCTGACCCGGCTGGTCGGCGCGCCGGTCCACTTCAAGTGCGAGAACCTCCAGCGGACGGGATCGTTCAAGCTGCGTGGCGCGTACGTCCGGATCGCCGGACTGCTTCCCGAGGAGCGGGCCGCCGGTGTCGTCGCGGCCAGCGCGGGCAACCACGCGCAGGGCGTGGCGCTGGCGTCGTCGCTGCTCGGCGTGCGTTCCACGGTGTTCATGCCGAAGGGCGCCCCACTGCCGAAGATCAGCGCCACCCGCCACTACGGCGCCGAGGTGCGCCTGCACGGGCAGGTGGTCGACGAGACGCTGGCCGCCGCGCAGGAGTACGCGGAGGCGACCGGCGCGGTGTTCATCCACCCGTTCGACCACCCTGACATCATCGCAGGCCAGGGCACGGTCGGCCTGGAGATTCTGGAGCAGTGCCCCGAGGTGCGCACGATCGTCGTGGGCATCGGCGGCGGAGGGCTGGCGGCCGGTATCGCGGTCGCGGTGAAGACGCTCAGGCCGGACGTGCGGATCGTGGGCGTCCAGGCGGCGGGCGCGGCCGCGTACCCGCCCTCGCTGGCGGCCGGGCGGCCGGTGGTGATCGAGAACCCGGCGACGATGGCCGACGGCATCAAGGTCGGGCGGCCCGGCGACGTGCCGTTCGGGATCATCGGCGAGCTGGTGGACGAGGTGCGCACGGTGACGGAGGACGAGCTGTCCACCGGGCTGCTGTTGTGCCTGGAGCGGGCCAAGCTGGTCGTCGAGCCGGCCGGGGCGAGCCCGGTCGCCGCGCTGCTGAGCGACCCCGGCTCCTTCGAGGGGCCTGTCGTGGCGGTGCTGTCCGGCGGTAACGTCGATCCGCTGCTGATGCAGCGCGTGCTGACCCACGGATTGGCCGCGCAGGGCCGCTACCTGGCCGTACGCCTCCGGCTGACGGACCGGCCCGGCGCCCTCGCGACGCTTCTGGGGGTGTTGTCAGTGGTGGACGCTAACGTCCTCGATGTGGGCCACGTACGGACCGATCCACGGCTCGGGCTCACGGAGGCGGAGGTCGAGCTGCACCTGGAGACGAAGGGGCCGGTGCACTGCGCCGAGGTCGGCCAGGCCCTGCGCGACGCGGGCTATACGGTCATCGGCTGAGGTCAGGCGCCTCTTTGTCACCCGATCGGGTAAGTGCATTGAGAGACGCGATACATCGCGTTATGGTGTGTCTCGTGCCACCTGTACCCAGCTTTATCGAAGAATCCCCGACGACGTGGAGACTTATATGCCAGGCGCCATCTATGCCGAAGGCCTGGTCAAGACCTTCGGTGACGTAAGGGCTCTGGACGGCGTCGACCTCGATGTCCCCGAGGGCACCGTGCTGGGCCTGCTCGGGCCGAACGGCGCGGGCAAGACGACCACCGTCCGCTGTCTGACGACGCTGCTGCGCCCCGACAGCGGCAGGGCCGTCGTCGCCGGCCTCGACGTGCTGAAGCAGCCCAACGAGGTGCGGCGCTCCATCGGCCTGTCCGGCCAGTTCGCCGCGGTCGACGAATACCTGACCGGCCGCGAGAACATCCAGATGGTCGGCCAGCTCTACCAGATGAAGGCCAAGGCGGCCAAGGCCCGGGCCGAGGAGCTGCTGGAGCAGTTCAATCTGGCGGACGCGGCCGACCGCCCCGCGAAGACCTACTCCGGCGGCATGCGCCGCCGCCTCGACCTGGCCGCGGCGCTCGTCGTGTCCCCGCCCGTGATGTTCATGGACGAGCCGACGACCGGCCTCGACCCGCGCAACCGCCAGCAGCTGTGGGAGGTCATCAAACAGCTGGTCTCCGGCGGTACGACCCTGCTGCTGACCACCCAGTACCTGGAAGAGGCCGACCACCTCGCCCACGACATCGCCGTGGTCGACCACGGGCGTGTCATCGCCCGCGGCACCTCCGACGAGCTCAAGGCCCGCACCGGCGGCGAGCGCGTCGAGGTCGTGGTGCACGAGCGGGAGCACATCCCGACCGCCCGCGAGGTGCTGGGAGGCTTCGGCAAGGGCGACACCACGGTCGAGGAGCACACCCGCAAGCTCACCGTGCCCGTCACCGGCGGCGCGAAGCTCCTCGCCGAGGTCATCCGCGAACTGGACGCCCGCGGCATCGAGATAGACGACATCGGCCTGCGCCGCCCGACCCTGGACGACGTCTTCCTCTCCCTGACCGGCCACGTGGCCGAGGTCGAGGACGAGGAGAACGGCACGGGCACCAAGGACGCCAGGAACACCAAAGACGCCCAAGACGCCCAAGACGCCAAAGACCGTCGGCACAAGAAGGAGACCGCCAAGTGAGTGCCGTCACCGACGCCGTGCGGATCACGGCGCCCACCAACCCCGTCACCCAGTCGATCCGCGACTCGCTGGTCGTCGCCAAACGCAACCTGATCAGGATGTCCCGCATCCCGGAGATGGTCATCTTCGGACTCATCCAGCCGATCATGTTCGTGGTGCTGTTCAGCTACGTCTTCGGCGGATCGATGAACATCGGCGGCACCACCGACCCCGGCGTCTACCGCGAGTTCCTGATGGCGGGCATCTTCGCCCAGACGGTCACCTTCGCCACCGCGGGCGCCGGAGCGGGCATCGCCGACGACATGCACAAGGGGCTCATCGACCGTTTCCGCTCGCTGCCCATGGCGCGCGGCGCGGTGCTGACCGGACGGACGCTCGCCGACCTGGTGCAGACCGCGCTCACCCTGTTCGTGCTGGCCGTCGTCGCCCTGCTGGTCGGCTGGCGCACCCACACCAGCGTGGGTGAGGTGCTCGGCGCCTTCGGGCTGCTGCTCCTCACGGGATACGCGTTCACCTGGATCGGCGCGGTGATCGGTCTGTCCGTGCGGACACCGGAAGCGGCCACCTCGGGCGGACTGATCTGGCTCTTCCCGGTGACGTTCGTCTCGAACGCGTTCGTGGACTCCAGCCAGATGACGCCCTGGCTGCAACACGTCGCCGACTGGAACCCCTTCAGCGCCACCGTCCAGGCCTGCCGCGAGCTGTTCGGCAACCCGGGGGTCTCGACCTCGGACGCCTGGCCGATGCAGCACCCCGTGTGGGCCTCGATGATCTACTCGGTCCTGATCATCGCCCTGTTCAGAACGCTGGCGGTGCGTAAGTACCGCTCCGCGACGGCCTGAGAGGGCATCACGACGGCATGACGACGCCCCCGGCGTCAGCGGACGCCGGGGGCTCGCCAAGGACGTGCGGGGGGCCGGGTCAGCCGCTGTAGGGCTCGGCCTTGAGGATGGTCACCGAGGCCTTCTTGCCGTTCGGCAGTTCGTACTGCGCGTCCTCGCCGACCTTGTGGCCGATCACGCCGGAGCCCAGCGGGGACTGCGGGGAGTACGTCTCGACGTCGGCGCTGGCGTACTCGCGCGAGGCCAGCAGGAAGGTCATCGTGTCGTCCTCGTCACCGTCGAAGGCGATCGTCACGACCATGCCGGGCGCCACCGCACCGTCGGCGGAGGCCGGGGCCTCACCGACCTTGGCGTTGTCCAGGAGCTGGGTCAGCTGGCGGACTCGGAGCTCCTGCTTGCCCTGCTCCTCCTTGGCCGCGTGGTACCCGCCGTTCTCGCGCAGGTCGCCCTCCTCGCGCGCGGCCGCGATCTTGGCGGCGATCTCCGTGCGCGCAGGACCAGACAGGTACTCCAGCTCGGCCTTGAGCTGGTTGTACGCCTCCTGGGTAAGCCAGGTGACGTTCTCGCTGGTCTGGGTCACAGGTGCTCCTCGTAGGTACTGGGAATACAAAGCATCGCCCTACCCAGAAGGATGTTCCTTCACGGATGGGCGAAACCACGAGCCTAACAATTCAGCGGCCCAAGGGGGAGGACATAAGCCTCAGAATCCCGTCAGCGCAGGTCAGGGCCTACGGGTCGCGGGATACCTCAGTCGGCGTGGCAGCCGAGCAGCTCGGCCGTGGTGCCCGGTGCCGTGGTGCGCAGCGTGAGGGCCTTGTCGATGCGGGTGGCGTCCCCGTCGAAGTGGAAGTCGGCCCGGCCCACCTCGGCGCCGCTCTCCGCCTGGGAGCGCAGGGTGCAGTAGCCGCTCGCCCCGGAGTCCTTGCGGACCTCCAGGTGGATCCGCACCGCGTTCTTCCCCGGTTCGAAGGTGATCACCTCGGCGCTGATCTTGTTCTGGCCGACGTAGTGGTACGCGAAGTACCCCACCAGGGCGAGGAGCAGAGCGGCGAGGACGGCGCCGGTGATCTTGAGCTTGTGGTCGGCACGCTCGTCCGAGGAGCGGCCGTAGCGGCCCTCGGGCAGTCGCGTGCTCGCCGTGCTCATGATCGTCCCTCTCGGCAGGGCCTCCGAAGCGGGGGACCCGGAATTATTGGCCCCCCGATTCGGTCACTATAGAAGCGCCGATCGCACCCGTTCACACCGGGCGCCGACTACGAGGATTGAGTCTTGACTGACCAGCTGCGACTGATGGCCGTGCACGCCCACCCCGACGACGAGTCGAGCAAGGGCGCGGCCACCATGGCGAAGTACGTGTCCGAGGGGGTGGACGTGCTGGTGGTGACCTGCACGGGCGGGGAGCGCGGTTCCATCCTCAACCCCAAGCTGCAGGGCGACAAGTACATCGAGGAGCACATCCACGAGGTACGCAAGAAGGAGATGGACGAGGCCCGCGAGATCCTCGGCGTCGGGCAGGAGTGGCTCGGTTTCGTCGACTCCGGCCTGCCCGAGGGCGACCCGCTGCCGCCGCTGCCCGAGGGCTGCTTCGCCCTGGAGGACGTCGACAGGGCGGCCGGCGAGCTGGTGAAGCAGATCCGCTCGTTCCGTCCGCAGGTCATCACGACGTACGACGAGAACGGCGGCTACCCGCACCCCGACCACATCATGACCCACAAGATCTCGATGGTGGCGTTCGAGGGCGCGGCGGACACCGCGAAGTACCCGGAGGACGAGTTCGGACCGGCGTACCAGCCGCTGAAGCTCTACTACAACCAGGGCTTCAACCGCCCGCGCACCGAGGCGCTGCACCAGGCGATGCTGGACCGGGGCCTGGAGTCGCCGTACGGGGAGTGGCTCAAGCGCTGGGACGAGTTCGAGCGCACCGAGCGCACGCTGACCACGCACGTCCCGTGTGCCGAGTTCTACGAGATCCGCGACAAGGCCCTGATCGCGCACGCCACGCAGATCGACCCCGACGGCGGCTGGTTCCGGGTGCCGATGGAGGTCCAGAAGGAGGTCTGGCCGACGGAGGAGTACGAGCTGGCGAAGTCCCTCGTCGATACCTCCCTCCCCGAGGACGACCTCTTTGCGGGCATCCGCGACAATGCCTGACATGAGCGCAAGCGCAAGCCTGGCAATGACGCACCTCGCGACCCTCGCCAAGGAGGTCGACGAGGACAAGGTCACCCCCGGCGTCCTCGGCTTCATCGTCTTCGCGGCGATGGCCCTGGCCGTGTGGGCCCTGATGAAGTCGATGAGCAAGCACATGGGCAAGGTCGACTTCAAGGAGACCTCGGACCCGAAGGCGGAGTCCGCGGACGCCTCCGCCCCGGCCTCGGCCGAGCCCGGGGCGAAGCAGGGCTGACGGCCGCCCACCGGTTTTTGTCCCTCACCGGCAGTGGTCGGCCAGGGACAGCAGCAGGTGGGCGGACTCCGGCCGCAGATGATCCGAGTGGGCGCCCGCGGGGCCGCGCCCGCGCACGAAGACGTCGCTCGCGTCGACACTGACGAAGCGGTGATCGAGCGCGGCGAGCGGGTAGGGCTCACCGGGCGGCAGCATCCGGATCGCGGAGACCGGGGCCGGTGCGGTGCCGATACCGGCGTACCCGATGCCCGCCCGTTTCTCCGCCCGCAGATGCCAGAAGCCGGTGGCGCGGTCGTGCTGCGAGTACGTCGCGACGACCGGTCCGCGCAGCGGGGCTTCGGCGAGCGCGGTGAAGGTCGCGGCGAAGGCGTCGCGGGGCGCGGCCATCTGGAACAGCAGCAGGGAGTCGACCGTGAAGGGCCGTCCCGGCGGCCCCGGCGTGCTCCAGCCCAGGGTGAGCGGCTCCTCCTCCGCCGCCCACTGCACGGCTTCGCACAGGAACCGGCAGCCGAAGGAGTGCCCGATCAGGTGCAGGTACTGGCCGTCGCGGTTGGCCAGGACGGGCGGTGCGGCCGGGTCCGCGCGGTGGGCGTCCAGATATCCGAGCAGCCGGCCGATGACGCGGGCGGCGTGCCCGTCGGTGCTCATGGCGTGGGCCCGGTCCCGGATCTGCCGATAGCCGCCGAGGGTGGGCAGCGAGCGGGAGGGCCAGCGGACGAGGACGGTCCAGGGGCGCCACGGTGTGAGGCGCGGGTATCGGGTGTCGTCGCGCTGTGCCGCGGTCAGTGCCAGCAGCCGATGTACGGCCGTGAGTGCCGAATCCGGCGAGGTCTGCCAGCCGTGGACGTAGACGAGCAGGTCGGTGGCCCAGCGGGGCGGGGCGAGTTCCTCGGCGAAGTGGTCGTCGAGACGGTGGGCCGGGACCGGGCGCGGGCCGGACGGGGTGTCTTCGAGGAGCCGGCCGTCCGGGCCGAGGTCCACGACGCGTACGTCCGGGAGCGGGTTCACGCGGGTGTCCCGGCGGGCTCGGCCCGTTCCAGACGGGCGTCCATGCCGCAGTGCAGGGCGTAGGCGAAGCCCAGGGGGTTGTGCAGCTCGTCGGCGAAGTGGCGGGCGACGGCATGGGCGGTCGCCCCGGCGGTCTCGTCGCCGGTGAGGTAGCGGGTGAGGAACTCCAGGGCGTACTCGGCCGCGAAGACCTGCGGCATCTCTATCTGCGGGCCCAGAATGCCGCGGGCGCCGGTCTCGATGAGGGCGCGGCCGAGGTAGGCGAGGTCGGCGTTGCCGGACAGGCCGGCGTAGCAGGCGTTCAGGAGGACGAACGGCTGGAACGGGACGCAGGAGTCACGGGGCGGGCGGTGGGCCTGCACGGTGTAGGCGTCGATGGGGCGCTGGTCGGTCAACCGCACCACGAGGTAGGGCGGTTCGGGGTCGGCGGTCTGGAACCGGCCGTGACACCAGAAGTACATCAGCTGCTCGTCGAGGCCGGTGTCCGCGAGGGCCTGCTCCAGCTGGGTCCGGGTGGTGCGCTCGGTCAGGGTGGCGCCGCGGGCCAGGGCCGCGGCCACCTCGTCGGCCCGGGTTCTGCCGCGCGGGTCGATGCCGGTGTCGTGGTTGAGGCTCACGGTGGGCCGGGCGGGCGGCGGTTGCTCGTGGTCCTCCTCGATCCCCGCGTAGTAGCCGCCGGTGTGCTCGATGCGGTGCCGGTGCCCGAGGAAGCGGCGGAACATCCCGGCGAGCCCCGGCTCGTCCGTCGCGTCGGGCGGCAGGCACAGCATCGGCCACGGGACGAAGAAGTCGGAGTCGAAGCGGACCCGCAGCGGCTGTTCGGAGCGCAGTGCCTTGATCAGGAACTCGCGGAACCGCTTGACGTTGTCGCCGCCTCCGCCGAGCAGGATGTCGAAGAGCAGCTGGGTGCCGTAGGTGGTGAGCTGCGACACCGCGGCGCCGAGTTCGTCCTGCGGCTCGCCCGTGAGGTCGGTGAGCGTGGCGTACGGGTACGCCGGGCGGCCGGGGGCGGGTACGCCCGGCTCGGCCGGCGGCTGCACGGCGACGAACTCGTCCTTCCACACCTGGCGCAGGTGGGCCGTCGCCGCGCGCACCTGTCGCGGGCTCGCCTCCAGGAAGGTCTTGTGCTCCGAGCGGAGGGTGGTGAGGGCCGGGCCGTGCATCCGGGCCAGGACGCGGTCCTCGCCGTACACGTCGAAGCCGACCACCAGGTCGGGCGGCGTGGCGCGGGACGGCAGCCGGGTGAAGCCGAGGCTCGGGTCCTGGACGACACGGACGGGGAGTTCACGGGCCACGTTGTCAGGCCCTCCGGGCGGGTTCGGGGTGCGGGGCGGCGAGGGGTGCGGTGGTGCCGGTGACGTCGATGTCGGTCTCCACCTGTTGCAGAACCGTGTGGGACGTCGCGTCCTCGATGGTGAAGCGGATGCGGTGGCGGCCCGCGGTGTGAGGGGTGAAGAGGAAGAGGACGGTGCCGTCGACCGGGAGGGAGTGGGGCGGGTCGATGTCGGCGCGGGTGAGGGGGGTGGCCCGCGCCGTCAGCCGGGGGAGGAGGGTGTCCCGCCCGTCCGTGCCGTCCGGGCGGGACGTGGGCTCGACGCGCAGGCTGATGCGGGCCGTCGTGTCGGGTGCGGGGGCGTCGTCGAGAAGGGCGAGGCGGATCAGGGCGGCGGCGGTCGGCGCGCCGTCGATCGGGTCGCCGGGCTCGGGGATCAGGTGGCGGATGACGTGGGGAATGCGGAGCCGCGGTGCACGCCAGTCGATGCTGTCGAGGTCCTGGCCCGGATAACACCGGGAGAGCGCCCGGATCGCCCGTGTGCCCGTGACGGAGTCGGGGCCGTACCGTGCGGCGGTCACCCACAGCTCGCCCGCGATGTCGCCGATCGCCTCGAACTGCGTCCCTGCCCTGATGAGCAATGCGTTGTCCGGAGACCGGGCGAAGTCGCTCCGGACCGAGATCTGCAGCCAGGTCCAGGCCAGGCCGATGCGGCAGTCGGCTTCGATGAAGGCTCCCATGGCGTCGACCAGAGAGGAGCCCTTCACCGGCATGCTGTGGTGCCGGGCCCATCCGGCCCCCAAGCGGTCCGGCAGCCTCTGGAAGAGGCGCCCTGCCCGCTCCAGGGTCTCCGCCGTCCCCTCGTGCCGTGCGTCCGCGTACCCCACCCCCAGCAGCAGCGTCGCCCAAGCCTCCCCCCGCACGTCTCCGTGCTGCCGATGGGCCGAGGGCGTCGCCTCCAGCTCCCGCAGGACGTCCGGCTGGGGACCGTTCTGCAGCAGCGCGACCCGGCACAGCTCGGTGTCCGCCCACGCCGCCCCGACCACGTCACCGACGTCCTGGAAGGTGTGCCATGCCGCGTCGAGCCGTTTGCGCGCCTCCTCCAGATCACCGCGCGTCAGCCGCAGCCGCCCGTAGTGGAAGACGGCCCAGGCCTCGCCGCGCCGGTCACCGTGGACCTGGTGAGTCTCGATCGCGAGCCGCAGGAGGCGGCCGACGTCGGGCAGCAGGCCGCGGTCGATGCGGATCGCCGCGCGGGTGTGCAGGGCCCAGCCGTCCGGGACGTCGACGTCGGGAAGGGTGTCGAGAAT
This sequence comes from Streptomyces sp. NPDC058678, assembly GCF_042714835.1. Classification (NCBI taxonomy): domain Bacteria; kingdom Bacillati; phylum Actinomycetota; class Actinomycetes; order Kitasatosporales; family Streptomycetaceae; genus Streptomyces; species Streptomyces sp. NPDC058678. Next base: position 26,273 of record NZ_JBHXSG010000007.1, on the reverse strand, counting down.
GCCTTCGGCCTTGCGGAGAAAGCCCATGTGGTGGCGGCAGACGGCGAGTTCGCGGATGGCGTCCGGGGTGTCGATCCCCGTCAGAGCCGCGGCCGCGGCCGCGGGCTGTCCGGCCTGACGGGCGGCGGCGGCCAGCGGGACGGTCAGCGTGCCCCACTCGCCGGTCGCGTGCCCGAGCCCGGCCTTCAGCATCAGCAGCGGGATCAGGGCGCCTTCGGTGGCCAACTGCTGCGCCAACCAGCCCACGAAGGTGCGGGAGTTCGTCGCGCCGGAGCGCACCAGGCGCAGCGCGAGGTCGACGCAGGGTTCCGCCCTGTCGGCCAGTGTTCGGGGCTCGTCCAGCAGGGACCGGGCCAGGGCGTGATCCAACCGCCGGGACCACGCGCGGAGCTCGTCGGATCCCCGCTCGCCGGTGAGCCGCTCGCGTACCGCCGGGCGCAGCTCGTACCAGCCGGGGCGGGGCTGGTGCAGGAAGCCGTGCCGTTGAAGTCGTTCGATCGCCCCGCGCCGCTCGGGCCGGGTGAGCTCCTCGACCGGCAGCGGAGTGTCCAGCCGGAACTCCCGTCCTTCCCAGGCCGCGAGGGTGTCGAGCAGGGCCGCCTCCTGCCCGGAGAGCAGCGCCCGGCGCTCCGCGACCCCCGGCTGCCGGCCGTCCTCGGGGCCCGGGAGCACCGGGTGCCGCAGCACGTCCGTGTCGTCGTGGACCGAGACGCGGCCGGTACGGGTCGTGGCGATCAGGACGCAGTACGTCCCTTCGAGCAGTCCGGCGAGCGTTCTCAGCAGTTGCTCGCCCAGGGAGCCGAACGGCAGGTCGTCGAGCACGATCACCGCCGGGGCGCCGAGCCGGAGCCAGTCCCGGCAGGCCGTCATGGCCCTTTCGGCGAGGTCGTCGGGTTCGCTCAGAAGCGCCGCACGCAGGACGTCCCGCGGAACGTCCATCGCCAGCAGCACGCGAAGCGCGAGATACTCCGGCCGGTCGGGTCGGCCGCCGAGCGAGAGCCAAAGCGCGGGCCCCTGGCGCGACGTGCCGAGATGGTCCGCCAACTGCCGTGCCAACGTCGACTTCCCGGCCCCCGGAGGCCCGTGGAGCACGACCACCCGCCGGTCATCGTCCAAGGCGCTCGCCAGTCGCAGCACCTCGGCCCGCAGCCCTGCTCGCGACCGGTCCACCCCGCCCCCTCCCCGTCGGCACTCCTACCCGTTCAGGCCCCCGCCCGCACCGCCACCCCCATGACCTCCCGAGCATGCCTCCCCGGCACCATCCCCAACCGCCAAGCCTGCCACCCGGCTTCGAGGTTCACTCCCCGTTCCAGCAGCAGCTGGTACGCCTCCACGTAGTCGTCCAGCTTCTCGTCCCGGACCGGATGGCCCGCCCGCCCCAGTTGTGCAAGCTCCTCCTGTGCCACGGCGGTACCGATCTCCACGCCGCCCGGGGCGGCGTACGGCAGCAACGTGCAGCGCAGGAAACGTGCCCAGTCCTCGCCCCGTCGGTCCCCGTACGAGGTGAACAGGCCCACCGCCTCGTCGCACAGGGCAAGGGCCTGCGGGGTGCGGGCGTTGCCCGCGTCCACGACCGCGAGCTCCAGGCAGGTCCATGCCTCTCCGTGCGCGACGCCGATGCGCTGGAAGTCGGCGCGGGCGTCGACCAGGAGCTGGCGGGCGAAGCCGGAGTTCCGCAACGACCCGGTCTGCGCGGCGCGTTGGTCGCGGGTCGCCCGTGCCGAGTGGTGCCGGGCGCAGGCCAGGCCGTAGACGTCCCGCATCCGCGAGAACATCGTGCGCGAGCGTTCCAGCTCGCGGACCGCGAGGGTCAGGTTGCCGGTCTCCTCGAGGGCCTGGCCCAGGTAGTACACCGTCCAGGCCTCGCCGCGCGCGTCCTCGTTGTCGCGGTGCCGGGACGCCGCCTGGCGCAGGCCGTCGACCGCCGCCGACGCGTCGCCGGCGACCAGGCGGGCGCGGGCCAGCTGGGTCAGGGCCCAGGCCTCGCCGCGGGCGTCGCGGGTGCGGCCGTACAGGTCGAGGGCGGTGCGCAGCTCCTGTTCCGCGCGCGGCACGTCGCCCATGCGCAGGCCGAGCTGGCCGAGCTGGAAGTGGGCCCAGGCCTCGCCGTGCACCGACTCGCCGGCGCGGTGCAGGAGCAGGGACTGGGTCAGCAGCTCCATCGCCTCCGCCAGCCGGGCCCGGTCGCGTTCCACCGCGGCCAGCGCGTGCATCGTCCACGCCCGGTCCGTGGCCAGGTCGGGCGCCGCCTGCAGGTCCAGCGCCTCCCGGAGCTTGGACGCCGCCTCGGTCAGGTTGCCCTGGTGGTGGAGGGTGATGCCGAGCGAGCACAGGGCCCGGGCCGCGCCCGCGTCGTGGTGCGCCTCCATATAGAGGTCCACCACCGACGTCAGCGTGGTGCGCGCCTTGTCCAGCTCGCCCAGCTGCCTCGCCGCGATGCCCGTCCGCCACTGCACCGAGCGGACCAGCAGGCCCTGGTCGACCGCCTGCGCCAACTCGCTGATCTCGCCCAGCCGGTAGAGGTCGCCGCGCAGCAGGCAGTAGTCGCACAGGGCGCCCAGCAGGTTGAGTACGGCCGCCTGGTTGACGCCCTCCGCGTGCCTCAGCGCCGCCGTGATGAAGCTCGACTCGTCGTCGAGCCAGCGCAGCGCCTCGTCGAGGGAGTGGAAGCCGTGCGGGCTGAAGCGGTCCGAGCGGGTCGACATGTTGCCGTCGACCAGGCGCAGCACCGAGTCCGCGAGGTCGGCGTAGTTCACGATCAGGCGTTCTTGTGCGGCTGTACGTTCCGAGGGCTCCTCCTCGTCGAGGAGGCGGGCGTGGGCGAAGGCGCGGACCACGTCGTGGACGCGGTAGCGGCTGCCGCGGACGTGGTCGATGAGGCCCGCCCGGGCCAGCGCGACCAGGTGGCGGCTCGCCTCCGTCTCGTCCGTGGCCAGCAGGGCGGCGGCCGCGGCGGCGCCGAGGGAGGCGCGGCCGGCCAGGGCGAGGCGGCGCAGCAGCCGGCGGGCCGGTTCCGTCTGGTCGGTGTAGCGCAGCCACAGCACTCTCTCGGCGGGTTCGACCGGGCCGTACGCGTCGAGATCCGTGGCGAGTTGGCGGGGTGAGCGCGGGCCGAGCGAGGAGCCGGCGATGCGCAGCGCGAGCGGCAGTCCGCCGCACAGCCGGCTGATGCGCTCGGTGGACTCGGCGTCGTAGGGGCCGGTGCTGTCCTGCGCGGCCGCCGTCAGCAGCTCCTCCGCGCCGGGCCCGTCCAGGGTCTCGACGGGCAGGTGGTGCACCCGGGCGGCGAGGTCGGCGGGCAGATCGAGGGGCTGCCGGGCGGTGACCAGGACCAGGCTGTCGGAGCGCTCGGGGACGAGGGTGCGGACCTGCTCGGGGTCCGAGGCGTCGTCCAGGACGATGGTGACGGGCAGGCCGGTCAGATGCTGGTGGTACAGCTCGCTGAGCCGCTTGACCTGCTGGTCCGCGGAGGAACGCTCACGGAACAGCAGCTGTTCGCGGGGCGCGCCGAGACGGTTCAGCAGGTGCAGCAGCGCGTCGCGGGTCGACAGCGGCGCCTCCTCCGGGCTGGCGCCGCGCAGGTCGACCACGCACGCGCCGCGGAAGTAGTCCTTCAGGTCGTGGGCGGCGCGCACCGCGAGCGTCGTGCGGCCGCTGCCCTGCGCCCCGTGCAGGACGACGACCGTCGGCCGGGTCTCGGTGCTCGCCCGGGCCGCCTGCACCCACTGCCGGATCCGGCCCGTCTCCTGCCGTCGGCCCGCGAACGGGCCCACCGGCTCGGGGAGTTGCCCGAACGACTGCTCCAGCACGTTGCGCCCGCGAGCCGCTGCGCTCTTGTCGGTGCCCTTCAGTCGAGGTCCCGTCTGCTTCGGCCCGGTGGAGGCGTTGCGTACCCGCTGCTGATCGAGGTAGGGGCGGATGCCGCGTACTTCGAGAGCCGTCAGCCACTGCAACCGCAACTGCTCGGGTCCGCCGGGCTGGCCGAGCGCGCCCGCGTGGTGGTGCGCGGCGGGCAGATGCGAACCGGCCACCTTCACGACCGTCGCCGCCGCGCCCACCACCCCCACCGTCATCCCGGCCCCGAGCGCGGTGCTCGCGCCGGTGCCGAGAGCCAGGTCGGCGACGGTGGCCGCGACCGCCGCGACGCCCGCCACCAGCAACGGAGTACCGCCGCCCTCACGCGCGTACCGCTGCCCGAAGGTGAGCTGACCGGCCTCCGACTCCTCCAGGGCGCGCGTGTACGCCTCGTACTCCTCCGCGGCCGTCTGTGCCATCGAGTCCAGCGCGGCGCGGGCCCGGGACAGCAGCACGGTCCCGTCGGTACGGCCGCCCGACCGCCGTACCTCCTCCTCCACGGCCCGTGCCAGCAACCGCTCGGCCTCCGCGCGATGACTGTCCCGCATGTCACGTCCCCCTCCGGCGGCAACGGCTCTTCCTCGTGGTTCTTCGGTGGTTCCTTGGTCAAGTGTGCTGCCGACGGAGCATCGGGGCGAGGGGGCGACGGGCTCCGATCACCTTGCCCGGTGCGCCCGTTGGCGGCGGGCCGCGGACCACGAAGGCCGGATCGCCTGCCCGACGTGATCACCGTGCCCCTCCAGGGACACGGGAAAACTCGGGGTCACTCTCCGGGAGACGCCTGCCGCGTGACGGGCCGGGTACTGCGGCAGGATGGACACCATGCCGAACCGACTGGCCCATGAGACGTCCCCCTACCTCCTCCAGCACGCCGAGAACCCCGTCGACTGGTGGCCGTGGTCGGCCGAGGCCTTCGAGGAGGCCCGGAAACGGAACGTGCCGGTCCTGCTCAGCGTCGGCTACAGCAGCTGCCACTGGTGCCACGTCATGGCGCACGAGTCCTTCGAGGACCAGGCGACCGCCGACTACCTCAACGCCCACTTCGTCAGCGTCAAGGTCGACCGCGAGGAACGCCCCGACGTGGACGCCGTCTACATGGAGGCCGTCCAGGCGGCCACGGGGCAGGGCGGCTGGCCCATGACCGTGTTCCTGACACCGGACGCCGAGCCCTTCTACTTCGGCACCTACTTCCCGCCCGCCCCGCGCCAGGGCATGCCCGCCTTCCAGCAGGTCCTGCAGGGCGTGCACAGCGCCTGGGCCGACCGGCGGGACGAGGTCGCCGAGGTGGCCGGGAAGATCGTGCGGGACCTGGCGGGGCGGGAGATCTCCTACGGCGACAGCCAGGCGCCCGGCGAGGAGCAGCTGGCCGCGGCCCTCCTCGGGCTCACCCGGGAGTACGACGCGCAGCGCGGCGGGTTCGGCGGGGCGCCCAAGTTCCCGCCGTCCATGGCCGTCGAGTTCCTGCTGCGGCATCACGCGCGGACCGGGGCCGAGGGCGCCCTCCAGATGGCCCGGGACACCTGTGACCGCATGGCCCGCGGCGGCATCTACGACCAGCTCGGCGGCGGCTTCGCCCGTTACTCCGTGGACCGGGACTGGATCGTGCCGCACTTCGAGAAGATGCTGTACGACAACGCCCTGCTGTGCCGCGTCTACGCCCACCTGTGGCGGTCCACCGGCTCCGAGCTCGCCCGCCGGGTCGCCCTGGAGACCGCCGACTTCATGGTGCGGGAACTGCGCACGAACGAAGGCGGGTTCTCCTCCGCGCTCGACGCCGACAGCGACGACGGGACCGGGAAGCACGTCGAGGGCGCCTACTACGTGTGGACGCCCGGGCAGCTCCGCGAGGTGCTCGGGGACGAGGACGCCGAGCTCGCCGTCCGGTACTTCGGCGTCACCGAGGAGGGGACCTTCGAGCACGGCTCGTCCGTCCTCCAGCTCCCGCAGCAGGACGAGGTCTTCGACGCCGACCGGATCGCCTCCATCAAGGAACGCCTCCTCCACAAGCGGAACGACCGCCCCGCACCCGGCCGTGACGACAAGGTCGTCGCCGCCTGGAACGGGCTCGCGATCGCCGCGCTCGCCGAGACCGGCGCCTACTTCGACCGTCCCGACCTGATCGAGGCCGCGCTCGGTGCCGCCGACCTCCTGGTCCGGCTGCACCTGGACGAGCAGGCCCGCCTCTCGCGTACCAGCAAGGACGGGCATGTCGGCGCGAACGCCGGGGTGTTGGAGGACTACGCCGATGTGGCGGAGGGCTTCCTCGCGCTGGCCTCCGTGACCGGCGAGGGCGTGTGGCTCGAGTTCGCCGGGTTCCTCCTCGACCACGTCCTCACGCGGTTCGCCGACGACTCCGGCAGCCTCTACGACACCGCCGCCGACGCCGAGAAGCTGATCCGCCGCCCGCAGGACCCCACCGACAACGCCACCCCCTCCGGCTGGACCGCCGCCGCCGGAGCCCTGGTCGGCTACGCCGCCCAGACCGGCTCCGAGCCGCACCGCGCCGCCGCCGAGAAGGCACTCGGCGTCGTCAAGGCGCTCGGCCCGCGCGTCCCCCGCTTCATCGGCTGGGGGCTCGCCGTCGCCGAGGCGCTGCTCGACGGGCCGCGCGAGGTGGCGATCGTCGGCCCGGCCATCGGCGATCCGGGAACAAGGGCCTTGCACCGCACGGCACTTCTGGGCACGGCGCCCGGTGCCGTGGTCGCGGTGGGGACTCCGGGCAGTGACGAGTTCCCGCTGCTCGCCGACCGTCCGCTGAGCAACGGTGAACCGACCGCGTATGTCTGCCGTAACTTCACATGTGACGCTCCGACGACCGATCCGGACCGACTTCGCACGCAACTGAGCGGCTGAAACGGAAGCGGAGGTCTCTCTTTCGCGTGCCAAAATTGAGCATGTGTTCGGATACATCCCGCTACCACCGTCACCGTTCCGAAACACGCTATTTATCGGAAGAGCTCCCGCGCTTCACAGTTCCCCCCTAATCTCTGCACAGTGACGCGACGGATGTGGTCATCCGTCGCGACAGGGGGTTTTGGGATCTGGGGGGATCTGTTGCTTACGTCTGTCTTCATCGCTGCCGTCTCGCTTGCCTTGTTCTGGATGGCGGCGTTCACCTTGTGGTGGCAGATGCACGCGTGGCGTACGCCCGAAGTGCTTGCCTCCACCCGCTTCCACAGACCGGACGGCGGGGAGAGCCTGTCGTTCTCGCTGCTGCTTCCGGCGCGGCACGAGCAGGCCGTGCTCGACCACACCATCCAGCGGCTGCTGGAGTCGAGCCACACCGACTTCGAGATCATCGTGATCGTCGGGCACGACGACCCGGAGACCACGGCCGTCGCCTGCGACGCCGCGGATCGTGACCCGCGCGTGCGGGTCGTCGTCGACACCCATGACAAGAAGAACAAGCCGAAGGCCATGAACACGGCGCTGCCGCACTGCCGCGGCGACGTCGTCGGGGTCTTCGACGCCGAGGACCAGGTCCACCCGGAGCTGCTCGCCCACGTCGACCACGCGTTCCGGACGACCGGCGCGGACGTCGTCCAGGGCGGGGTCCAGCTGATCAACTTCCACTCCAGCTGGTACAGCCTGCGCAACTGCCTGGAGTACTTCTTCTGGTTCCGCTCCCGGCTGCACCTGCACGCGCAGAAAGGGTTCATCCCGCTCGGCGGCAACACCGTCTTCGTGAAGACGGACGTGCTCCGCGAAGCCGACGGCTGGGACCCCGACTGCCTCGCGGAGGACTGCGACCTGGGCGTGCGCCTGTCCAGCGTCGGCAAGAAGGTCGTCGTCGCCTACGACTCCGACATGGTGACCAAGGAGGAGACCCCCGGTTCGCTGATGTCGCTGCTGAAGCAGCGCACCCGCTGGAACCAGGGCTTCCTCCAGGTGTACCGCAAGAAGGACTGGAAGCAACTGCCGGGATTCGGGCAGCGGTTGCTGGCCCGCTACACCCTCATGACGCCCTTCATGCAGGCCTTCACCGGCATCATCATCCCGCTCAACGTGGCCATCGCGCTCTTCCTCGACGTGCCCGTGAGCATCGCGTTCATCACCTTCCTGCCGGCCGTGACCGCCCTGGTCACCTTCGTCTTCGAGCTCGTCGGGCTGCACGACTTCGGCAAGCAGTACGGGCTTCGCGTCCGCTTCGTCCACTACGTCAAGCTCGTCGTGGGCGGCCCCTTCTACCAGGTACTCCTCGCCGGGGCCGCCGTCCGCGCCGTCTGGCGCGAGCAGCGCGGCCGCAACGACTGGGAGTTGACCACTCACGTCGGCGCGCACCTCACCCCGTCCGAAGTGACCCGAGAGGACGTCCCCGCGTGACCTCCACCCTCCCCGCGGTGACCACTCCCAAGGTCCCCGCGCAGCGGCAGCCTGCGCCTGAATCCGGTCCGGCCGGCCGGGCGGCTCCACCGAGCCGCCTGCGTTCCTCCCGCTCCGACCTCCTGCTGTGCGGTCTGCTCCTCGTGGCGATCCTGGTCGTGCAGGGCTGGAACATCGCCGACTACCCGACGCTCAGCGACGACGAGGGCACCTACCTCGCCCAGGCCTGGGCGGTCCAGGAGGGCAAGGGCCTCGCCCACTACACCTACTGGTACGACCACCCGCCGCTCGGCTGGATCCAGTTGGCCCTGCTGACCTGGATACCCTCGATGATCAGCCCCGAGTCGATGACCGTCGGCTCGATGCGCGCGACGATGCTGGTGGTCAGCGGCATCAGCGCGGTGCTGGTCTACGTCCTGGGCCGCCGTCTGTCCCTGCCCCGCTGGGCCGCCGGGCTCGGCATGGTCCTGTTCGGGCTCTCGCCGCTCTCCGTCGTCCTGCAGCGCGAGATCTTCCTCGACAACCTCGCGGTGATGTGGACGCTCGTGGCGTTCACCCTCGCCGCCTCCCCGAGCCGTCACCTCTGGCACCACTTCGGGGCGGGGATCGCGGCCGCCACGGCCGTCCTCACCAAGGAGACGATGCTCGTCATCCTGCCCGCGCTGCTGGTCACCATGTGGCGGCACAGCCATCGCGACACCCGGAAGTTCGCGGTCACGGGCGCCATCACGGCGTGCACCCTGATCGGCTTCTCGTACCCCCTGTTCGCCCTCCTCAAGGGCGAGTTGCTGCCCGGCGGGGGCCACGTCTCCCTGTGGGACGGCGTCAAGTACCAGATGACCAGGCCGGGTTCGGGCTTCATCCTGGACCAGGGCTCCGGTTCCCACGGCGTCTTCCAGTCCTGGCTCTACTACGACCGTGTCCTGCCCCTGGGCGGCCTCGCCGGCGCCCTCCTGCTGCTGGCCACCTGGCGCTGGTCGGTCACCGCCCGCGCCCTGGCCGGACCGGCCCTGACGGTGGCGATCCTCGCCGCGCTGGCCCTGCGCCCCAACGGCTACCTGCCCGCGATGTACGTCATCCAGGCACTGCCCTTCCTCGCCCTCGTCCTCGCCGGAGGCACCGCCTCCGTCGCCCACGCCGTGCTGCGCAGATGGCGTGCCGAGAGGGAGAAACGATTGCTCACCGGCGGGCGGTACGCCCTCGCGGCGGTCCTCGCCGTCGCCGCCGGCGCCTACGTCGTCCCGAAGTGGTACGACGGCGACCGCACCGCCGTCACCGTCGACGCCAACGCCCCCTACCAGGCCGCCTCGAAGTGGCTTGCCACCGAGGTGGAGGACCCCGAGGACACCCGGGTGCTCGTCGACGACGCGATGTGGCTGGACCTGGTGCACGCCGGGTACCGGCCCGGGCTCGGCGTCATCTGGTTCTACAAGGCCGACCTCGACCCGGCGGTCACCAAGACGATGCCGCACGGCTGGAAGGACATCGACTACGTCGTGGCCTCCCCGACGGTCCGGCGTGACGCGGTCGACCTGCCCAACGTCAAGGCGGCCATCCAGCACTCGAAACCGGTCGCCGTCTTCGGCACCGGTGCGGACCGGATCGAGATCCGGCAGATCCAGACCACCGGCACCGCCGCGGGAGGCGTCCGATGACCCAGGAATCCATCGTCCCAGGAGAACTGGGCGATCCGGCCGTACGGGCCGTCGAGGTGCCCGAGCCGGGCGCCGTCACCATTGTCGTGCCGACGTTCAACGAGTCCGCGAACGTACGGCAGTTGCTGCGGCAGATCAGCGAGTCGGTGCCGTCCCGGCTGCCCTGCGAGGTCGTCTTCGTGGACGACTCCACCGACGACACCCCCGAGGTCATCTACGAGGCCGCCAAGGACTGCCCCTTCCCGGTGACCGTCCTGCACCGCGACGAGCCGGTCGGCGGGCTCGGCGGCGCGGTCGTCGAGGGCATGAAGGCGGCCGGGTCGGACTGGATCGTCGTGATGGACGGCGACTGCCAGCATCCGCCGTCCCTGGTGCCGGAGCTGGTCGCCACCGGCGAGCGGGCCAACGCCGGGCTCGTCGTCGCCTCCCGCTACATCAAGGGCGGCAGCCGCGCCGGACTCGCGGGCAGCTACCGGGTCGCCGTCTCGCGCGGGGCGACCTGGCTGACCAAGTCCCTCTTCCCGCGCAAGCTGCACGGCATCAGCGACCCGATGAGCGGGTTCTTCGCCATCCGGCGCAGCGCCGTCACCGCCGACGTGCTCCAGCCCCTCGGCTACAAGATCCTCCTCGAACTCGCCGTGCGCAGCCGTCCGCGCGGGGTGACCGAGGTCCCGTTCGTGTTCCAGGACCGGTTCGCCGGCGAGTCCAAGTCCAGTGCCCAGGAGGGCTTCCGCTTCCTGCGTCACCTGGTCGGTCTGCGCACCGCCTCGCCGGTCGCCCGCATGGTCGGCTTCGGCCTGATCGGCGCGACCGGGTTCGTGCCGAACCTGCTCGGTCTGTGGGTGCTGACCCTGCTCGGCATGCACTACCTGCCGGCGGAGATCCTCGCCAACCAGCTCGGCGTCGCCTGGAACTTCCTGCTCATCGAGCACCTGCTGTTCCGCGACCGCCGCCGGCACCGGCGGCTGTGGGACCGCGTCGGCCGGTTCGCGCTGCTCGCCAACGCGGACCTGGTGCTGCGGATCCCGCTGATCGCGTTGTTCGTCCACCGGTTTGACATGAGCGCGCTGTCCGCGACCGCTCTCGCGCTGGTGACGACCTTCGTCCTGCGCTTCGTGGGGACCGAAGCGCTGGTCTATCTGCCGCGAAGGGCCGCGGGGGCCCTGAAAGCGGTCGTACCGCAAGGAGAGCCGAGTGAACAGACACCGTAGGAGATCCGCCCTCCTGGCCGTGGCAGGCCTTACGGGGGGCCTTCTTCTCACCTCACCCCAGCCAGCCTCCGCCGCCAACCTCATCACGAACCCCGGCTTCGAGACCGCCGGCACCGACGGGATGCCGTACTGCTGGGAGAAGTCCGGCTGGGGCGACAACGACTTCAGCTTCACCACCACCTCCGACGCCCACTCCGGCTCCAAGGCCATGAAGGTCGAGCTGACCCGCCGGGTCAGCGGCGACCGCAAGGCGCTGATCACCGAGTCGGCTCAGTGCGCTCCGGTCGTGACCGCGGGCAAGCAGTACGACCTGGGGCTCTGGTACAAGTCGACCACCCCGGACACGTCCGTCACCCTCTTCCGGCACGACGCGACGGCGGGCTGGCAGTACTGGACCGACCTCAAGACGCTGGAGATGGCGGGCAGTTGGACCCAGGCGTCGGTCCGCACCCCGGAGGTCCCGGCCGGTACGGACCGCATCACCTGGGGCGTCTCGGTCTACGGCACCGGCTCGGTCACCACCGACGACTACACGATGGACCAGGTCGCCGACCCGGTTCCGACCCCGGTGTGCACGGGCACCGCCGAGCAGTGTGCCAACGGGCGGTGGGACGTGCTGCCCACGCAGAACCCGGTGCGTTCCATGCACTCCGTCGTCCTCAACAACGGCAAGGTGCTGCTGATCGCCGGCTCCGGCAACAGCGAGGAGCAGTTCAACGCGGGCACCTTCACCTCCGCGGTGTACAACCCGGCCACCGGCACCTACAAGGTCATCCCCACGCCGAAGGACATGTTCTGCTCCGGACACGTCCAGCTCCAGGACGGCCGCGTCCTCGTGATGAGCGGCAACAAGGCGTACCCGGTGGCGGGCGGGCACGGCTACGAGGGCTACAAGGACTCGTACATCTTCGACCCGGTCACCGAGACGTACAGCAAGACCAACGACATGAACGACGGCCACTGGTATCCGTCGGCGACCGCCCTCGGCAACGGTGACGTCATCTCCTTCGGCGGCCTGAAAGAGGACTCGACCGGCTCGGTGACCGCCGAGTACTGGTCGGACGCCGAGCAGCAGTGGCAGCCGCTGTGGAAGGTCAACCAGACCTGGTCGTACTGGGGTCTGTACCCGTCGATGATCCTGATGCAGGACGGCCGCCTCTTCTACTCGGGCAGCCATGTCTTCGGCAACAACATCCCCGGCACGGGGTCGGCGATCTACGACTACGACGCCAACACCGTCACCCAGATCCCGGGCCTGCAGAACAAGGACGAGCGCGACCAGTCGGCGAGCGTCCTGCTGCCTCCGGCGCAGGACCAGAAGGTCCTCACCCTCGGCGGCGGCAACATCGACTCCAACCCGGACGCCAACCGGCTGACCGACGTCATCGACCTCAAGGCCGCGAACCCGGCGTACGTCGCCGGGCCCCCGCTGCCGCAGGGCACGGTCGACCTCGGCAACGGCAAGGTGGCCCAGACGGGCAACCAGGGCAAGATGTACGTCTCCGCCGTACTGCTGCCCGACGGCAAGGTCCTGGAGACGGGCGGCGCGCTGCACAACCGGGCCGACCCGGTCTTCGAGTCGTCGATCTACGACCCGGCGTCGAACACCTTCGACCCGGTGGCCGCCGACCCGCAGGCGCGCGGCTACCACTCGTCCTCGTTCCTGCTGCCCGACGGCCGGGTGATGTCGACCGGCGACAACCCCGGCAACGGCACCTGGAACCACAACGTGTCGATCTACACCCCGCCCTATCTCCTCAAGGGCACGCGTCCGTCGATCACGTCGGTGATCGACACCGAGTGGAACTACGGCGACACCCAGCGGATCACCGTCGACCGGCCCATCGCCAAGGCCGAGCTGATCCGCCCGGCAGCCGTCACCCACTCCTCGGACCCGAACCAGCGGTTCGTGGACCTGCCCCTGTCGGTGGACGGCAACAACGTCGACCTGAACGTGACGAGCAACCCCAACATGGCGCCGCCCGGCTGGTACATGCTCTTCGCGGTCGACGCCAACGGTGTGCCGTCGGTGGCCAAGTGGGTGCACCTGCAGGGTCCGTCGGCGCTGAGCGCCACCGACGCCTCCGCGCACGTCCACTCCTTCGCCGACTCCCTGGAGGGCACGGTCCAGAAGCCCGGCAAGAAGAAGACCTCGCAGAAGGTCAGCCCCACCGTCTCGGGCTGCGACCCGCACTACGGCTCCATCAACGTCTGCGTGCCGACCGCGTTCCCGGACGAGGTCAAGTCCACGACGGCCGCCCGCTGTGCCTGGCTGAAGACGAACGACTACGGCCGTCTGAAGGTCAACGGCAAGGACGACCCGCTCAGGCTCGACCGGAACAAGGACGGGATCGCCTGCGGAAAGGGTGACGTGAAGAAGAAGAGCTAGCGGTCGCCCGCGAACTCCTCCAGGGCGCGCTCCACGATGGCCTCCAGCTGGTCGTGGTGCGCGCCCTTCCAGTACGCCCGCCCGCACTCCCGGCATTGCGCGAAGACGTCGTACGACTGCTGCGTTCCGCCCTCCAACTGGTCCGCCACCTCCTCCTTGGTGGCCTCCTTCAGGAGGCCGTTGCAGGCGGTGCACCGGGTCCACGGGCGCAGCTCGGGGCGGAAGCGCTCCAGCACGTCCTGGAGTTGGTCCTCGGGGCGGGTGCTGTAGACGAACGCCCCCGCCCACAGCTCGCGGCGGCGCAGCAGGCCCCGGTCCCGGCTGAGCATGACCCGGCGCTCGGCCGCCGAGCGGGCGGCGAGGGCCGGGTCGCCGATGTCCGTCGACTCGTAGGCCGTGTCCACGCCGAGCAGGCGCAGCCGGCGGGCGAGGGTGCCGAGGTGGACGTCGAGGAGGAAGCGGAGGGGAGCGCCGGGGACCTGCTGGGGCCGCTCGACGGCCCGTACCCGGACGGATTCGCCCGCCGCAGGGCTGTGCGAGACGGGTGCCTCGCGGCCGTCCACGACGAGGGAGCCGACCTCGGTCAGCGGCACGCCGAGGGACTCGACGACATGGCCGAGGCTCGAGACGCCGTCGATGACGACCGGGGTGGCGCCGGCCCGCCGTCCGTGCCGGACGAAGAGGGCCAGCTCGGGGGCGAATTCCACATGGATCTCCGCTACTGCGCTCACCGGGTCAGGATGTCATGACCGCGGGACCGCACGAGGAGCGATGCTCACAGGCCGCGGTACACGATGGGCGGTCGCGAGTACCCGTACGACGAGGCGGCCGTCCTCGACGGTGTGGACGACGCGGTAGTCCCCGACCCGCAGGCGCCAGCGGGCGTTGTGTCCTTGGAGCGCCTTGATGTCGCGGGCGGTCGTGTCGTCGGCGTCCATCGCCCGCTGGAGCCCGGTGAGCCGGTGGAGAATGCGCACGGCGTCGGGGCGGGGGATCTTGAGCATGTCCCGCTGGGCGTGCGGCGTGAACCGCGTGACGTACCCCATCGGCATCAGGGGTGGTCGGCGCGGAGGGCGGCGGCCATCTCCTCGAGGGAGACCGACCCGTCGAGCCCTTCGGACTCCGCCTCGTTTGCCAACCGGTTCAGTCACGCGTCCTCGGCCTGCTCCGCGAGCTCACGCAGACGGCGGTACTCCTCGATGTCGAGGACGACGGCCTCTTGCCTGCCCCGGCGCGTAATGATCGTGGGGGTCATATCCCTGTGGGCGCGGTCTACGACATGCGCCAAGTGCCTGCGGACGTCGGCCAGGGGTGCGATCACCGGCTCTCATGTCACCGGTGTGTCAGGTGTACATCTGCACCCCCAGAGGCTTCTACCGGGTGAGGCCGTGTTCGATGACGTCCAGGGCGCGGTCGAGGAGCTCGCGCAGGTCGTCCCGGAAGCCGTTCTCGGCCCAGTACAGGGAGATCTCCGCGAGGCCACCGATCAGGGACATCGTGTAGACCCGCACCTCCAGGTCGGCCTCAGCGCGGCCTGTGCGGGCCGCGACGGCCGAGGCGAGCAGCCTGCCGGTGACCGACATGCTCTCCATCATCCGGGCGCGCACCGCGGGCACCTCGACCATCAGCCGTGACCGCATCCGGGTGACGTCGGGTTCCTCGGCCGCTCCGAGACCGATGGCCTTGCGCATGACGTACCGCAGGGAGTCCGCCCACGGCTCGTCCGCCGGCCGGGCCCGCAGTTCCTCCAGGAGGACCGCGTCGTACTCGTCCGTGAGGACGATGTCCTCCTTCGTGGGGAAGTAACGGAAGACCGTGGACGGCGACACCTCGGCGCGCTCGGCGATCTGCTCGATCGTCGTGGCGTCGTACCCCTGTTCCTGGATCAGCGCGTACGTCGCGTCGCGGATCGCCGTCCTGGTCTTGATCTTCTTCCGCTCGCGAAGTCCCAGCTGGGGACGGTCGGTGGGGGAAGAGGGTGGTGAGGGCGTCATGAGGGTCATTTTCGGGCATCGGCGGCAGCGCCGTCCAAATGAAGGTGGCTCTCACAATCCAGTTACTGTCAATCGTTCCCGTGGATCAAGCCCCCCGGGCAGGCAAAAGCGGCCACGGCTGACGAGCCGTGGCCGCTGTCTTCGGTCGGGGTCTACGTGTGCTGGTACGCCACCATCGAGATCCCGACGTAGTGCGCGATGAACGCGGCCAGGGTCAGCGAGTGGAACACCTCGTGGAAGCCGAACCAGCGCGGTGACGGGTTGGGGCGCTGGATGCCGTAGATCACGCCGCCCGCGCTGTAGAGCAGGCCGCCCACGATCACCAGCACGAGGACGGTGATGCCGCCGCTGCGCATGAAGTCCGGCAGGAAGAAGACGGCCGCCCAGCCCATCGCGATGTAGCAGGGCGTGTAGAGCCAGCGCGGGGCGCCGACCCAGAAGACGCGGAAGATGATGCCCGCCGCGGCCGCCGCCCAGATGCTCCACAGCAGCCACTGGCCCTTGGCGCCCGGCAGGAGCAGCATCGTCAGCGGAGTGTAGGTGCCGGCGATGATCAGGAAGATGTTGGCGTGATCCAGCCGGCGCAGGATCCCGTCCATGCGCGGGCTCCAGTCGCCCCGGTGGTACAGCGCGCTCACGCCGAAGAGCAGGCAGGCCGTCAGGGCGAAGATCCCGCAGGCGAGGCGGCCTCTGGGAGAGTCGGCGAGGGCGGTGAGCACCAGGCCCGCGATGAGTACGGCCGGAAACATGCCCAGGTGCAGCCAACCGCGGAGTTTGGGCTTGACCGGGTGCGGCAGGGAGGTCGCGACGGGACCGCGGCCTGCGGCCGGGGTGTCCGAGGTCGCGTCGGGGACGGACGCAGTCATACGGGGCATCGTACCTACGGAACCGTAAGTTGCGGATCGGTGCGACCCGTTGGTCGACCAAGAGTGGCCATCGTCTCATGAGGTTCGGCGCCCGTACCGCCCGTGGCGCTCCGGCGGGGGACCTTCAAGGGACCTTCAGCTGAATCCCATGTGGACGCAAAGCGCGAATTTTACACGTGGCGATCCTCACTCCGCTCATCTGTACGTCCCTATGGACAGATGGGCGAACTCGTCGGATGATCAAATGAGTGCGGTCGGCACCGGATGAGCGCCAGAGGGAATCGACGCTGCGAAGCATCCGGGTCGCGGCCCCCACGGGGCAACAAAGGACAAAATCCCTCATTTAGGAGCAATCGTGGCGCGCGACATCGCGGCTCCCCCCGTCATCCCCACCACCCACAAGGAACTCGTCTCGTGGGTGAACGAGATCGCAGAACTGACCCAGCCGGACAACGTGGTCTGGTGTGACGGATCCGAGGCCGAGTACGAGCGCCTGTGCGAGGAGCTCGTCGCGAAGGGCACCTTCAAGAAACTCGACCCGATCAAGCGCCCCAACTCGTACTACGCAGCCTCCGACCCGACCGACGTCGCCCGCGTCGAGGACCGGACCTTCATCTGCTCCGAGCAGGAGAAGGACGCCGGCCCCACGAACCACTGGAAGGCCCCCGCCGAGATGCGGGAGATCTTCGCCGGCGAGAAGGGCGTCTTCCGCGGCTCCATGAAGGGCCGGACGATGTACGTCGTCCCGTTCTGCATGGGCCCCCTCGGCTCGGACCTCTCCGCGATCGGCGTAGAGATCACCGACTCCGCCTACGTCGCCGTGTCCATGCGCACCATGACCCGCATGGGCCAGGCGGTCCTGGACGAGCTCGGCACCGACGGCTTCTTCGTGCGTGCCGTGCACACGCTCGGAGCGCCGCTGGCCGAGGGCGAGGCGGACGTGCCCTGGCCGTGCAACTCCACGAAGTACATCTCCCACTTCCCGGAGTCCCGCGAGATCTGGTCCTACGGCTCCGGCTACGGCGGCAACGCCCTGCTCGGCAAGAAGTGCTACGCCCTGCGCATCGCCTCCGTCATGGCCCGCGACGAGGGCTGGCTCGCCGAGCACATGCTGATCCTCAAGCTGACCCCGCCGCAGGGCGAGTCGAAGTACGTCGCCGCCGCCTTCCCGAGCGCCTGCGGCAAGACCAACCTCGCCATGCTGGAGCCCACGGTCTCCGGCTGGACCGTGGAGACCATCGGCGACGACATCGCCTGGATGCGCTTCGGCGAGGACGGCCGTCTGTACGCCATCAACCCCGAGGCCGGCTTCTTCGGCGTCGCGCCCGGCACCGGTGAGCACACCAACGCCAACGCGATGAAGACGCTGTGGGGCAACTCGGTCTTCACCAACGTCGCCCTCACCGACGACAACGACATCTGGTGGGAGGGCATGACGGAGGAGACTCCGGCCCACCTCACCGACTGGAAGGGCAACGACTGGACGCCGGCGTCCGAGACCCCGGCCGCCCACCCGAACGCCCGCTTCACCGTCCCCGCCTCACAGTGCCCGATCATCGCGCCCGAGTGGGAGGACCCCAAGGGCGTGCCGATCTCGGCGATCCTCTTCGGCGGGCGCCGCGCCACCGCCGTACCGCTGGTGACGGAGTCCTTCGACTGGAACCACGGCGTCTTCCTCGGCGCCAACGTGGCCTCCGAGAAGACCGCCGCCGCCGAGGGCAAGGTCGGCGAGCTGCGCCGCGACCCCTTCGCCATGCTGCCGTTCTGCGGCTACAACATGGGCGACTACATGGGCCACTGGGTCGACGTCGCCAAGGGCAAGGACCAGTCGAAGCTCCCGAAGATCTACTACGTCAACTGGTTCCGCAAGAACGACGAGGGCAAGTTCGTCTGGCCCGGCTTCGGCGAGAACTCCCGCGTCCTGAAGTGGATCGTGGAGCGCCTGGAGGGCAAGGCCGAGGGCGTCGAGACCCCGATCGGCATCCTGCCGGCCAAGGGCGCCCTCGACACCAACGGCCTGGACCTGGCCGAGTCGGACCTGGACTTCCTCCTCACCGTCGACAAGGAGGTCTGGCGCGAGGAGGCCGCCCTGGTCCCCGAGCACCTCAACACCTTCGGCGAGCACACACCCAAGGAACTGTGGGATGAGTACCGCGCACTGGTGCAGCGCCTGGGCTGAGCCGGCCCCCAAGACGCCGCGGCCGGCTCGATCGTGCCCTGACCAGCAATATCGTCACGGCCGGCCGCGGTGCAGCACCTTCGCGCAACCCCGTACCGGCGAGGTTCCGCACAACGACGTGTGGGGCCCTGGGCCTGTCGTCGTTCTCCCGTCCGCCCCGACGGAAGAGCGACGGCAGGCCCTCGCCCATTCACCGCGACCGGTCCTCCAGATACCGCGTGTGCGACTCCTGCCGCCGGGCCTCCGTCTCCCGCAGGCCCGCGGCCAGCCGCTCGGCCTCCTCGTGCAGCAGCGTCAACTGCCGCTCCAGATGCCGTTCCGGTGACTCCTGGCCCGGCGCCAGCCGGGTCCACCACCGGGTCCGTACGAACGTGTCGACGGCCTCGGGCACGTCCTGCCGTACGGCCCGCGACAGCGTGTGCACGCCCTCCGGGTCCTGGGCGAGCACCTCGGCGACCCAGCCGGGGTCCAGCAGCGCGGCCAGCAGCTCGGTCAGTTCGGTGAGCCGGCCCGCGGCGGCGGGCGGCAGCTCGACGTCCGCGAGGTAGGACGTGAGCCGGTCGAAGTCGGCCCGCACCTCGTCGAGCTGGGCCGACGGGTCCGGGAAGTCCGGCAGCGGCGGCCGTTCCGGCGGCGCGATCAGGGCCCCGGCGCCGTACAGGCCCACCACGACCACGGGCCAGTACGGGCCCGCGACCCCGGCGAAGGTCAGCGCCAGCCCCGCGAGACCGCAGGCGCTCCCGGTGATGTTCTTGCGGGACTCGAGATACCCGAGCAGGTCATTGGTAGCCACGGATCTCCTCGAAGGCGCCGTCCAGCGAGCCCTGCCGGGCGTCGAAGAGGCGGCCGCCGGTCAGCTCGGCGATGTGTTCCAGTTCGGAGCGGTCGGAGTCGCCGAAGAGGATGGGGAAGACGGGCGTCTCCCGCTGCGCGGCGCCGAGCCCGGCGTAGAAGTCGTCGAACTCCGCCGCCTTCGCGCCCGCCGTGTTCTCGCCGTCCGTCATCAGCACGATGGACGTGAAGGTGTCCCGTCCGGCGTCGAGATGGTCGTACGCCTTCTCCAGCGAGGTGTAGATCGCGGTGTCGCCCTCGGCGGTGAGCGCCTCGGTGTCCGCACGGATGGCGTCGAGACCGGCCTGCGGGCCCGCCGGGTCCACCACATGCGTCCGTACGCTCTTCACCCGCGACCCGAACGGCATCAGCGTGACCTCCTCGCGGTCCCGGAAGTCGCCGGTGAGGTCGGCGAGCGCGTCCTTGAGCCCCGCCAGCCGGTCGCCCTCCATCGACCCCGAGGTGTCGAGGACGTAGACGGTCCTGGACGGGCGGCGCAGCTCGTTCTCGTACGAGTCGAGCAGACCGTCCGCGACGGAACGGCTGCCCGGGAACGGCAGTTCGCGCCGCCGGGTGGGATCGAGGCCCGGCGCGGGCGGCACGGCGGCGACGACCGGGCGGCGGTGCGTGCGCTCGGTGATCTCCCGCTGGATCTCCGGCGTGCGCAGGGCCTCGGTCACCCTGCGGACGTCCTCCCGGGTGGTGGCGTCGGTGGCCGTGAGGGAGGAGAGCGGGTAGTCGGCGGTGACGACGCCGTCGCGGGGGCGGATCACGGTGAGGCCCGGGATGCCCTTGAGGACGGACTCGTAGTTGAGCAGGGCGTCCACGTTCCCGCGCCGCTGGTACGCCGCCGCCAGCCAGCCCGACGACCCCGACGTCAGCCGCTGCCCCTGGAAGAACTCCTTCAGCCGGGGCGTGGCCTTGGTGACGTCGGCGTCCGTGAGCGCGGACTGCGCGCCGGAGAGGGCGGAGGCCACGGAGACCAGCGTGGCGAAGCCGGAGTTGGAGCGCGCCGGGTCGGTCATGCCGTACGACAGCCTGCCGTCCTGGACGGCCTGCTCGACCTCGGCCCACGTGACGTCGTCCGGCTTCCAGCCGAGCGCCCGGACGGTGGCGGGCTTCACGCCCACGGCGACCGGGCTCGACATGACCGGCGTCTCGGACACGACCTTCTTCGCCGCGTCGGGACGCAGGCGCAGGTAGTCGTTGGAGGACAGCCACAGGGCGTCGTACGTCCCGTCCGCCTTGCCCGTCGCCAGCAGTTCCACGGCGTCCAGGGTGCCCATGTAGGTGGGCCGGACCTTGACGCCGGTGTCCTTCTCGACCCGGTCGAGGACCGGGGCCATGTCGGCGATCTCGCTGGAGGCGAGGACGCGGAGGGTGCCGGGTTCGGGGGCACCCGGGTCGTCCTGCTCCTGTGCCGCGGTGCAGCCCGTCAGGAGGGCGAGGGCGAGGAAGGCCGTGAGCCGGCGTCTCATCCGAGCCCTCCTTCCAGGGCGCCCTGCGACCGGCTGCGCTCCAGGTACCCGCTCGCGTGCTGGAGTTCCGAGGTCAGGGACTCCACGGTCGCCGCCATCGCCTCGGTCGCCTGGACCTTGTAGGTGTCGATGGCGTCGAGGGTGCGGTAGATCTGCTGGAAGGCGGTGCGCAGGGTCTCGGCCCCGACGGCCGGGTCCGCGGCGATCCGCTGGATCTCGCCGCTCTGCGTGGCGAGCATCTCCGCGTTGCCCCGGATGAGGTCCTCGGTCGTCCCGCGCAGGGCGTTGACCTGGTCGACGACCTTCTTCTGGTTGTCGAGGGCGGAGGCCAGCATCACGGAGATGCGCAGGGCGGAGACCGTGGTCGTGGCCGCGCGGTCGACGCCCTTGATCAGCTCCTCGTTGTTGCGTCGTACGACGTCCATGGCGAGGTAGCCCTGGGCGCACACCGCGAGCTGGGTGAGCAGGTCCTGGTGCTTCTGCCGCACCGGGAACAGGACGTCGGCGCGCAGCGAGTCGGCCTGCTGCGGGTCTGTCGCCTCGACGCCGGTGATGTGCTGCTCGACGGCCGTGTCCAGGGCCTCGGTCAGCACCACGTACTCCTGGAGCTTGCCCATGGTCTCCCACAGGCGGACCCGCTCGGTCTGCAACGCGGCGTTGTCACGCCTCAGTTCGTCCTGGCCGCCGCGCAGCGAGCCCACGATCTTGTTCAAGGTGCCCTGCGCCGAGGCGTACTTGGCGACGTGGTCGCGCAGTCTGTTGCCACCGGGCAGCCGGGACAGGAACTTCCGCCCCTTGGCGGCGGGCAGGTCCCGCGGGTCCAGGTCCTCCACGACGCGCCGGAGCTCCACCAGCGAGCCCGACACCTGGGACTGGGCGTCCCCGCCCTTGGCGGGCAGATTCCGCACGGTCCGCTCCAGCATGCGGTTGGACTGCGCGGCGGCGCCGCGCATCTCCCCGGCGCCGAGCGCGGTGATCTCACCGACCTTGCCGGCGAACTCGGGGGAGCGGGCGTCGAGCGAGGCCAGGCCCTCGACATACGCGGCGGCCTTCTCGGCCATGTCGGTCCGGACGCTGTCGTCGACGGGGACGAGCCCGCCGGCCTTCTCCCGGGGCACGGGCGTGACGGCCTCGGGCGGGGTGAGGGTGAAGGTGTCGTCGGTCATGTGCCGTCCCCCTGTCCGCTCGCCCGGCGCGCCATCGCGTGCAGCACCTCGGAGGTGGGCACGGGCGCCTGCCGGATCCCGGTCAGCGTCTGGTTGAGGTACTCGGCGTGGGCGCCCGTGGCCTTGGTGAACTCGGCGGTCGTGCCCTGCGGCCGGAACCCGTGCCGGACGGCCAGCTCGCGCAACGCCGGGTCGGCGCTGAGGAGTTCGCCGAGCGCGCGGCCGTTCTCCGTGAGCGGTACGACGGTGTGGTCGCTGTTGGCGGTGGTGTCCGGGTAGAGGACGGTCACGTCGTCGACGCCCCGCCCCTCACCCAGCAGTGCGGCGACCTGCGACTCGTACACCAGCACCAGCGGGTTGCCGGCGCCGCTGACGAAGTCCCGGAAGGCCGCGTCCGTGCTGGACTGCTGGGCTCCCTGCACGCTGACCAGCTTGCGCATCAGGGGCGCGGTGCGGTCGACGTCGGCATCACTCGCGGCCACCTTGCCGCCGGCGGCGGCATAGGAGGCGGCGGCGAGATAGAGGGCGCCGGAGTTGGAGGTCTCGGGGTCGGTGGTGGCGACGTAGAGCGTGCCGGTCAACTCCCCGTACTTCTGTGCTCCCTTGAGCTGCTGCCAGGTCCGGTCGTCCCCGGCTGCGTCGAGGTAGGCGGCCATCTTCAGGGTGCCGCGGTTCCTGTCGAGGGTGGCGAGTCCATTGGCGGCCAGCACCTCGGCGGCGCCGCGATGGGCCACGACGACGAGCGGCGAGTAGAAGGGCCGCGGCAGCGGCTGCCTGACCCTGTACTTCGCGGCGAGCTCGGCGGCGGGCGCCTGGCTGGACGGGAAGGCGAGGTCGTAGCCCTTGAGGTCCAGCCCCTCCATGGCCCAGGACCCGGAGGTCTCGGCCTTGACGGTGTAGCCCTTGGCGGCGAGGACCTTCACCACGTCGGGATCGGCGAAGAACTCCGCCTTCTCCGATCCGATCACTGCGCGCACGGTCTTCGTTGCCGTGCTCCTGTCCCCGGTGTCCCGGCCCGCTACGACGGCTGCCACCACGCCGCCGACCAGCAGGACCGCGAGGACGATTCCTGCGATTCGTCTCACAGGGGGAGAGTGCTCGCGGAACCCAACATTCCCCGGCGGAGCGGGTGAACGGGGGGTGTCGTACCTGTCCCGGTACTGCAGCGCCCCGAAAGGGGCGCGGGGAACGGCGCGACAGGCCACGGACAACGCGCGGCCGCCGACCGCAATGCGCCCTACGGTGATGCCCGGTCAGGGGCGCGGGGAACTGCGCGACAGGCCACGGACAACGCGCGGCCGCCGACCGCAATGCGCCCTTCGGTGATGCCCGGTCAGGGGCGCGGGGAACTGCGCGACAGGCCACGGACGACCCGCGGCCGCCGACCGCAATGCGCCCTTCGGTGATGCCCGGTCAGGGGCGCGGGGAACTGCGCGACAGGCCACGGACGACCCGCGGCCGCTCGACGACAGATCCCCCGCGGCGAGAGGCACCGCATCAGGTCGGCACTTCCCAACCGGCGACAACAACAACCGCCGCCCAAGCCAACGCAGTGCCATGGCACCCGGTCCGCGCGTCGCTGCGGGTGCACGCGGACCGGGGCCGTTTCGGGGAGCCGTACGGCTCAGTGGGGGGCGAGCTCGCGCGGCTCCAGGGCCGCCGCGTGGGCGTCCATCCGCTCGGCGGACAGGATCGCCGCCGCCGTGTCGGCGCGGGACGCGGCCACCACCAGCGCGCGGCCCGCGAGGGCGTGCGCCCGCCGGTGCACGGGCGCGAGGTTCGTGCGGCCGGCGACGCCGGTGAGCGGGGCTCGGGCCGGCGGGCGGCCTCCCCGCAGCCGGGTGACCTGCTCGGCGAGCCGGTCGGCCGCGGTGTCCAGGTCGGCGGACGGCGCGAGCGCGCGCAGCTCGTCCGTGACGGTGAGTAGCGCGGCGAGATGGCCCGCGAGCTGGATGTCCAGCTCCTCCTCACGGGTGCGGTGAGGGAAGTCGGAGGTCGTGCCGGCCATCGTGCTGTGGACCGACTTGGTGCGGATCGGCTCGTACATGGGATGGCCTCCTGTGTTCTCAGGAAACCATCCTAGCTTAGATCCCGTCTAAAGTTGAGTCGACCCAAAAACCGCTGTCACGGCTGGCTGTAACCGTCCAGGAAGTTGCCGATCCGGGTGATCGCCGACCGCAGGTCCGTCACCGTCGGCAGGGTCACCACCCGGAAGTGGTCCGGTTCGGTCCAGTTGAAGCCGGTGCCCTGGACGACCATGATCTTCTCCTGGCGGAGCAGGTCGAGGACCATCTGCCGGTCGTCCTTGATCTTGAAGACCTTGGGGTCGAGGCGCGGGAAGAGGTACAGCGCCCCCTTCGGCTTCACGCAGCTCACCCCCGGGATCTGCGTCAGCAGCTCGTACGCCACGTCCCGCTGCTCGCGCAGCCGCCCGCCCGGCAGTACCAGGTCGTTGATGGTCTGCCGCCCGCTGAGCGCGGCGACGACTCCGTGCTGGCCCGGCATGTTCGCGCACAGGCGCATGTTCGCCAGTATCGTCAGACCCTCGATGTAGGAGTCGGCGTGGGCGCGCGGCCCGGAGATCGACATCCAGCCGACCCGGTACCCGGCGACCCGGTACGCCTTCGACATCCCGTTGAAGGTGAGGGTGAGCAGGTCGGGGGCGACCTTGGCGGTCGGCGTGTGCGTGGCGTCGTCGTACAGGATCTTGTCGTAGATCTCGTCCGAGCAGACCAGCAGGTTGTGGCGGCGCGCGATGTCGGTGAGCCCTCGCAGCATCGCCTCGTCGTACACGGCCCCCGTCGGGTTGTTCGGGTTGATGATGACGATCGCCTTGGTGCGGTCGGTGACCTTGCGCTCCACGTCGGCGAGGTCGGGCATCCAGTCGGCCTGCTCGTCGCACCGGTAGTGCACGGCGGTGCCGCCGGACAGGGAGACGGCCGCGGTCCACAGCGGATAGTCGGGGGTCGGTACGAGGACCTCGTCCCCGTCGTCCAGCAGCCCCTGCATCGCCATCACGATCAGCTCGGAGACGCCGTTGCCGATGTAGACGTGCTCGACGTCGGTCTCGATGCCGAGGGTCTGGTTGTGCATGACGACCGCCCGGCGCGCGGCCAGCAGGCCCTTCGCGTCGCCGTAGCCGTGCGCCGAGGAGACGTTGCGGAGGATGTCCTCCAGGATCTCGGGCGGGCACTCGAAGCCGAACGCGGCCGGGTTTCCGGTGTTCAGCTTGAGGATGCGGTGCCCTGCCGCTTCCAGGCGCATCGCCTCCTCGAGAACCGGGCCCCGGATCTCGTAACAGACGTTGGCGAGCTTGGTCGACTGGATCACCTGCATGTCTGGGAGCTTACGGCCCGGTAACGCTCCCCGCGTCGTGTTTTCCGCCACGTGGGACGCGGCGGTTTGGGTGGGTATCGCCGACGGCTGTCCCACCGGCCCCTTCCGTCCCTACAATGCGCGCCCATGTCCAGGCCACCTCAGTACGAGAACGGCGCCCACGGCACGGGTGCGGTCGGCGAGCCGCCGGAGGTGCCGAACGTGTACCACCCGCAGGCCGCGTCGACGCCCCCGTACGAGGAGTACGTCGACCCGGCCGCCGCACACGGCTGGCAGAACGCCTACGACCAGACGGCCGAACTGCCCCCGGTGGCCGACACCGGTCCGGTGACGGTCGGCCTCCCGGTGACCCGAGCCGAGATGGTGCCGGTCCGCGGTGCCGGCCCGGGGCGGCGGCGGTCGCGGCGCAAGCCGAGCCGGTGGCGGTCACGCCGGATGGTGGTCGCCGCCGGTGCGGCGGGCGCGGTGTCCGCGGCGGCGCTGATCGCCGGGTTCTCGTTCTCGGGGGCCTCCTCGAACGGACCGCAGGGCAAGGAGGGCGGCACGAGGTCGGCGCCGGACGACGCCACCGGGGCGGACGGCTCGCCCTCCTCGGACGGCCCGGCGTCCTCCGGTGCCCCGGACACCTCGGGGCCGGGCGGCCCGGTGTCCGGCGGGACGGACGCCTCGACCGGCGCCTCGACCGGCGCCTCGACGGGCGGCGCGCCGGACGAGGAGAAGTCCGGCGCGCCGTCGGCGGGGTCGTCCACGGATCCGGCCGCCACCTCGTCGCCCACGGCCACCGCCACCTCCTCGGCGCCCACGGACTCCGCTCCGGGCAACTCCGACGGCAAGGGGCGGGGGCCGGGAGGCACGAAAGGGCCCAAGTAGCGGGGAGGTCGGGGAGGTGTTTTCGGCCCCGCCCTCAGGCCGAAAAACCACCCTTGCCACCCCCGCCCCCCCCATGTAAATTAGCCAGGCAAAAAAAACGGGGGGCCGGGAGAAAACCGG